>NC_020302.1:2195026-2508601 GCF_000341345.1 Corynebacterium halotolerans YIM 70093 = DSM 44683 | reverse complement strand
CCGAGGAGGCTGCCCGTGACCTGCTGATCCCTGAGGCGTGGGCGCAGGTGAAGGCGCGGGCGACCGGTTCCTTCGGCCCCCTGGAGCCGGTCGCGGAGCTCGACGAATCGCGGCTGACCGGCCGGGAGCGCCAGCGCCTGTCGGAGCTGCTGGCGCAGTCGGTCTACGGCACCCCCGCACAGGTGGCCGTGCAGCTGCGCGATCTGCAGGCGTTCACCGGCGTTGACGAGGTATTGGTGACGGGCGGGATGAGCGACACCGAGGGACAGCGGCGGTCGGACACCCTACTCGCGGAGATTTGAGCTGCGTCGGGCAACCTCAGGGATTAACATGATAGTGACGTGACACGGAAATCGGTGATCACCGGTTTCCCGCCCAGGAGAGGGGGCATCCCATGCCCGGACACCAGCCCACCGCGCCGCTGGCGGAGCTGCGTTCCACCGGATTCGCCAGCCTGCTGCTCCGGGGCATCCTCGCGGTGCTCCTCGGGGTGATCATGCTCATCGCCCCGGGGTTGAGCGTGGGATACATCGCGGTATTCCTCGTCGTGGTCATCGGCCTGTGGCTCATCCTCGACGGGATCGCCTCCTGCCTGCTGGCCTCCCGGGAGCGGAAACATGACCGGCGGGGCTGGGGCTGGACCCTCGCAGGTGGTGCCGTGGCGATCCTCATCGGTTGTCTGGCGCTGATCTTCCCGTTGAGCACCGCGCTGGCCGGAGGCACGCTGGTCCTGTGGTTCCTGGCCGCCGGCCTGATCCTGCGGGGCGCGCTCGAGCTCGGCGACCGCCGCCTGGGAGGGCGGGGCACCGCCATCGGGATCGTCAACATCCTCTTCGGTTTCTTCATCGCCGTCATGCTGCTGCTCAACCCGGCCGCCGTGCTGCTGGCGATGGTCTGGGTCGCCGCGGTCTACGGCATCGTGTTCGGCGTGCTCAGCATCGTCGTGGCCTTCCGGGTGCGCGACCCCCGCCGGTGAGCCGGGGTTTTCCTCCGTTTAGGTGGAGGACATCGGCTTGAGCTCCTCGGGCGCCCGGATCTCCCAGGCGTCGGTGAGCAGCTGGGTGAGCTCCTCGGGGTCGATGTGGGCCAGGCGCACCAGGATGATGGGGCGGCCCTCGTAGGACGGGGTGATGAAGTACTTCTGTGACTCGGCCATCAGCAGCATGTCCTGCTCGTCGATGTCGCGCACCCGGAACGCCAGCACGGTCTCGTTCTCACGGAGGCGGGCGAACATCCGACCGGCCACGGAGAAGGACGGGATGTCCTCGATGGTCTCCTCGATGACCTCGGGGAAGGACGTGACGATGCGGCGGACGTCCGCGGCGGTGCTCATGGGTGATGTCTCGTCGATGTTCATGGTCGGGGCCTCCTGACGTTCCGCGTTTCCAGCTGTCGCGCCCCACCTTATCGCGGGTGTGGCGCAGGCCATGTCATCCGTGTCCGGATGGGCGCCGAGGTCTGTGGGACGATGTTCGGCGGATCCACTGTTTTCGGGACAGAAAGCAACTAGGCTCGGGGGCATCACCGACACGCGTCGGATGTCCCCTTATCCGGCGCCCGTGACCCCCGTGGCACCGACCCGAGGAGGGCAGGGCACATGTCCGAGCACGTGGAGACCGCTTTCGGCGATACGGTCGCCTTCGACCGGTACGGAGGGCAGGGCCCGGGCCTGCTCTTCGTCGCCGGCGCCGGACCCTGGCGGGAGACCGACCCCGTGACCACCCGCACCGCCGAACTGCTGGCGGAACAGGGGATCGCCGCCATCGTCTACGACCGGCTGGGCCGCGGGGAATCCCAGGTGGAGGGAATCCCGATCACCCTCGACCGGGAGGTCGCGGCCGTCGAGGCGTTGCTGGGCGAGCTGCCCGGCCCGACGGTGCTGTGCGGCCACTCCTCGGGAACCGCGATCGGGCTGTACGCCGCCGGCCGCGGGATGCCGGTGGCCGGGCTGGCGCTGTGGGAGGGACCCTTGTCCCCCGATGAGGGCGGGGCCGTGGAGTGGGCGGTCGAATTCGGCCGGCTGCTCGACGCCCGGGATCTGACCGCCGCGCTGCGCCACTTCATGCGCGACATCCCCGTCGAGCTGGTCGAGATGCTCGAGGCCTCCGCCTCCTTCCCGGTCATGGTCGAGCAGGTCGACAGCCAGCGGCCGGACGCCGACGCCCTCGCGTGGGCGAAGTCCGCCGCGCACGAGGAGCTCTTCGGCTCCGTCAGCGTGCCGGTGCTGGCAATGGTCGGCGAGCAGACCTATCCCGAACTGGTCGAGGGCGCCGAGTGGATCGCCGGCTCCATTCCCGATGCCCGGTGGAAACGCGTGCCCGGTGCATACCACACCTGGGAGCCCGGCCCCATGGCCGCGGAGCTGGCGCAGTTCGTCCGTACCGTGTCGCAGGCGGGGTGATCTCCGTGCCTGTCGGCGTCCGGTCCGCTGTGTAGGCTCGGCCTCAAAGCGCAGGGGCGTGACGGGCGGCGGGTACCCGCAGCAGGCCCCGGATGCCGCGGACACCGCCCCTTCTTCCGCCAGGAGACGATGATGAGGACGATCGTCCACACCGACTACCGCACCGACTCCCTCCACCTCGAGGAACGTCCCCGACCAGGGATCGCCCCGACCGAGGTGCTCGTGCGCGTCGCCGGCGCCGGGGTGGACCGCGGCACCTGGCACCTGGTCACCGGCACCCCGGCGCTGATCCGCCTCGGCTCGGGCCTGCGGCACCCCCGCCAGCCCGTGCCGGGCAGCGAACTGTCCGGCACGGTCGAGCGCGTCGGGGAGAAGGTCACCCGGTTCGCCCCCGGCGACCACGTCTTCGGCGTCGGCCGCGGCACCTGGGCGGAGTACGCGGTGGCCGCCGAGGATGGTCTGGCCCCCGCCCCGGAATCCTCCCCGCTCGCCGATGTCGCCGTGCTCGGCGTCTCCGGGGTGACGGCCTTCGGGGCGGTGGGTGCGGCCCGGGTGCGCGCCGGGTCGACGGTGCTCGTGCTCGGCGCCAGCGGCGGCGTCGGCACGCACGTGGTCCAGCTCGCGACGGCCCGCGGCGGGTTGGTCACCGCGGTGTGCAGTGGGGCGAAGGTGGACGTGGTGCGCGGGCTGGGCGCCCGGCGGGTGCTCGACTACGAGAAGGGCGAGGATATCGACGCCGGGGACTTCGACGCCGTGATCGACCTGGGCGGCAACCGTTCCCTGAGCACGCTGGCGTCCTACCTGACCAGAGGCGGCACGGTCGTCATCGTCGGCGGTGAACAGGATGGCGGCGGCCTGCTCGGCGGATACGGGCGTCAGCTGTCCGCCCCGGTCGTCGGCACGCTGACGGGGCGTCGCCTGCGGGGGCTGACCTCGGCGACGCGCGCGGGTGAGCTGGCGGAGCTGGCCACGCTCGTCGACGCCGGGCAGCTGCGACCGGTGGTCGACCGCCGCCTGCCGCTCGAGCGGGCCGGGGAAGCGCTCCGACTGCTGGAGCAGGGGAAGGTCACCGGCAAGATCGTGCTGACGCCGTGACGGCCACGGCCGTGCTCAACGCCGGCCGGTCAGGCTGAACCGCGCCCCGCACCCGGGGCAGGTCAACGACGCGAACAGCTGCAGCAGCACGGCCGCGAGATCGGGCCGCTCGGCCTCGACCGCCCGGTACAGCTCGAGCTCAGGGCCGGCGAGTGAATCCGGGGCCGCCGGCCGGATGTCGTGGACGACGCCGTTGACGATCACCAGCGCCAGCCGCCCGGCCCGGTGACGCAGGAGCAGCAGCCGCCCACAGGCGGGGCAGGGGACAGTCACCTCCCCACCCATGAGCCGGGTCAGCAGCGGGTACCACCGGCCCCCGCCCACGAAGACCTCGACCGCCCGGACGGCGGCGAGTGATTCCACCCAATCGCTGACCTCAGGCAGCCGCAGGCGGGAGGCCAACTCGAGCCACCGTAGGTCATCGTCGGTGATGTCCCCGCGGCCGATACTGCGGGTGCCGAGCAGCTCCACCAGCCGGGACAGGGCGGCCCGGGCGAGGTCGGTGTCGTCCCGGCGGGCGAGTCGGCACAGTTCACCGGGGTCCGACAACCCGGCGACGTGATTCTTCCGGAGCACCATGCCCACAGTCTGGCAGACGGTGCGGGCGGGTGGGGCGGAAATGACGGGGGCCCTGCCCGGAACAGATGTTCCGGGCAGGGCCTCCGCTTCTTGGGGGTGGCTGACGGGACTCGAACCCGCGACACCCAGGATCACAACCTGGTGCTCTACCAGCTGAACTACAGCCACCATCGCTGCTCAAACGCAGCGGGATTAAGACTAACCCATGGACGCGAAATTACAAAAACCGCTGGTAGCGCTCGTCGGCCAGGCGGGCGGACTCCGCTGCCTCCGGCGAGGCGGGGCCGGGGGAGGGCACGAAGACGGCGCGCCGGTAGTAGTCGAGTTCCCGGATCGACTCGACGATGTCGGCCAGCGCCCGATGGGCCATGCCCTTGGCCGGCTGGTTGTAGTAGGCCTTCGGGAACCAGCGCCGCGCCAGCTCCTTGACCGAGGAGACGTCCACCATGCGGTAGTGCAGCGCGGCGTCGAGACGCGGCATCTGCTCGTGGATGAAGGCGCGGTCCGTGGCGATCGAGTTGCCCGCCAGCGGCGCGGGGTGCTCGGGGCTGCAGTGCTCCGCGATCAGCTCGAGCACGGCGTCCTCGGCCTGCGCCATCGTCACCGTGGATTCGCGGATCTGGGCGGTCAACCCGTTCTCGTTGTGCATGTTGGCCACGAAGTCGTCCATCTGCGCCAGCTCCTCCTCGGTGGCGTGGACGACCAGGTCCACGCCCTCGCCGAGGATGTTGAGGTCGGCGTCGGTGACCAGGGCGGCGACCTCGACGATGACGTGGCGCTCCAGGTCGAGGCCCGTCATCTCCAGGTCCACCCAGACCAGGCGGTCGTGCTTGGCGGGCGTGTCATTGACGGGTGTCGCCCGGGCAACGGAATCGGTCGTGGTGATCTCTTCGGACACGTGTCATCCCATCCTCTTGTAGAAGTTGCCGATCACCGGGGCCAGCAGGCCCGTCGGCGCGTACGCGGAGACGAAGTTCATCGCCTTCGACAGCGGGCCGGGCACCACCCGGCGCCGGTTCCTCGCCATCGCCTCGAGCGTCTCACGCGAGCAGGACTCGTAGGTCGTCCACAGGAAATCCGGCACCACCTTGTCCACGATGGACTTCTCGGCGTCGGGGATCTCCGCCTCACGCACCGGGCCCGGGGCCAGCAGGGTGCAGGTCACACCGGTGCCCCTGAGCTCGTAGTGCAGCGCCTCGGTGAAGGCGTTCACCCCGGCCTTGGTGAACACGTAGGTCGCGTTGTTCGGGATCGCCACATTGCCGGCCGCCGAACCGACATTGCAGACCGCACCCGTGCCGCGGGCGACCATGCCCGGCAGCACGGCGCGGGTCAGCCGGTGCACGGCGGTCGCGTTGAGGTTGAACTGGTCGACCTCGTAGTCCCAGTCCTGCTCGAGGAAGGGGCCGAAGCTGGCGATGCCGGCGGAGTTGACCAGGATGTTGACCTCGCGGGCGTCGATACGCTCGATCAGGCGGCTGACCTCGTCGTGCTTGCTCAGATCGCAGGCGAAGACCTCGGCGGTGACGCCGTGGGCGCTCTCGAGTTCGCGGGCCAGCCCGGCGAGGACGTTCTCGCGCCGGGCGACGAGGATCAGGCTGTGGCCCATGCGGGCCAGGTCACGGGCCATCGCCATCCCGATGCCCTGGCTGGCACCGGTGACAAGGGCGCGGGTGTCCGCGCCGGGGGAGGGCAGGGGCATGCGTGTTCCTTTCATGCGCAGGTTAAACCTCTACGCTAATCGACGCCGCGCGACAGTGCCGCAGCGCCTCTGCTCAGGGCCCGGACCGGCGCAGACGGTCCAGATCCGTGAGAAAGCGGGTGGGCTCGTGCTCCAGTGGCAGGCCGATGAGGTCGTGGACGCCGTCGATGCTGCCGGCCGGGTCCACGTCGGCGCGGTTGAAGAGCAGGTCCCAGTCGTCCACGGATTCCCCTGGGCCGGAGAAGAGCTCCACCGTGCGGAAGTTCGCGGAGTCCGTGAGCACCGACTCCACCAGCGTCTTGGCGATGTGCCGACGGGAGACCCCACGCCTGGCGTTCAACGGGGTGCGGTCGCCCTGCTCGAGGATCGCTCGGTCGTCACCGGGGGAGTGGCCGTCGAACCAGCCCGGACGCACGATCGTGTACGGCAGGCCGGAGGCGCGGAGGAGACGCTCGCCGCGGCGGCGCCACTCCAGGACCTCGGCCCAGGCTGGAATGTTCTGTGTCACGGAGATCGCGGACATCAGACTGACGTGGGGGCGCCGCTCGCCGAGCTGCTTGAACGCCTTGACGACGGCGGCGATGACGCCGTAGTTCACCTCCTCCGGGGAGGAGTCCTTCCCGTGGGTGAGGATCACGGCGTCGACACCGTCGACGACCGCGGTGACCGCGGCGGGATCCGTGCCCTCGGCCTCGAGGATCTCCAGGCCCTCCCGCTCGCCGAGGATGCGGTGGGCGCGGCCGGCGCTGCGGCTGGTGGCACGCACCGTCAGCCCGCGGTCGAGTGCTGCATCGACAGTGAGGCGGCCGTTGGAACCCGTGGCGCCGATGATCGCGACGGTGGTCATGCCGGTGGTGCTCCTTTCGGTCTGGCGTGCGCCCCAGGGTAGGTCGAAGGCGGCCGCGTGGCCGGGGAGCGCCGTCAGGGGGATGAAAACCGGCCGCTGCCGAGAGTCTCCTGAGCACGCGGACAGCAGGGAGACCAACCTGTTGCCGAACTGTTCCCGGAACGCATCCGAACACGCGGACGGGTGGGTATAGGTTGGCGGCATGAGCAGGACCATCCGCGCACTCACGTCCATGACCGTGGCAGGCGTAGTCGCCCTGTCCGGTACCGGGATCACACACGCCCAGTCCTCTTTCCACGAACCGTTCTCCGCCGGATCCGTCCTCAGCGCTCCCCCGGAAGACCCGGCCCCGCACAGCGGGACGGTCACGCGTCTGGAAACCGCGTTCGTGGCCCTCCACGAGCACACCGGAGTGCCGGTCAGGGAGGAGTTCCAGCGCAACGCGCAGGAGTACGCCGATCTCGGTGCGGCCGGCGAACTCGAGTACGTGCCAGTGTCCGACGGCTCTGCCGAGGGGATTTTCTCCGTCTTCAGCGCCCCCGGCGAAGATGAGTTCTTCGCCTTTGTCTGGCGGCTGACACCCGAACAGGCAGGGGTGTGGGCGGAAAACCTCGAGGCCGAGCTCTCCGGGGAACCGGGTGAAGAGGTGCGCGAAATTTTCCGGACCGGCAATTACGCCGCCGCGAGCGACGGAGAGCACATCTATATCGCCTTCTCGGGCGCGGCGCTTCCCCAGTGACCACGGAGCGGTTCCGGGGCCGTCGGGCGGTGCGGCCGCGGGCCGGAGGACCGGCCTGCCCCGGCCCGCGGACGAAAAAGTGCCCCCAGCAGGATTCGAACCCGCGACCAGCCGGGTAGAAACCGGATGCTCTAATCCACTGAGCTATGGAGGCATGGACGATTCACGTGTGCTTCGTCCGACGCGATAGTTTAGCGCAACCCGCGGAGGAAACCCGAAACCCGAATGTGATTCGTGTTATTTTTCCTTCCTGCATCCTTCCCGCCGTCCCTTCCGCCCTGCTCAGCCGGTCTCCTGCAACTATGTCCGTGGGTGGTGGGGAAGTAGGGTGAAGGGCATGGCTGTCACTCAGGACGCGAACCCGGCGGGGACCGGGACGACGTCGCAAAGCACGAACGCGGCCGACCATCCCAGGGAGCGCGTGCGCTCCACGTGGCCGCTGTACCTACTGTTCTTCGTCGTGGCCGGCCTGATCGGTGCGACGATCTCCTACGCCTTCCTCACCGAGTCGCTGACCGCGCTCGGTATCCCGGACCCGGGTTTCGTGACCACCTACGGACTGCCGTTCTTCCGCGCCGTCGGCTGGATGCTCGCGGCGCTGGCGGTCGGTTCCTTCATGTTCGCCGCGTTCTACATCTCGCCGCGGGTGCCCGAGGGCGACAACGACCGGCTGATCAAGGCCCCATTGAGCGTGGACGGGCACCTGGCCTCCCGCACGGGCGCGGTCTCGGCGCTGTGCTTCGGGCTCGTCGCCCTGCTGATGATTCCGCTGGTGCTCTCCGACGTCTCCGGCACCCCGTTCGTGCAGACCCTGCGGCCCGACGCCTTCGGGGTGGCCCTCGAGCAGGTGGCCACCGCGCAGGCGTGGGGCGTGGTCGCCGCCATCGCGCTGGTCACCGGCATAGTCGGCCTGTTCCTGCGTAACTGGGCGAGCCAGCCGCTGCTGATGCTGGGCGCCATCCTGATGATCGTGCCGCTGGCCATGGAGGGGCACTCTGCCTCCGGCGGTGACCACGACTACGGCACCAACTCCTACCTGTGGCACCTGGTCTTCATGGTCGTCTGGGTCGGCGGTCTCATGGCGCTGGTCGCCCACGGTCGCCGCCTGGGCCCGGATCTGGACGTCGCCCTGCGCCGCTATTCGGCGGTCGCCCTGTTCTCGATCATCGTCATGGCGGTCTCCGGTCTGGTCAACGCCGGCATCCGCATCGAGTTCTCCGACTGGTTCACCACCCGTTACGGCCTGATCATCGTGGCCAAGACCGTCGGGGTGATCGTCCTCGGCGTCTTCGGCTGGCTGCACCGGGCCTGGACGATCCCCAAGGTGCAGGCCAACCCCCACGACCGCCGACTGTTCCGCCGGGTGGCCATCGGCGAGGTGCTCGTGATGGCGGCCGTGACCGGCGTGGCCATCACCATGGGGCGCACCCCGCCGCCCCCGCCGCGCGATCCGAACCTCTCGCCCATGGCCGTCCAGATCGGTTACGAGCTGACGGAGGAGCCCACCTTCCTCAATGTGTGGACCATGTGGCGCTTCGACCTCCTCTTCGGCACCATCGCCCTGCTCCTGGCCGCCGGTTACCTCTACGCGGTGTGGCGGGCCCGCCGCGCGGGCAGGGACTGGGCTACCTCGCGTACCGTGTGGTGGCTGCTCGGGTGCGCGTCCCTCGTGCTCACGATGAGCTCCGGTATCGGCCTGAACATGCCGGCGTCGTACTCGATGCACATGCTCGGCCACATGATCCTGTCGATGGTCGTCCCGCTGTTCCTGGTCTTCGGCGCCCCGCTGACCCTGCTGATGACGGCCTTCAAGTCGGGCCCGCCCGGCAGGCCCGGCATCCGGGACTGGGCGTACGCCTTCACACAGAGCCGACTGCTGCGGATCATCAGCAACCCGGTGGTCAACCTCGTCCAGTTCCTGTTCTTCTTCTACGTGATGTACCTGATCATCCCGCTCTACGAGCTGATGATCTCGGAGCACGCCGGGCACATGATCATGAATGCGATCTTCCTGGTCTCGGGGTACTTCTACTTCTGGGAGGTCGTCGGGCCGGATCCGATCCCGCACCGCCGCCCCACCCCGGTGCGCCTGGCCGTGCTGTTCGTCTCCATGCCGGTGCACCTGTTCCTGGGTGTCTACCTCATGCAGCTCAACACCGTGATGGGCCAGGAGTTCTACGAGTCCCTGTTCCTGCCGTGGAACCCCGACCTGCTGGTCGATCAGAAGGAGGGCGGTGGCATCGCCTGGGCCTTCGGTTCCTTCCCGTTGGCGATCGTCTTCGCCAGGCTCGCGCTCGACTGGCGCCGCGAGGACAAGGCGGAGACGAAGGTCTACGACGACAAGGTCGCCCGCGGCGAGGACGACGAGTTCGAGTCCTACAACCAGATGCTCGCCCGCATGAACGCCGGCGGGGAGCAACGGGACGACTACTACAACAAGGAGTTTGGCAAGTAGGGACCGCGCGCGGACGCCGGATCTGTGGACAGAGGGGAGTTATCCACAGGCCGGCGTCCGCTGCGGTTTACGGCCCCGGGGGAGCGTGGCAGGGTTCGCGGTGCAAGACAAGACCGCACATCACTCAGGGGGAAGAACACCATGCCACTGCTGCCGATCACCATCACCGGAAACCTGACCAAGGACCCGTGGCTGAAGAAGCTCCAGTCGGGCAACTGCCTCGGAAGAATGCGGGTGGCCGCCAGCCGCCGGATCCGCGACGAGAACGCGCCGAGCGGCTGGCGCGACCTCGACAACCTGTTCATCAACGTCGAGTACTGGGGGCAGCTCGCCGTCAACGTCAAGAAGTCCCTGACCAAGGGCATGCCCGTCCTCGTCACCGGGGTCCTGCTCACCCACGAGTGGACCGATGAAAAAGGGGAAATGCAGCAGCGGATCATCCTGCGCGCCAGCCAGGTCGGTCTCGACCTGGCCCGGCACGTCATCGGTTCGAAGAAGTCCGAGCCGACCGAGTACAACGTGGACAACATCCCGCTGCCGGATGTCGAGGACCGCCCCGAGCTCTTCGACGAGATCCAGGCCGGGACACAGGAGCCGGCGCCCAGCTCGTTCGAACGGGGACTGGCCAGGCCGGTGGACACGAATCTCCTGGGGCAGCAGCCGACCGCTCCGGGACAGCAGCCCGAGGAGGTCGGTACTTCCGTCACGGACGCCACCGCGGACGGTGCGGCGGAGGGTGCCACAGCAGATTCCGACCCCGCGTCCGGGGAGGAGAACGCCGAGGCAGGGCGGGAGCCGGTGGGTGCCGGTGCGGAGCAGGGAGGCGGGCCTCCGTTCTGAAACCGGTGATGTACCCTTTGGGGTGACTTAACGTTCCACAACAAAGGGGAATCATGGGCGAATTCATCTACACGATGAAGAACGTGCGCAAGGCCATCGGTGACAAGGTCATTCTCGACAACGTCACCATGGCCTTCTACCCGGGTGCCAAGATCGGCGTGGTCGGCCCGAACGGCGCCGGCAAGTCGTCGATCCTCAAGATCATGGCCGGCCTGGATCAGCCGTCCAACGGCGAAGCCTTCCTCGACCCGGGCGCCACCGTCGGCATCCTGCTGCAGGAGCCGCCGCTGAACGAGGAGAAGACCGTCCGCCAGAACGTCGAGGAGGGCCTCGGCGAGATCTTCGAGAAGAAACAGCGCTTCGAGGAGATCGCCGAGGAGATGGCGACCAACTACACCGACGAGCTCATGGACGAGATGGGCAAGCTCCAGGAGGCCCTCGACGCCGCCGACGCCTGGGAGGTCGACTCCAAGATCGAGCAGGCCATGGAGGCACTGCGCTGCCCGCCGTCGGAAGCCCCGGTCACCCACCTCTCCGGTGGTGAGCGCCGCCGCGTCGCGCTGGCCAAGCTGCTGCTCTCCGAGCCGGACCTGCTGCTGCTCGATGAGCCCACCAACCACCTCGACGCCGAGAGCGTCCAGTGGCTGGAGAAGCACCTGGAGAACTACCCGGGCGCTGTCCTGGCCGTCACCCACGACCGTTACTTCCTCGACAACGTCGCGGAGTGGATCTGTGAGGTCGACCGCGGCAAGCTCTACCCCTACGAGGGCAACTACTCCACCTACCTGGAGAAGAAGGCCGAGCGCCTCCAGGTCGCGGGCAAGAAGGACCAGAAGCTGCAGAAGCGGCTGAAGGACGAGCTGGCGTGGGTCAAGTCCTCCCCGAAGGCCCGCCAGGCCAAGAACAAGGCCCGTCTGGAGCGCTACGAGGAGATGGCCGCCGAGGCCGAGAAGTACCGCAAGCTGGACTTCGAGGAGATCCAGATCCCCACGCCGCCGCGCCTGGGCAACAAGGTCGTCGAGGTCGAGGACCTGGAGAAGGGCTTCGACGACCGCATCCTGATCAAGGACCTGTCGTTCACCCTGCCGCGCAACGGCATCGTCGGCGTCATCGGCCCGAACGGCGTGGGCAAGTCGACCCTGTTCAAGACGATCGTCGGCCTGGAGGAGCCGGATTCCGGCACCGTGGAGGTCGGCAGCACCGTCCAGATCAGCTATGTCGACCAGAACCGGGAGAACCTGGACCCCGAGAAGACCGTGTGGGAGATCGTCTCCGACGGCCTCGACTACATCCACGTCGGCCAGAACGAGATCCCCTCGCGCGCCTACATCTCCTCCTTCGGTTTCAAGGGCCCGGACCAGCAGAAGCCGTCCAAGGTGCTCTCCGGTGGTGAGCGCAACCGTCTCAACCTGGCGCTGACCCTCAAGCAGGGCGGCAACCTGATCCTGCTGGATGAGCCGACCAACGACCTGGACGTCGAGACCCTCGGTTCCCTGGAGAACGCCCTGACCAAGTTCCCGGGCTGCGCCGTGGTCATCTCCCACGACCGTTGGTTCCTGGACCGCACCTGTACCCACATCCTCGCCTGGGAGGGCAATGTGGCCGAGGGCCAGTGGTACTGGTTCGAGGGCAACTTCGGTGACTACGAGAAGAACAAGGTCGAGCGCCTCGGCGAGGACGCCGCCCGCCCGTCGCGCGTCACCCACCGCAAGCTGACCCGCTAGTCGCCTGACCGGCCGGTCTCCCTGCAGTGACAGCCCGCCACCCCGGCCGGGGGAGGCGGGCTGTTGCCGTTGGGTGGGGCCGTGGCCGGGAACGGATTCCCCGCGGCAGGTGCCGGGGAGAACGTCCCCCCAGTCGCACGCGGGGGCACCGGAGATGCCGTTCCCGGGGGCGTGGTGGCGAAACTCGGTGGAGGCCTCCCTGCCCGGTGGCCTGATTACGTATAGATTGGACGCAGAAACCTCGCCCCATGTGCGCCCGGGGCGGGGCACATTTTAGTACCACCCCGGAAGAGGAACGTCCCAGCCACATGTTTTCCGATAACAATCCTGCCCTCCACGTGTCCGCCGTGCCGGTCCGTTGGTCCGACTTCGACCGCTACGGTCACCTGATGAACGCCAATTACGTGGAGCTCGCGCAGGAGGCGCGACTGCAGTTCGCGAACGACGAGTTCTACGCCAAGGGCCACGACTTCGCCGTGTTCGTCCGCCACATCGACGTCGATTTCCTGCGTCCGGTCATGCCCGACACCACTGAGGTGCGGGTGGAGACCCAGGTCGTGGAGATCGGCAACACCTCCTTCACCACCCGTCAGGAGATCAAGGACCGTCAGGGCCGCGTGGCCTGCGTGGTCGAGTGCGTGCAGGTGACCATCGACATGGACACCTCCCGTCCGCGTTCCATCACCCAGCAGGAGATCAGGATTCTCTCCCGCGCGCCGGAGGCCGAGGGGATCGAAGCTGCCGAGTCCGAGCAGTGATCGCCGAGTCGCTGCGCGTCGACGCCGGCGCTCCCGGGCTGCAGGCGCTCGTCGCCCGGGCGGTCGGTCTGGACGCCTCCGCCTCGGCGCGGTTCAGGCAGCTCACCGAGGACTCGGTCGACGTCTTCGTCACCACCCCCTTCGAGGTGGTCGCCGCCCGCCGCATCCGGGGAGCAGCCTCCCGCGACGGGGCGGTCGTCGCCGCGTCGGATCTGCTCACGGCTCTGGAGCACGACGTCGAGGAGATCGGCCCGGCCCGGGATCCGAACTGGCCCGGCGCCCTGCCTCCGGCGGAGGGGTTCCGACTGTTGGACACCCTGCCCGTGACGGTCGTGCGCGAACTCGCCGACCAGGGTCAGGCCCTGGCGCGCCAGTTCTCCGGTCCGCTGGGTCCGCCGGCGAGCCTGCTCAACCAGTCGGTCATCACCGTGACCGGGGAGGGCGGGGAAGCCGGCGGCACGGCGGAGATCCCGATGCGCATGATCTTCACCTGCACGTCGCTGGGCCTCATCCCGGGCTTCGCGGCCCCCATCGACATCCCGCGGCACCTGCGGGTGTCCACGGTGGGGCGCTGGGTGCGGATCGACGCCCCCTTCGGCAGCGTGTACCGCTCCAGCGGGCTCGCGCTCTTCTGACCGTCCCCTCACCGCGAAGCTGGGACGGCCGCTCCGGGAAGCGTGGCGGCCGTCTCACCCTGTCCCTAGGCTGGGCCGCAGGAGGTGACCGTCATGAGTCAGGAAACAATCCGACCGGTCAAGTGGACTCTGCCCATCATCACCCTCGTCGGTGTCGCCGCCGCGATCGTCACCGCGTTCTTCGGCAGCGGAGCGCTCGGCGGGACCCCCGTCAGTGAGGCCGCCGGTGGCGCGCTGTCCGCGGACGCCACCCCGGTGGCGCCCGCGGGTTCCGCGTTCAGTATCTGGAGCGTGATCTATCTCGGCCTGGCCGCCTACGCGCTGTGGCAGCTGACGCCGACGGCGCGCCGCTCGTCCCGGCAGCGGGCGCTGCGGCCCTGGGCGCTGTTGTCTGCGCTGCTCAACGCCGCCTGGATCTGGGCGGTGCAGTTTGACCTGCTGATCGGCTCGGTCGTGGTGATCGTGCTGCTGCTGGCCGTGCTGATCCGCATCATGTTCATCCTGGGCGCCCCGCGCACGGGTGGCTGGCTCGAGGTCCTGCTCGTTGACGGCACCTTCGGGCTGTACATGGGCTGGGTGTCCGTGGCCACGCTGGCCAACACCTACGCCCTGCTGGTCGCCGAGGGTATCGAGCTGTTCCGGGGCATCCCCCTCGGCGTCGTCGGTATCGTCGTCGCCGCCGGCATCGGGGTGGCCACCGCGTTGATCAGCCGGGGGCGCATCGCCCCCGGCCTGGCCACCGCCTGGGGTCTGGCGTGGGTGGCCGTCGGCCGCACCGAGGGGCAGTACGAGTCCCAGGTGCTGGTGTGGACGGCCGCCGTCGCCGCGGCCGTCGTCCTGCTCGTGGCCGTGCTCACGCGGGTGCGGTCCGGCGCCAGGATCGTTCCGCAGGCCACGGCGGACGCGACGGCGCCCGAGGAACGTTCCGGTATCGTCGCGCGCCCGGTCCGGGGCAATTGAGCCGGCGCACCCCCATGACTGACCGGGGCGTCTACCACAGGACCCACCCGGCGAGGGCGGCGAAGGCCGCGACCGACCAGGGCGGCAACGCCCACCGCGCCAGCCCGAGCCAGCACAGCGCGGCGATCGACAGGGAGGCGACACCGGTCACCCCGTGGGTGAGGACCGGATCCCAGAAGGCGGCGGCCAGCAGCCCGACGACCGCGGCGTTGACACCGGTGAATGCCGCGCGCAGGTAGGGGGAGTGGCGCCAGCGGCCCCAGAAGTGGAGGCCGGCGGTCATCAGCAGCGCCGACGGCAGGAAGATCGCGATGGTGCCGAGTACCGCACCCCCGACGGCGCCGGCGACCCCGGGCCCGCCGTCGATCGAGCCGAGGTAGGAGGCGAAGGTGAACAGCGGGCCGGGCACAGCCTGGGCGGCGGAGTAGCCGGAGAGGAACTCGGCCTCCGACATCCAGCCCTCGGCCACGGTCTGCTGCTCCAGCAGCGGCAGGACGACGTGCCCACCGCCGAAGACGAGCGCGCCCGTCTGGTAGAACGCCGACGCCCGGGTCAGGAACCAGCCGCCGACCACGGCCGCGCCGGCCCACAGGCCGATCAACAGGACGAAGAAGGCCACGAGACTGACCCCGGCGGCACGGGTGCTCACCGGCCGGATCTCGTCGAGCTGTTCAGGGTCGTCGTCCTCCCCGCCGCCGTCGGTTTCCCGGGAGCCGCGGAGCAGCAGCACGCCGAGCACCCCGGCGGCGAGGATGACGGCGATGTGGGTCCAGGTCGAGGGGACCGCGAGCACCACCAGCCCGGCGGCCACCGCGATCGTCGCCGTGAGTCTCGTGTCCGCCAGCTTCCTCGCCATTCCGGACACGGCGTGGAGGACGACGGCCACCGCCGCGGCGAGCAGTCCCCGGATCCACCCGGCCTCCGGATCGACGCCGAAGTGCCCGAGCAGCAGGGCGAAGACCACGAGTGCGGCCGCGGACGGCAGCGTGAACATCACCCAGGCGACCAGCATGCCGGCCCAGCCGGCCCGGTGGTAGCCGAGCGCCATGCCCACCTGGGAGGACGCGGGGCCGGGGAGGAACTGGGCGACGGCGACGATATCGGCGTAGGAGCGCTCCGACAGCCACCTGCGCCGGGCGACGAACTCCTCCCGGAAGTAGCCGAGGTGGGCCGTGGGTCCGCCGAAGGCGGACACCCCGAGCACACCGAAGGAGCGGATGACCTCGCCGAGCCGGTTGTTGTTCTCGTTCACATGCGGGATGTTAGAGTGCGTCAACCCGAACCGCAGTCCGGGCGGAACCACTGTGAGAGAATCAATGGAATCCAGGTCACAGTTCCTCAGGTCCAGGAGGTCTTTCTCACATGCGCATCGGTATCCCGAAGGAAGTCATGAACAGCGAGGGCCGCGTGGCCCTCAGTCCGGGCGGAGCCGGCACCTTGGTGGCCGACGGGAACGAGGTCATCGTCGAGCGCGGGGCGGGGGAGAACTCCAACTTCCCCGACGGCGAGTACGCCGCCCACGGCGCACGGCTCGTTGACACGGCCGCGGAGGCCTGGAACGACGCCGAGTTGGTGCTCAAGGTCAAGGAGCCGCTGGAATCCGAGTACGGCTTCCTGCGCGAGGACCTCATCCTGTTCGCCTACCTGCACCTGGCCGCCTCCCGGGAGGTCACCGACGCGCTGCTGGACTCGAAGACCACGGCGCTGGCCTACGAGACGGTCACGGATTCGCGCGGCGGGCTGCCGCTGCTGACCCCCATGAGCCAGGTTGCCGGCCGCCTGGCCGTCCAGGAGGGCGCACACCACCTGATGAGCCCCAAGGGCGGGCGCGGCGTGCTGCTGTCGGGGGTGCCCGGCACCGCCCCCGCGAAGGTCGTGGTGCTCGGCGGCGGCCAGGTCGGCGCCTCGGCGGTGGCCATGGCGCACGGGCTGCGCGCCGACGTCACGGTGCTCGACCTGGACCCGCAGGTCCTCGCCCGCTTCGACGACCTCTACCAGGGGCACGTGCGCACCCTGCTGTCGGATCCGCTGACGATCGAGGCGCAGCTGCTCGACGCCGACCTGGTCATCGGCGCCGTCCTGGTGGCGGGCGCCAGGACCCCGACGCTGGTGCCCGATTCCCTGGTGGCCCGCATGAGGCCGGGCGCGGTGCTCGTCGACGTGGCCGTCGATCAGGGCGGCTGCTTCGAGTCCTCACGCAAGACCTCCCACGACGCCCCGACCCACCCGGTCCACGGCACCCTGTTCTACGGCGTGCCGAATATGCCGGGCGCGGTCGCCAACACCTCCACCCGTGCCCTGACCAGCGCGACCCTGCCGTATGTGCGCGCCATCGCCCGTGCCGGGGTGGACGCCGCGATCGACCGGCACCCGGGACTCGAACCGGGTCTGATGACCCGCGGCGGGACGCTGGTCAGCAGGCCTGTCGCCGAGGCCTTCGGTCGCTGAAAAACCGGCGCGGACACACCGACGGCGGCCCCGGTTGGGGGCCGCCGTCGACGGTGTGCGAGGTGATCAGTCCGGCTGGTTGATGAGCATGGCCGCGGCGCGCTCCATGTGCTCCCAGATGGCGTGGCGGTAGGTCGGCGGGATCGTCTCCTCGTCGATCTGATCGAGGGAGTTGCGCATCAGCTCCAGCCACCGCAGCGCCGCCTCCCGGTTGACGGGGAATTCGATGTGGCGGCGGCGCAGCATGGGGGCGCCGCGGCGTTCATTGAAGGTCTGGGGTCCGCCCCAGTACTGGGCGAGGAACCACTTGAGGCGCTGCTCGGCGCCCTCCCAGTCGTCCTGCGGGTACATCGGGCCGAGGATGTCGTCCTCGGGGACCTGTGCGTAGAAGCCGCGGACGATGCGGGCGAAGGTCTCCTCGCCGCCGACGGCCTCGTACACGGACTGCGGGTTCTCCGGGGTAGTCATGCCCTCCACTCTAAGGCCCCGGGATCCGCCTAGATGTCGAAGTCCCCGGGGCGTTGCGCGCCGATGCCGTGCGGGTACGGGGTGGTGATGCCCGCGGCCTGCATGTCCTGGAGGACGCGGGCCATGATCAGGCGCTGCACGGCCCACTGCTGGCCGGGCAGGGTCTTGACGGACACGCGGAAGCTGAGGTGGTCGACGTCGAAGTCGGTCACGCCGTTGAGCACCGGTTCATCGATGACGGCGTCGGAGACCGCCTCGTCCTGGACCGTCTTCTGCGCCGAGGAGAGGATGACGTCGGCGGCCTTCTCGGCGTCGTTGGACAGGCCGACGGGCACCTGGATGCGGGCGATGGAGAACTCATCCGAGTAGTTGCCGATCCGCAGGATCTCGCCGTTGCGGACGTACCACAGGGTGCCGTCGATGTCGCGGATCGTGGTCACGCGCAGGGTGACCTCCTCGACATCGCCGATGATGCCGTCGCCGACGTCGACGGTGTCGCCCACGCCGTACTGGTCCTCCAGGAGCATGAAGATACCGGAGAGGAAGTCCTTGACCAGGGACTGCGCGCCGAAACCGAGGGCGACGCCGGCGACACCGGCGGAGGCGAGCAGCGGGGCGATGTTGACGCCGAGGGTCTGCAGGATCGCCAGGAACGCCCACAACCAGACGAAGATTCCGACGGCGGACTTGCCGACGTCCGCGAGGGTGTGCACGCGTGCCTGCCGACGGCCCTCCTGCGCCTTGCGCATGGCGGACATCTGCGCGGAGGCCTCCTCCTCTTCACGACTGCGGCGCCCGAAGGGGGCGAAGGCCGGCAGTTTGGCCTTCTTGTTGGCGGAGCGCCGGGCGAGGCGGTCGATGAGTTTGCGCAGTCCCCAGTGGGCGATCAGCGCCACGATGAGCGTGATGCCGATCTCGATGGGTTTGTCGATCAGCCACTCGCGCGTGGCGGGGTTGTCCCACCAGGTGTTGACCGCATCGACGGTCTGACCGACGCTGTCTTCCGTATTGGAGTCTTGTGCTGTGATCATCACCGCCGAGGGTAGTACGCGATTCTTGAAGAGGCTCACCGGCAGCTGAGGATAGGCTGTACACCATGTCTGCCGCATTGAGGTTCCGGGACGTCGCCGTCCGCCGGGGCGCCACCATGCTCGTGGAGGATCTGTGTCTGGATATCCCGCGGGGTTCCCACTGGGCGGTGCTGGGCCCCAACGGGGCGGGGAAGTCCACGATGCTCAAGCTGGCCGGCGGCTGGCTCCACCCCACGGCCGGTACCGTCGACATTCTCGGCCACCGGCTCGGCCGGGTGGACGTGCAGTCCCTGCGCCGGGGCATCGGCTGGGTGGATCCGCGCCAACGGTTGGGTGACATCCCGGTCCACGAGGCGGTGCTCTCCGGGCTGACGGGATCGAACGGGCTGCTTCCGCGGTGGGAGCCGAGTTCCGCGGAGCTCGAGCGGGTCGGGCGGCTGCTCGCGCTGACGGGCATGGCGGCCAAGCGGGAGCGGCGCTGGACGCAGCTGAGTCAGGGCGAGCGGGCCCGCACGCTCATCGCCCGCGCCCTGGTCACCGAGCCCGAGCTGCTGCTGCTCGACGAGCCGTCGACCGGTCTCGACCTGCCCGGGCGCGAGCGCCTCCTCCGGGTGGTCGACGACCTGCGGGCACGTCGTCCGGAGCTGACGACGGTGCTGGTCACCCACCACGTGGAGGAGATCGCGGCGTCGACCAGCGATGTGGCGATGATCGCGGACGGGAAGGTGCTGGCCGCCGGCCCGGTGGGGCAGGTGCTCACAGCGGCGAACCTCTCCCGCCTCTACGGGCTGCCGGTCCGGCTGGGGGAGGTCGCCGGGCGCTGGTTCGCCCACGCCTGAGACCGCGGGGGTGGGCGAGGGGTTCGCCAAGAATGGACAGCTTGGTCTATCATGGCGACTGATCACCCCACCAGCACCATTTCAGGAGCACGATTTCACGATGACCGCCGCCGATAACCAGGGCTTTTCCACGGCCTCGATTCACGCCGGCTATGAGCCGGACAGCCTGTACGGCCCGATCAACACCCCGATCTACGCGTCCACGACCTTCGCGCAGGACGGACTGAACGAGCTGCGCGGCGGCTACGAGTACACCCGGGTGGCCAATCCGACGATCACCGCCCTGGAGCGCACCGTCGCCGCCCTGGAGGGCGGGAAGTTCGGCAAGGCGTTCTCCTCCGGCATGGCCGCCACCGACATCGTCCTGCGCATCCTCCTGCGCCCGGGCGACCACCTGATCTTCGGCCACGACGCCTACGGCGGCACCTACCGGCTCATCGACTCCGTCTTCGCGGAGTGGGGCGTGGAGTACTCGGTCGTGGACACCACCGACGTCGACGCCGTGCGCGAGGCCATCACCGACAGGACGAAGGTGATCTGGCTGGAGACCCCGACCAACCCGAACCTGTCGGTCACCGACATCGCTGCCGTCGCCGGGATCAAGGGATCGGCCAAGCTCGTCGTCGACAACACCTTCGCCTCCCCCTACCTGCAGCGCCCGCTGGCCCTCGGCGCGGACGTGAGCCTGCACTCCACCACCAAGTACCTGGGCGGACACTCCGACGTCGTCGGCGGCGTGGTCGTCACCGACGACGCCGACTTCGACGAGCAGCTGGCCTTCTACCAGGGCGGCGTGGGCCCCATCCCGAGCGTCTTCGACGCCTACCTGACCGCCCGCGGCATCAAGACCCTGTCGGTGCGCATGGAGCGCCACTGCGACAACGCGGAGCGCATCGCCGAATTCCTCGACTCCCGCCCCGAGGTCTCCCAGGTCCTGTACCCGGGCCTGGCCTCCCACCCGGGCCACGAGGTGGCCAAGAAGCAGATGGACCGCTTCGGCGCCATGATCTCCGTGCGCTTCGCCGGTGGCGAGGAGGCCGCCCGCCAGTTCTGCCTGAACACCCGGCTGATCTGTCTGGCGGAGTCCCTCGGTGGCGTGGAATCCCTGGTCGAGCACCCGGCCAGCATGACCCACCAGTCCGTCAACGGCTCCCAGCTCGAGGTGCCGCGCGACCTGGTGCGTATCTCCGTCGGCATCGAGGACGTCGAGGACCTGCTCGCCGACGTCGAGACCGCCCTGGACGCGATCAACTGACCCGGGTCCACGGAAAACCCCCGGTGACGCCCAGCTGGCCGTCGCCGGGGGTTCGTTTGTCCTGCCGCGGCCGCACACCGGGATTACGCTGAGGGGCACCCGACCCCCGCCCCGACGAAGGGACGAGCCATGGCCACCTCCCCGCACCCGTTCCACACCCCCGACAGCACCCTCGACGACGACCTGGCCGGCTGGCTCGGCGAGCACGCCGACCACCGGGTGTTCGATGAGCTCGCCCGGCGCATTCTCTGCGGCGACATCGTCTTCCCGGCCGACGCCGGGGAACTGCTCGCCGAGGCCCTCGGGGACGAGGGCCTCCTGCCCGCCGGCGTCACGGATTCCGCGGCCGTCGCGGGCCCGGTCGCCGAACAGATCTGGCGGCACTGCGAGACAACCGCCGAAGCCTGGGCGGACGAGCACACCGACGCTGACCGGGTGATCGAGGCCTTCGAGTCCCTGGCGGAGCGGGGCATCGTCGCCGGCGTGTTCGTGGACTTCACCGACCTCGAACTCACCGACGAGTACCCCGGCGGCGTGCTGATCTGGGTCGACGAGTGGGGGAACCTCGACCCGTATGAGCGGCGCGACCTGAGCATCCAGTTCACCGGCCTGGGCGAGGCCGATGAGATGATCGGCCGCGCGCTCGTCGACGCCCTCCGCGCCGCCGGGCTCGAGCCGGCGGAACCGCTCGACGACGTGGTGACCGTGCCGGTGGTCTGGAAGTGGCACGTCGGCCGGGACAGTCCCCACGTGGATGACCTCGACCGGGACGACGTCGACGACGAGTTCGACGACACGGACTTCGTCCTGGGCGGGCCCTACTGACCGGCGTGGGCTAAACCAGGCGGATGAGCGCCACCCCCGCCACCATGAGCAGCAGGCCGAGTGCCTGCAGCGCGGTCGTCGGCTTGCGTCGGGCGCCCAGCAGCCCGAAGTGGTCGATGATGAGGCTGCCGCCCATCAGGCCGAGCAGGATGACCATCACCGTCAGCCCGGTGCCGATGATCGGGGCGAGGAAGGCGTTGCCGAAGACGAACGCGGCGCCGAGGAAACCGCCGATCCACATCCACCACGGGTTCGGGCGACCGTCGAGGCGCCTGAGCCGCCACGGCGTCCGCGTGGCCAGGACGATCAACAACAGGGTGGTCACCCCGACGGTGAAGGAGACCAGCGCGGCGGCCACCGCGGAGTCGATCACCACCCCGAGCCGGCCGTTGACGGCCGTCTGGGTGGCGCCGCACATGCCGAAGACCACGCCCGCGGCCCGCCACAGCCACAGGCCCGCCCCCTCACCACGGCCCCCGTCCAGCACCGGGGCGACGGTGCGGCGGCGCACCAGGGTGTCGAGCAGCCCGATCGCCCCGAGTACGCCGACGACCAGCAGGACCGCACCGGCCACGCGCGTGGCGGACAACGGGGCCTGTGGGGAATGGAACCACCCGAAGTGGTCGATGAGCAGGCCCATCAACACCTGCCCCGTGATGGGCAGAACCACGGTCTGCACGCTGCCCAGCCGCGGGAACAGGAAGATATTGCCGGTCAGCACGACGACGCCGAGGAAACCGCCCGCCCACAACCAGCCCGGTTGGCCGGCGGCGAGCCCCAGGTCGGGCAGGCCACCATCGACCAGCAGCGTGGCCACCAGCAGCGTGAGGGTGCCCACCAGAAACGAGATGAACGACGCCAGGAACGGCGAGCCCACCGACAGTCGCAGGCGCGAATTCGCGCTGGTCTGCAGCGGCATCACCAGACCGATGAGCACACCGAGGGGTAAAGCGAGCACGGGGACCTCCTTCATGCCTGGGCCGATCAGTTCACCCTAGTCCGGCCGGGCACCCCGGCCCGGCGGGCCCGGCCAGTCCGGCCACCGCATGCCGGAACCTGGCGGGCGTGGACACCCACGTCACCGCCGTCCCCTCGGCGGCGGGCAGGTCCTCGGTCCGGTGCACGCTCTCGATGGCCACGAAGGCGGGGGCGGTGTCCACCCGCTCGGCGAGCAGACCCGTGATATGGCACAGTTTGAACAGGAAGGACGCCTCCTGCGGCGACAACTCGGCGGCGAGGAGACACCCGCCCGTCGCGGTACCGGGATCGGTGCCCCCGGTGCCCCCGGCGCCCCCGGTGCCGGCCAGGTCCAGCCGGAACGGGAGGGGCCGCCCGCCCAGGCTCAGCGGCTCGTCCTCATTGACCATCAGGACACCACCCGCTCCGTCGCCGGCCTGCCGGACCCGCAGACGGTAGTGCCCGAGGAACGATCCCAGGACCGCGGGATCCGGGTCGACCCGTCGCCCGCGGAGATAGCGGTGGAGGTGGATGACGGCCATGACCCGGAAACTAGCAGGACGGCCGGACACGGCGCCATCGCACCACCCGGGCGGTGGCCGGGACCGGCGGGCTAGAGTCGAGGGGCATGACTGAACGCATCGCCATCGTCACCGGGGCCACTGGCGGCATGGGCCGGGAGATCGTCGCCGACCTGGCCCGCGACCACCACGTCTACGCGCTCGGGCGCAACCACGAGGCCCTCGCCGAACTGGGGGCCCTCGAGAAGGTCACCCCCGTCGGCGCCGACCTGGTCGGCGACCTGCTGGACGACGACACCGCCTCCTCCGCCGTCCGGCGCCTGCTCGGGCTCACACGCGTCGACGTTCTCGTGCACGCCGCCGCCATCGCCCGGCGCCACAGCGTGGACAGCGCCCGGGCCGGGGACTGGCGCGGCCAGTACGACCTCAACGTCGTCGTCCCCGCGGAGCTGACCCGGCTGCTGCTGCCCGCCCTGCGCGAGGCCGACGGCACGGTGGTCTTCCTCAACTCCGGGGCCGGGCGCGGCGCCTACCCCGGCAACATCGTCTACGCCGCCACGAAGCACGCGCTGCACGCGCTCGCCGACGGCCTGCGCAAGGGGGAGGCGAACAACGGCGTGCGCGTGACGACGGTCGCGCCGGGCCCGACCGACACCGGGATGCTGCGGGCCCTGCACGACGAGGCGGGGCAGGAGTACACGCCCGAGCACTACATCGCCCCCGCCGAGGTCGCCCGGGCCATCCGCCTGGTCGTCGACGCCGACGACTCCGCCCAGATCACCGGGATCGCCGTGCGCCCGCGGGTGGAGCTGGCCGACCGGCGGTAGCGCCAGGGGCCCGTCGGCGTCGAGTGCGGCCTCCAGACTGACCGGAGGCGTACCGCCGGGCGGGAAGAAGGCGGTCGCTTCGTCGGGGCTGCGTCCCGATGCCGCGTTCCACCCTCAGTGTGGTACCGCCCCGCAGGAGTGCCGAGGTCCTATGTTCCCAGCGCGACCTGCAGTGCGTGGAGTGCGGCGGTATCGGTTTCCTGCAGCATGAGTGGGTCCGTGCCGGGCATGGAGATGGTGGTGTCGGGCAGCTGTGCGTGGGTCGGGATACCGATGAGGTGGACCCGCGGGTCCACCCGGCCGTCCGCGCGCACCAGCAGGCGGGTGGCCGGGTCGACCTCGGGGGAGCCGGTCGCGATCCCGGTGCCGTCGGTCGTGGTGTCACGGAACGGGCGCAGCCGTCCGGCGTCGTCGAGGGAGACCGCGAGCGGATCGGCGGGGCGGCGCACGTCCGGTTTGTGCATCCAGGCGTCGACCAGCGTCATCGAGCGCACCTCGGCGTCGCCGGTGGTGTGGGAGTGGGCGACCCATTCCCCGGACGCCAGGTCGACCCGCAGCTTCGGGTCCGCGCCCAGGAAGGTGACCAGCCCCGCGTCGACGAGCGCGAGCAGCTGGCGGGTGCGGAACAGTGGCGGGCCGGAGCCGGCCATCTGACCCAGCGACATCATGGTGGCGAAGAGGTTGCGGCGCGACTCAAAGGTGTAGCGGCCCTCCGCCCCGAGGACCGCGGAGGGTTTGCGGGAGGCGCTGATCGACCACAGTGCGGCCTTGAGGGGACTGTCCGGGCCCAGGGTGGCCTGGCGGATGTCCTCGACCAGGGCCGTGGCGATGGCGGCGGTGACCTCGTGCCGGGTGCCGCCGACCCCGCCGAGCGGGTCGAGCCAGCGGGTGAGCGTGAACGGTTCGGCGCTGTGGGGTGCCAGCGCCGCATCGAGCGTGCCGACGCCCGCGTTGACCTGGGTGGTGTGGATCTCCGCCGCGTCGATGACCGCGACGATCTCGTCGAAGGAGGTGGTGACCGATTCCGGGCGCACCCGGTTCAGCACCCGGTAGTAGGCCTCGTAGGCGTCGCGGACGATCGCGGGCCAGACCTGAGAATCGAAGTCGATCGACGCGGGTTCCGTCGTGCCCGACAGCTCGGTGATGACGGCCCTGAGCCGGCGCAGCTCGGCCTTCGGCGGCAGGCCGCCGAAATCGGATTTCGGCAGGTAGGGGTAGCCACGGTGGGAGGTGACCACCAGGTGCGGCTCGCGGCCCGAGAGTTCGTAGCGCAGACCGGAGCGGGTGGCGGGGTCCTCGTGGAAACGCCCGCCCCGGTCGACGGTCAGCAGTGCCATGGCATCGAAGAAACCCATGCCGAGCCCGCGCACGAGCACGGTGCCGGATTCGGGGACCTGCTCGACGGGCTGGTCGACGGGGTTGCCGGGGCGGATCCACCTCAGTCCGGCGTGCTGTGCCTCCGCGTGGGCGAAACCCGCCTCGGCGTGGGTGGGGCCGGGGACCTGCCAGCCGTGGGCCAGCACGGTGGCGTCGGCGGGGACGACCGCGCCGTCGGACAGCGTGATGAGGTCCCGGTCCCGGTCGTCGTCCGCGGCCACGGCGGTGGCGCGGGCGTGGTGGTCGACCACGGTGACATTGTCGGGCAGGCGATGCAGCGCGACGTCGAGAACCCACCGCAGGTAGGCGCCGTAGAGGGCGCGCGAGGGGTGGGACTCCGGCACGGTCACGGCGATCTCCGCGGCGAAGGACTCGGCCACCCCGGCCCCGGGTGGGAACTCGTCGAAGACGGCGACCTTGCCGGGGTCGATGCCCGCGGGGTCGCCGCGCAGCAGCCGGATCCACTCGTGGAGGATGGGGCCCTCGAACACCGGGGCGGCCACGGTTGAGCGGGGCTCGGTGAAGAGGGTGACGGCCCCGGAGAGGGTGTTCATGCACAGGGTGCGGGTCTGCCCGGTGTCCCAGATGCGGCCGGCGCCGTGCTGAGCGTCGTCGATGAGGTGGAGTGTCAGCCCGGGGCGCTCGTCGGCCGGGAGCTCCCGCAGGGCCGTGCCGAGGCGTTCGACGACGGAGGTGCCGCGCGGGCCCATGCCGACGATCGCGATGGCGGGGGAGAGGGTGCTCACGGGTGCTGCTCCTGACATGACCGAAAGGGTAGCCCACACCACTGGGTGGGCCCTCGTGTCCGGGCCGGTTTGTCCGGTAGCGGCGGGACAGCCGGTCCATCCTCGGCGCCCCTGCGCGTCTGTAGCCTGGACCGCAGAAACGGGAGAAAGAAAGGTAAGGACACATCCATGGCCGACATCATCAACCTGCTCTCCGCTCTGCCCGGGGACCACGGGCTGGCCCGCCTGCGGGAGAAGCGCCCACAGGTGCTCGAGAATGCGCAGGCCAGCTTCGAGGCGCTCTTCGAGCCCGTCGATCCCGGCTCCTTCAGTTTCGCGGAGCGCTACGCCGTGGCCGCCTACGTCTCCGGGCTGCACCGGGTGGCCAACGCCCGTACCTTCTACACGGAGCTGCTGCGCGACGACGCCCCCGACGCCCTGGTCGACGCCGTCGACACCATCATCGAGGCCTCCCTGTCCACCGGACCCTACGGGACCTACCGCGAGCCCGGCCTGAGCGGGGACTCCGAGCCGGGTGGCCATGTCCTCAATGACAAGGGCGGGCTGGGCACACGCCTGGCCGCCGCCTTCGACTTCGCGCACCTGCTGGTCTTCCATCCCCGCGACTCCCGCCCCGAGTCCATCAGGCGCCTCGTATCCGCCGGCTGGTCCGCCGACGACGTGGTCAGCCTCGCCCAGCTGATCTCCTTCCTGACCTTCCAGCTGCGCGTGGTCCACGGCCTGCAGACCCTCGCCGGCCGTGATGTCGAGGTCAAGGCCGACGACAAGGCCCGTCACCCGGGCCTGGCCGCCGAGGACGTTGAGTGGGAACTGCCCGACCGGGGCCTCTTCGAGATCACCACCTACCCGGACCTGGTCCGCCCGGCGGCCTTCGTCAACCATGCCCTGGGCTGGAAGCCCTGGGTGCCGCCGGTGGTCAGGGCCGAACTGACCGATGGGCAGCGGGATGCGTTGATCACACCCGAGCGGGCTGACATGCCGTATTTCCGGCTGCTGGCCCGCGACCCCGCGGTGCTGAAGGCCCGCACCCTGACTGATTCGGGCATCTTCCACAACACCGACGGCGGTCTCGGCCGCGCCGGGCGGGAGCTGGTTGCCCTGCTCACCTCCCGGCTCAACGGCTGCGTGTACTGCGCCGCCGTCCATGCCGAGCGCACGGTCGAGGAGGGCGGGGACGCCGCGGTCGTCGACAAGCTGCTGGACGACGGCCTCGACATCGACCTCGGCTCCGACCGGTGGAACGTGCTGCGCGATGCCTCCCGCACCCTGGCATTCACCCCGATGGAGTACAACGCCGGCTGCGTGGGCAAGCTGCGGGCCGTCGGCCTCGACGATGCCGCGCTGCTCGACCACCTCTACGCGGTCTCCTTCGTCAACTGGGCCAACCGTCTGATGCTCTCGTTGGGTGAACCCGAGGTGCCCGTCCGCTTCCGGTAATGCGGGAAGCGCTCCGGTGCACCACCCCCGGTCCAGGGGTGAGGTGGGTGGGGCGGGGCGGAAGCAATAGTGGACTTCAGTGGCTGAACAGCACATATGCGATAATGAACATGGATTGGATAGGGTATGGGGGTGTCCACCTCATTCCGTCGTCATCCGGCGTACCTCGCCATCGCAGATGAACTCCGCGCCCGCATTGAACGGGGGGAACTGACGGCGGGTGACCGGTTGCCCACCGAGCGTGATCTGGTCACCGAGTTCGGGGTGGCCCGCATGACCGTGCGTCACGCTCTGGACATCCTCCAGCTGGAGGGGCTCATCGACCGCCGCCGGGGCCGCACCGGCGGCACCTTCGTGCGCAGCGTGCCCCCGGTCGTTGAACTCACGCGCATCGAGGGGCTCATGCCGCAGCTGCGGGAGCGCAACCTGACGGTGGAGTCCGAGGTACTCACGGCGGCGCGGATCCCCGCCCCCGCCCATGTCGCCCAGGCCCTCGGCCTCGAGGCCGACGACCCGGTCCTCCACCTCATCCGGCTACGCCGCGTCGAGGGCACCCCGCTGCTGCTCGAGAACTCCTTCCTCCCGGAACACCTGGTGCCCGGCCTGCTCGATGAGGACCTCACGGGCTCCCTCCACGACCTGGTGCGGGACGGATGGGGACTGCGCCCGGTGCGCAAATGGGAGACCATCACCCCGGGCATCGCCTCCGGCTGGGAGCAGGAGACCCTCGGCGTCACCCGCAACCTGCCCCTGCTGCGGCTGACCCGCACCGTGGAATCCGACCGCGGCGACATCATCCAGTACTCCGAGGACGCCCTGCGTTCGGACATCGCCCATATCCAGGTGGTCACCGAGGACGAACCGCTTCCCGGCACGGCAAAGCCGCAGCTTCGTCCGTTGGCCGTGCCCGGGGAGACGGATCGGGATCTCGACGGCCCGCTGCTCTCCGGCACGCGGGCGTAGGCCCCCGGGGCCCGGCCGGAGTGCAGGGGCGGGGGAGCTACACCAGCCGGTACCCGGAGCCGCGGACCGTCTCGATCTTCTCGGTGCCGATCTTCTTGCGCAGCGTGCGCACGTAGACGTCGACCACATTGGAACCGGGGTCGAAGTCCATGCCCCAGACCATGCTCAGCAACTGGGCGCGCGAGAGGATCTGGCCGGGGTGGCGCATGAAGGTCTCCAGCAGGCCGACCTCGCGCCGGGAGAGATCCTTCCACTTCTCGCCGACCTTCACCCGCTGGGTGCGCAGGTCGAGCACGAGACTGCCGCGGGTCATGCGGTAGGTGGTGTCGGCGCCGGCGCCCTCGACGTTGGCCTTGTCGACCAGGCGCAGCCGCACGCGCGCGAGCAGCTCCGCGAACTGGAAGGGCTTGGGCATGTAGTCGTCGGCGCCGCCCTCGAGCATGCGGATGCGGTCCTCGATCTTGGTGCGCGCGGTGAGCACGATGACGGGCATGGTCACCCTCAGTGCGCGCAGCTGCTCGAGCACGTCGGCGCCGTCCATGTGGGGCAGGCCCAGGTCCAGGATCATCAGGTCGAAATCCCCGGATCGGGCCAGGGCGAAGGCGGCCGGCCCGGAGTCCACGACATCACAGGCGTAGCCTGCGGCCTTCAGCCCACGCTGAATGAAATCGGCGATGCCGCGGTCGTCCTCGGCGACGAGAATCCTGCTCACTTCTGCTCTTTCCTCATTCTGTCGGTCTCGGTCACGGTTCCGGCACCCGTCTCCGGGGCAGGGATCTCCAGGCCGAAGATCGAGCCCAGTCCGACGGTGGAGTCGACGTAGGCCCGGCCCCCGTGGGCCTCGCCGATGGCCTGGACGATCGACAGCCCGAGCCCGGCGCCACTCGGCCGGTTCGTGCCGGTCTGCTCGCCGCGGGAGAAGCGGCTGAAGACGACGTCCTGCTGCTCGGCGGGCACCCCGGGGCCGCGGTCGCGCACCCAGATGCGGAACACCCGGCCCGTGCCCTCGCCGATGAACTCGGAGCCGAGACCGACCCCGTCCCCGCTGTAGCGCAGGGCGTTGCCCATCAGCTCCAGGACCGCCTCGGTGATCCGCTGCTCGTCGAGGGTGACCGTTCCCTCGGCGACGGCGACGAGCTGGATGCGGTCGCTGATCGTCTGCGCCTTGTCCTCGATGTCGATGGTCAGCTCGGCGGCGTCGACCTCGGCCGGGTGCACGAAGTCCCCGGAATCGGCGACGGCTAGGAACAGCAGGTCATTGACCATGCGTGCCATGCGGTCGAGTTCCGCGGTGGCCAGCTCGATGGACCGGGCGCGTTCCTCCGGCGGGGAGGACTCGAGCAGTTCGAGCTGGCCGCGGACCACGGTGATCGGGGTGCGCAGCTCATGCCCGGCGTCATCGACGAACTGGCGCTGGTCGCGGTAGGCGGCCTCCAGCCGGTCGAGCATGGCGTTGAAGGTCTCGGCCAGCTGGGCGATCTCGTCGTTGCCCTCCACGGGCACGCGCCGGGTGAGATCCGAGTTGGAGATCCGCGAGGAGACGTTCCGCAGCTGACGGATGGGGGCGATGATCTGGCCGGCGATCAGCCAGGCGATGAGCACGCTGGCGGCCAGGCCACCGAGGGCGACCAGCGAGATCAGCCGCACCTCCGCGTCGACGGCGGTGCGGTGATCCTTCGTGAACGCGATGACCGCGAAGTGGGATTCCGGATCCTCCGGGCCGGTGGACACGTTCACCCGGCCCCAGTGGGCGGGGCCGCGCTCGTCGTCGGTGACCACCCCTGCGGTGGCCGCTGACGTGGCGATCTCCCGGACCAGCGGTTCAGTGCTCGACAGCGGTTCTGGGTGGGTACCGCCGATACCGGAGAGATCCATCTGGATCAGCTGATCGTCGACCAGACCGAAGATGGCCTCGTTGTCGTCGGGGATCTGGCGGGCGAGGTAGACCTCGATGAGCCGGGCCGCAGAGCCGAAGGGCTGGGCCGTGGCGGGGTCGGTGCCCTCCTGGGCGAAGCGGCGGAACTCCTCGATCTCCTGCTCGACGGCCGCGTTGGCGGTGTTCGTCACCTGGGACAGCAGCACGGAGCGGGTGATGACGATGACGCTGGCCAGGGTGACCAGCACGACCACCGTGATCCAGAGGACGATTCGCCAGCGCAGCGAGGCGGAAGGATAACCCGAGGGGAGACGGGGCGAGGGGAGTTTCACTTAGTCGTCCCAGTCATCGTCCCAGTCATCGTCGTCCCCATCATCGTCATCCCAGTCGTCGTCATAATACTGGTAATTCAACGGCGGTTGCGGGGCCGGCGCAGGGGCCCGGTACTGCGGCTGCGGGGCAGGCGCCGGGGCTGGGTCCGGGGCCGGCTGTGGGGCGGGTGCCGGCGCCGGCTCCCGGGCCGGGGCGTCGTCCACGCCCTCATTGCCCGTACCCTGCTCAGACGGTCTGTCTTCCGACGTCGCGGGGCCGTCCCCGACGGCCGTCTCCGGGGCGCCGGTGTCGTCACCGACGCTGACGGTGGCGGTGCGCGGATCGATGTCGGGGGTCTGGTTGTTGTTCGCCAGTGCGGCGCCGCCGACGGCGACGATGAAGAGGAGGGCGACGATCGCGATGAGTGGGGCGAATCGACGGAGTGTGGGCATGGCGCGGATGTCCTTCTACTCGTGTACGGTCGTGAGCTTTGTCATCTGAGCACCATTGTCGACCGCCCCCGTGAGAACCGGGTGAGGTGAGCATGAAGGTTTCTTCATCTGCGCCGCGGTGGTGTCCCACCGTCACGCCCGTCGGGGAGTTACCGGCTGAACTGCTGGGTGGCGTAGGTCGCGCCGTCATCGGAGACCGCCAGGCCCACACCGATGCGGGTGTGGTCGGGGTTGAGGATGTTGGCGCGGTGACCGGGGCTGTTCATCCACATGTCCACGAAAGTCGCGGCGTCCACGTCCGGCGCGGTGGTGTAGGCGATGTTCTCGGCGACGTTCCACCCGGTGCTGTGCCGGAAGTTCCCGTCCCCGGCCATCTGGCCGGACCACTGCCGCGAGTTCTCGGACAGCGTCGAGTCCTGGACCAGCGGGTCGAGGCCACGGGTGGCCCGTTCCTCGTTGGTCAGGCGGATGATCTCCGCCTCCACGGCGCTGGTGTCCCGATCTGGGGCGGTGACCGGGGAAGGAGCGGTCTGCGGCAACGAACTGGAGCTGGACTGGGCGTGGGCGGGAGCGGCGCCGACCGCCAGTGCCGCCGCTACGGCGAGGGTCATCATCTTCTTCTTCATCGGTGGTTTCCTCCGGTGTTCGGTGGGATGGGTGGCGGGACGTTCCCCGCTGGGGAGAACGACCCTCCGAAAGTGGTGCCCCACGGTAGGGGACGGGGAGCACGACGACAAGAACGAAAGAGACCACAAGGACGACAGGGAAGTCCGCGCCGGGCACCGGGGTAGCATCGGCGCTCATATCCCGGAGAAGGCGAATGAAGGAGGATCAGTGACCACGATCGAGGAGCTCTTGCCCGATGACCTGCTGGAGACCCTGCGCGGACGGGCCGCCGGATACGACGAGGACAACCGGTTCTTCACGGAGGACCTGGAGGATCTGAAAGCCGCGCGCTACCTGACCATGCTGGTCCCTGAGGAATTCGGCGGGCACGGGCTCACCCTCCGGCAGGCCAGCCAGGCGCAGCGCCGGCTGGCGCAGGCGGCCCCGGCCACGGCGCTGGGCATCAACATGCATCACGTGATCATGGGTATGGCCTACACGCTGTGGCGGCGGGGCGACCACCGCCTGGACTGGGTCTTCGAGGACGCGGTCAAGGGCGAGATCTTCGCCTTCGGGATTTCCGAGGCGGGCAACGACGCCGTCCTCTTCGACTCCGTGTCCACCGCCACTCCTTCGGGGGACGGCGGGTACACCATCAGCGGCACGAAGATCTTCACCTCGCTGTCCCCCGTGTGGACCCGGCTGGTGGTCCACGCCCGGCACGAGGACCAGCTGGTCTTCGGTTTCCTCGACCGCGACGCCGACGGCATCGAGATCATCAACGACTGGGACACCCTGGGCATGCGCGCCTCCCAGTCCTGCACGACCAAACTGCACGAGGTGGTCATGCGCCCGGAGCGGGTGGGCACCCACACCCCGCTCGGCCCCAACCCCGACCCGCTGGTGTGGGGCATTTTCGGCGCCTTCGAGCTGCTGCTGGCCGCCGTGTACACGGGCATCGGTGAGCGGGCGGTCAACCTGGCCGTCGAGATCGTCGGCAAGCGTCGCTCCCACGTCAAAAACGCCCCCTACGCCCACGATCCCGACATCCGCTGGCAGATCGCCTCGGCCGGGATCCTCATGGACGGCGTCGTCCTGCAGCTGGAGAAGCTGACGGGCGATGTCGACCTGGTCGGTACCGGGGAGGAACCGCAGTACGGCGGGAAGTGGTTCCTGCACTTCTCGGGCGTGAAGGGCCGGGCCACCGAGGCCGCCAAGGAGGCCGTGGAGCTGGCCGTGCGCACCACCGGTGGCTCGCAGTACTTCCGCCGCAGCGAACTGCAGCGGCTCTACCGCGACGTCGTCGCCGGGCTCTACCACCCCTCCGACAATGAGTCCCTGCACGCCTCCTACGCGAAGGCACTGCTGGGCCCGGTCAGGGAGTAGCTGCGATCCGGGCCCGAGATCACCTGACTGAGAGCACCTCACCGAGAGCAGTACCTGATCTCGGTCTCGCGGCGGCCTCCCCACCGAGATCAGGTGGCGGTCTCGGTGGGGTCCTTTCGGGCCGGTGATCTCGGGGAGGGCCCCGAGGATCCCCGTCACACCTCCCGGCCGGGATCGGCTGCCTCTCCCGGCGCGGAACCGCCCCGAAACCCTCCTACTCCCCGGCGTCGACGCGGCGGTTGCGCAGGGCGCGTTCCACACGGGAACGCTCCTCGGTGATCACCCGCGCCAGGCCGGCGGGCAGGTCGCGCTCGAGGAAGGCGGCGGCCCGGTCGAGGCCCGCCCGGCTGATGTCCCAGCTGGGGTAGAGGCCGGCCAGGGTGCGCAGCGCCATCTCCGTCGACGAGTTCTCCCACAGCTTCTCGGCGACCTCGAAGTAGGGCCCGGCCAACGGGGCCAGATGTGGGGTCGAACCCGGGTAGACCAGGCCCTCCATCTTGTGTCGGGCGTCCAGGTTCGACAGGTCGCCGGCAATGAGCTCGTCCCACACGGCCTTCTTGGCCTCGTCGGTGTTCACCGCGGCCGCGGCGCGCAGGGCGGCCTGTCCGCCGGTGGCCGAGCGGTCGCGGGTGCGCTCGGCGGCGATCGCCGCATCGACCTCGTCGACGGCACCGTGGGCGATGAGTGCGGCCAGGGCCCGCCAGCGCAGGTCTGCGTCGACGGTCACGTGCTCGGCCGCGTCGTCGAGCACCGAGCGCAGGAAGTCGGCGGCGGCGTCGGTGAGCGGGATCCGGGTCAGCGCCTGCGCGAAGACCAGGGAGGACTCCTCGTCTCCGGTGCGCACACCGGCCAGGAAGGCGTCGGCCAGCAGCGCGTTGCCCTCTGATTCGGCCCAGGCGGGGTCGGCGTAGGAGCGTACGGCGGCCGCGGCCTGTCCCAGGATGCGCTCGAGGACGGCCAGCTCGGTCTCGTGCGCCGCGCCGCGGGCGACCAGGGCGGCGAAGTCACGCGCGCGCAGCTTCCCGTCACGGGTCATCTCCCACAGGGCGGACCAGCACAGGGTGCGGGCCATCGGGGAGTCGATGCGGTCGATGTTCTCCAGCACGAAGGCCACCGACGCATCGTCCAGACCCATCAGGCAGTAGGTCAGATCGTCGTCGTTGACCAGCACCAGGTCGGCGGCCTCCACCCCGACGAGCTCATCGACGCCGGCCGACGCGCCGTCGACGTCGAGCTCGACGCGGTGGGTGCGGCGCACGCGGCCGCCGTCGGACGGGTCAAGCGAGTAGAGGCCGACGGCGGTGCGGTGGGTGCGCAACTCACCTGCACCGGGTTCGGCGCCGGACTGCTCGACGGTGAAGGAGGTGTACTTTCCGTCCTCGACGGTGAAGGCGGGGGTCAGGCGGTTGATGCCGGTGGTTCTGAGCCACTGGTCGGCCCAGCCGGACAGGTCGCGGCCGGAGGCGGTCTGCAGGGCGCCCAGCAGGTCGTCGAAGGTGGCGTTGCCCCAGGCGTGGTCGGCGAAGTGGCGGCGCACGCCGGCGAGGAAGTTCTCCCGGCCGACATAGGCCTGCAGCTGCTTGAGCACGCTGGCGCCCTTGGCGTAGGTGATGCCGTCGAAGTTCTGCTCGACGGTCTCGATGTCGGAGGCGTCGGCGGAGATCGGGTGGGTGCTGGGCAGCTGGTCCTGGCTGTAGGCCCAGGACTTCTCGACGTTGGCGAAGGTCACCCAGGCGGTGCCGTACTGCGTCTCCTCGGCCTGCGAGATCGCCGCCGACCAGGTGGCGAAGGACTCGTTGAGCCACAGGTCGTCCCACCACTGCATGGTCACCAGGTCGCCGAACCACATGTGGGCCAGTTCGTGGAGGATGGTCTCCGCGCGGCGCTCGTAGCGGTAGTGGGTGGCCTTCGAGGTGAACACGTACTCGTCGCGGATGGTCACGCAGCCGGCGTTCTCCATCGCGCCCATGTTGTACTCGGGGCAGAAGACCTGGTCGTACTTGCCGAAGGGGTAGGCCATGCCGAAGTTGCGGTGGAAGAAGTCGAAGCCCTGCTTGGTCTCGGTGAACAGGCGTCGGGAGTCCAGGTGCTTCGCGATGGACTGGCGGCAGAACAGGCCCAGCGGGACCTCGAGCTCGGTCGGCTGGTCGGTGGGCGTCTCCGGGTGGTGGGTCAGCTGTCCGCGCCAGGTGTCGCGCACCTCGTGGTAGGGGCCGGCGCACACGGCGATCAGGTAGGTGGACAGGGGGGTGTCCACCCGGGAGAGGTGGGTGGCGGTTCCCTCGCGGCGCACGGTGCGCTGCGGGGCGTTGGAGATGACCTTCCAGTCGTCCGGGGTGTGGACCGTCAGCGCGTAGGTGGCCTTGAGATCCGGCTGATCGAAGCAGGTGAACACCCGCTTGGCGTCGGCGGTCTCGAACTGGGAGTACAGGTAGGTCAGGCCGTCCGCCGGATCGACGAAGCGGTGCAGCCCCTCGCCGGTGCGCGAGTACGGGCAGACGGCCTCCACCCGCAGGGAGTGCCGCCCCACGGACAGGTCCTTCAGCGCGATGCCGTGGGTCTCGTCGTAGCCTTCCGCGTTGAGCGTGAGTGCGTCCGGGCGGATGTCGCGGCCGTCGAGAAGCACCTCCTCGACGCGGCGGGCGCGCAGGTCGATGAAGGTGTCCCCGGCCTCACGGACGGTGAAGTTCACGACGGTGGTGGAGATGAACTCGGTCTCGGAGCCGGTCAGATCCAGGGTGATGTCGTAGTGGTCAACCTGGAGCAGGCGGGACCGGTGGGCGGCCTCGTCGCGGGTGAGATTGGTCGACGTCATAACGGCTCCTTTGCGGTGGGACGGGGGTGTGCTGCAGAGCACCGGGCAACGGCATCCAGCCTAATCCGCGCCTAAGGTGGGGCAGACAGGATCCCCTGACTGACTTATTAAGGAGACTTTCAATGGCTGAGTCCGTGAAGTTCGGCTTCGACGTCATCTGCCCGTTCGCGTGGCAGACCTCCCGTTGGATCAAGGAGGTGGAGAAGGTCCGCGACATCGAGGTCGAGTGGGTCCCCATGTCCCTGGCCGTGCTCAATGACGGCCGCGACCTGGACGAGGGCTACATGGAGGGTATGAAGGCCGCATGGGGCCCCGCCCGCGTCTTCGCCAAGGTCAAGCTGGAGGCCCCCGAGAAGGTGGACGAGCTCTACACCGCCATGGGCACCATCATCCACCCCGGTGGAGAGGGCGGCGGGAAGGGCTTCGGCGCCTACGACGAGGTGATCAAGAAGGCGCTGGCCGAGGTCGGCCTCGACGCCTCCTACGCAGAGGTGGCCAACACCGAGGACGTGGACGCCGACCTGCGTAAGTTCCACGAGGACACCATGCGGCCAGTTGGCGACGAGGTCGGCACCCCGGTGCTCCACCTCGGCGACACCGCCTTCTTCGGCCCCGTGATCACCCGCGTGCCCGAGGGCGAGGAGGCCGGTGAGATCTTCGACGCCGCCGTCCGCCTGGCGCAGTACCCCTACTTCTTCGAGGTCAAGCGGTCGCGCACGGAGATGCCGCAGGTGAAGTAGGTTTTCGCGGAAGTTTCGAACCCCCGGTCGTGGTGAACGCACGGCCGGGGTTCTTTTCTCTGGGGCTCCGGAGTTTTCCGGGCAAGGTCATCACGGTGCCTCAGTCCGTTACAGAGGGGCAGTTTGTTGCTGGATCCCCGGCTTCGCCCATGGTCAACAGGGCTAAACCGCCCCTTTGTAACAGCGGTACCGATCGCCGTCGTGGGGTGGCGCGCATCCCGGGCCCTGCCGGCACTGTGGTGCCTCACCCGGATGCACCGGCGGGTTCCGGGTCGAACGGCTACCCTCGGGATAAAACCGCAGGTTACTGCCTAACCAAGGAGCCGACCATGCCGCACCGCGAACTCGCACCCAATGTCCTGTCCTGGGCCAGCATCATCGACGACGCCACCGCCGACCAGGCGATTGCGCTCGCGAAACTGCCGTTCGTCGCCCCGCACGTGGCGCTGATGCCCGACGCCCATTTCGGCATGGGCTCGGCCGTCGGCACGGTCATTCCCACTGATGGGGCCGTACTTCCAGCTTCGGTTGGGGTCGACATCGGATGTTTCACGGGCGACACCAAGGTCCCGCTCCTTGACGGTCACCAGAAAACGCTCAGGGAAATGACCGAAGAAGGTGGAACCCACTGGGTCTACTCGCTGGATAGCGAGCGCAAGATCGTCCCTGGCCGGGCCGTCGGTCTCAAGACCCGGGAAGACGCGGAGCTGATGCGGGTGACCGTCTCCGGCGGGGAGGAGATCATCTGTACCCCGGATCACGAGTTCATGCTGAATGACGGAACCTACCGGGAAGCCAGGGACCTCCAATTCAATGACAGCCTCATGCCCCTGTACAGGAAGTGGCAGACCCGTGATGGGTATGAAAGCGCCAGCACCGGCAAAGGGAGTGCCCGTCAAACCCATGTGATGGTGTACGAGGCGCTGCACGGGGCTGTGCCTGACGATCACGTCGTGCACCACAAGAACCACATTCATTTCGATAACCGGCCGGAGAACCTGGAAATCATGGAGAAGGGGGAGCACTCCCGATACCACCGCCGGGTGGGGCACAGCTTCGACAACACATCTCCTGAGTTTCAGGAGCTGCGGATGGCGGGTATTCGGCGGCGGGCCGAAGACCCAGCCAAGCGTGAACGAATGGTGGAGGTCGGAACGAAGAACATCACCGCCTACATGGAGGGGAAGCCAGAGCACTTCAAGGAGGCGGTGGCGGACAACGGTAAGCGCGGTGCGCCCTATCTCACCAATTTCAACACCTCTCCACGCGCTTGCGATGAGTGTGGCGAAGTGTCCGAGAACCCGGCGGCGTTGCGCTGGCACAAGAACCGCGAGCATGGAACCAACCACAAGGTGATCAGGATCGAGCACCTGGATGAGCGCGCTGACGTGTACTGCCTGCAGGTTGAGGAGCACAACAACTTCGCTCTGGCAGCCGGCGTGTTCGTGCATAACTGCGGAATGATCGCCGCCCGCACCCACTACACCGCTGAAGACCTGAATCGGATTGAGCTGACCGAGCTGCGCGACCAGATCGAACGCGCCATCCCGCTCTCGCCCGGCAACTACAACCGCAGGGTCCACCACGACCACACGAGGCAGCGGGTGCAGGAACTCGAGAACCTGGCCGACCGTGACGGCGTGGACCTGTCCCATTCCCCGAAGTGGCGTGAGCAGCTCGGCAGCCTGGGCGGCGGCAACCACTTCATCGAGCTGTGCCTCGATGAGCGGGACCGGGTGTGGTGCTTCCTGCACTCCGGCAGCCGGGGCGTGGGCAACAAGATCGCCCGCAAGCACATCGGCATCGCCCGCGACCGGTCCGGCAAGGGGGACATCGAGCTGACGGACCCGGACCACGCCTATCTGCGGGAGGGCACACCCGAGTTCGACTCCTATCTGAAGGACCTGCACTGGGCGCAGACCTTCGCCCTGCTCAACCGCGAGGAGATGATGGACCGCTTCGTGGGCCAGCTCGCCCGCCTAATGGGGGATGACGCAGCCGAGATCGAGGTTGAGCGGGTCAACACCCACCACAACTACACCGAGAAAATCAATCTCTACGGCAGCGAGGTGTGGCTGACACGCAAGGGCGCGATCGACGCCACCGAGGGTAGGCCCGGCCTGATCCCCGGTTCCATGGGTACCCGCTCCTACGTCACCCGCGGCAAGGGAAACGAGGACGCGCTCTACTCCGCCCCGCACGGCGCCGGGCGCACCATGTCCCGCCGACAGGCGAAGAAGCAGTTCACCGCCGAAGATCTCGACGCCCGCATGACGGGCATCGTCTACCGGCCCGGCAAGGAATGGGTGGACGAGATTCCGGATGCGTATAAGCCGATCGATCAGGTGATGGAGGACGCGAGCGACCTCGTCGAGGTGGTCCACGAGCTGCGCCAGGTGCTCAATATCAAGGGCACGTAGGTCGGGGCGGAAGCAAGGTGCATTTTCGTGCGTGCATTCGATTGACAGGAGTGCATTTCCCCTGTTCAGCCCATTTCGGCGGAAAGGAAAATACACCTGACCGTTCGAGGATCGGTCTCACCCAGGTCCGCAGCTCCGACCGGACGCACCGCCCGACGGTACGATTGACGGTAGCTCGGCCCACGGCCCGCACATCACGGAACCAGGCACCTACGACTCGAGTTAGTGCAGGTGAAGGAACTCATGTTGGAAACCACGATCATCGCTTCGGTCATCGCCCTCATCGGAGGGGCGGTCGCCTACTACGGATGGGGAAACCATAAGCTGCTGTCCATCGTCGGCGGCGCGATCGGCATCATCGCGGCGGCGGTCGCGATCATTGGCGCCTTCATCGGCGCCCTGGCGGTCATCTTCAAGCTCATTCCGGTCCTGATCCTCGCCGGACTGATCCTGCTGCTGTGGAGGATCTTCGGCAACCGAGATCGGTCGGCGGATACCGGCTCCGACACGGCATCGGCAAACTACCGCTGATCGCAGGAGACAACGAACCCGGGACCACCGCGTGGTCCCGGGTTCTTCCGTTCCGCCGGCCGTTCAGTGCTGCAGCAGCCCCAGCAGCTCGTGACGCAGCCCGGCGCTGCGCTGCTCGCCGACCGGGTCGTCGGACTCACCGAAGCGCGGCCGCGGCAGGTCCACGGTGATGTCGGCGATGATCGTGGAGTCCGGGCTCGGCGCCATGACGAGCACCCGGTCGGAGAGCAGGATCGCCTCGTCCACGTCGTGGGTGACCATGACGACGGTGCGCCGGGACGCCTCCCACACCTGGAGCAGCTGGAGCTGCAGCTGCCGGCGGGTCAGCGCGTCGAGGGCACCGAACGGTTCGTCGAGAAGCAGGATCTCCGGATCGATGGCGAAGGCCCGGGCCAGGCCCACGCGCTGCTGCATGCCACCCGACAGGCGCGCCGGGCGCCGGTCGGCGGCGTGGGTGAGCCCGACCTTCGCCAGGAAGTCCGCGGCGATCTCGCGGCGCTGCTGCTTGCCGTACTGCGGACGGGCGGACTTCAGCCCGAACTCGATGTTGCCGCGGGCGGTCATCCACGGCAGCAGCGCGTGGTGCTGGAAGACCATGCCGCGGTCGGGGCCGGGGCCGGTGACCTGTTCGCCGCCCGTGGACACGGTGCCGGTCGACGGGAACTTCAGGCCGGCGATCATGCCGAGGATGGTGGACTTTCCGCAGCCGGAGGGGCCGAGGAGGGAGACGAACTCGCCCTCGTCGATCGTCACGGAGGTGGGCCCGATGATGGTGGTGGACCCGTAGGACTTGGTGATCTGGTCGATCTCGACGGTGGAGCTAGTCATAGCGGACAACCTTCTGCAGAGCGGCGATGAGGTGGTCGAGGATGAGGCCCGTGACGCCGATGATCACGATGGCGACCACGATGGCGTCGATGTCCAGGCGGTTCCACATGTTCCACACGAAGAAGCCGATGCCCTGGCCGCCGACGAGCATCTCGGCGGCGATGATCACCAGCCACGACGTGGACAGCGACAGGCGCAGGCCGGTGATGATGCCGGGCAGCGCGGAGGGGAACCAGACGTAGACGATCCGCTGCCACCAGGGGGTGCCGAGCGTGGCCGTCAGATCCAGGTAGGTCGGATGGATGCCCCGCACCGCGTCGATCGTGTTGACCAGGGTGGGCCACAGCGCGGAGAGCACGATGACGAACACGGCGGTGTTCTCCGCGTCGCGCAGCAGCGCCAGGCCCAGCGGCAGCCAGGCCAGCGGGGAGACCGGCCGCAGAATCTGGATCAGCGGATCCACGGCCCAGCGCAGGGTGGTGCTCGCGCCCAGCAGGAAGCCCAGCGGGATGGCGATCGCCGTGGCGATGGCGAAGCCGATGACCACCCGCCGGAGGCTGGCCACCAGGTGCCAGAAGATGCCCACGCTGGCGGGACCGTCCCGGTAGAACGGATCGGAGAGGATCTCGACGCCGCGCTCGAGCGTGCGCGCGGGCGTCGGTGCGAGGTCGCTGAGCCAGCCGGCCGACGCGGCCAGCTGCCAGACGCCGATGAACGCGGCGAACACGACGAGGCCGAGCACAGCCGCGTTGAGTGGTTTCGGGGTGGTCTTCATGCTTTCCGTCAGCTCCTCGCGTACCCGGCGGTGGGGCGGGCAGGGTCGAATCGGTGGCCGTTGATCATCACGGGGTCGCCGGCCCGGGGGACGTCGGCGGGCAGCACGGAGCGGCTGGCCCGGATGAGGACGTCGTCGTCCATCCTCAGCGCGTCCCCGCCGAGGTCCCAGCGGGCCATCTGGGTGGTCATCCAGGTGATCGCCGTGACGTCGGTGGGGTCGCCGAAGGACATCAGCTCCGGGTCGACGACCTGCTCGCCGCCCCAGGTCAGGTAGCTGCCCTCCAGTTCGGGCGTGATCAGGCCGGTCGGCTGGTTGAGGTACTTCTCCTGCGCGAGCACGGGGGAGACGTGCCCGGTCCGGGCGGGGTCGTCCGCCAAGACCGCCGCCTCGCCCAGCGCGGCGATGAGCCCGTCCGCGGTCTCCGGGTGGGCGGCGCGCCAGTCCTTGGCCATCGCCACGCTGCAGCAGGGGTGCTTGTCCCACAGGTCCTTGGTCAGGGTGAAGATCCGGCCCGCGCCGGACTGCAGCGCCCGTTGGTTGAACGGCTCGGGCCCGATGAATCCGTCGATGCCGCCGACCTCCAGCTGGGCCACCATGTCCGCCGGGCGCAGCAGCCGCAGCTCGACGTCCGCGACCGGGTCGACTCCGCCGGCGGCGAGGAAATCGCGCAGCAGCAGGGCGTGCACCGAGTACTCGAAGGGGATGCCCAGGATCATGCCGCGCATGTCCTCCGCGCCGCGCACCTCCGGGTGGTGCTCCGCGGCCAGGGTCAGGGCCTGCCCGTTGGTGTTCTGCGTGAAGCTCAGCTCCGTGGGACGCGTCGCGTTCGTCGCGCCGGAGTCGATGGCGGCGGGCATGGGGGAGAGCATGTGCGCCACGTCGAGCTCGCCGGTGGCGTAGGCGGTCCACAGATCCGCCCAGCCCGCGTACTTCTTCAGCCGCACATCGACGCCGTGGGCGGCGAACAGGCCCTCGGAGTCGGCGAGAATGAGGGGCGCGGCGCAGGCGATCGGGACGAAGCCGATCGTCAGCGGGCCGGAGGGGCCCTGGCCGGGGGAGTCCTGGGCCGGGGAGCAGGCCACCGCACCGCCGAGGGCGACGCCGGCGGCGGTCAGGCCCGCCGCGCGCAGGAAGCCCCGCCGGGAGAGCCGCCTCCTCAATGGGCCGGAGGGCTGCCGGGGATGGTGGTGCATGGGGTGGGAACCTCATTCTGCGCGGATGGGCGGAACCGCGGGGCGGGCGGCGGGCAAGGGGGAGTGAACGAAACGGTCGGTCCATGATTATAGACCGCTCTGTCTCACTGTTTGTCTGGCGACTATAACCGAGTGTCTCCCGTAGTGTCCATGCGGTGGCGTGCCCCCTGCGGGACACCTTTCCCACGGTGGCCCCCATCTGGGCCGTATGCAGGTTGTTACTGGTCCGCGAGTTAAATTCACGTAACTCCCGTATCTGCCCCGCTACTGCGCCGCAGGTGGGGGTGGTGGGGGTCGGACCGCTTCCCCTGCAAGTAGTAGACCGTACTGTCCATTTAAATGCAGTTCGTGTTAGTCTCGGCGGCGAACCCCAACCACCGCGAAAAGGAGCTGTTCGACATGTCCGACCTCACCCCGAACCACAAGGACGGCGAGCCGCTGGCCCCCATCGACGCCGAGAAGCTCTCCGAGCTGGCGAAGAAGAACACCGAGAACCCGGAGGGTGGGCGCAAGACCATCCGCACCCACACCGAGGCCGACGGCCAGTTCCGCAACTACACCCGGGTCCGTGACCTGGATCCGATCCTGGTCTCCGAGCCGCCGCAGCTGCTGGGCGACAACTCCGCGGGCAACCCGACCGAGGTCGCCCAGGCGGCCCTGGCCGCCTGCATCTCCGTGGGCATCCAGGCCATCGCCACCAACCGGGGCGTGACCCTGACCAAGATCGCCATCGACATCGAGTCCGACATCGACATCTCCCCGGTCTGGGGCGTCGGCGACCTGGCCGAGGACAAGCGTCCGGGCGTGTCCGACGTGCGCGTCAAGATCGACCTCGAGGGCGACGCCGACCGCGAGACCCTGGACCAGATCCAGAAGGACGCCGTCAAGTGGTCCCCGGTCGTCAACACCTACACTCGCCCGGCCAACCTGACCTCCGAGCTGGTCTAGCACCGAGCGCACCACCCACCCCCGATCCCCGGAAGGCCCCGATGAGCACCACCGCAGTTTCCCCGACCACCCCCGCGCTGATTCTCGACCCGGAGCTGCGCGCGAGCATCGCCGAGAACGCCAAGGCGGTGGACAAGGGCGAGAAGGACGCCCGCTACGCCCTGTCGTTGCTGGGGGAGGCGGGACTGCTCGGTCGGGACCTGCTCGACACCGCCCGTCTCATCCGGGAGCTCTCGGCGGAGGACCTCTCCGTCGGGTTCACCGTCTGGGCGGACCGTGTCACCCTCAGCTACCTGGAGGCCGCCGGCACGGGGTACGCACTCGAGCTCGCCGAGGCTCTGCGCGTCGGCCGCCGCCCCGGTGTGTCCGGCATGGCGGGCCCCTTCAAGGAGTTCGCCGGCTGCGGGGAGATCGACCTGCACGCCGAGAAGACCGATGACGGCTACGTCATCAACGGCAAGCTCAACTGGGCCTCCAACCTCTACGACGACGCCGTCGTGGTCTCCGGCGCGAAGACCGACGGGGGCGAGCGTTTCCTCTTCGTCCTGGAGGCCGGCCACAAGGGGGTGCACTTCGGCCGGCCCTTCGGCCTGCTGGGGCTGAACGCCACCGCCTCGGCCTGGGTGACCTTCGAGGACGTCCACCTCCCGGCCGCCCAGGTGCTCACCGGGGACTTCGAGTCCTTCATGGCCCAGGCGCGCCCGACCTTCTCGCTGCTGCAGATCTCCGAGTGCATCGGTGTCGCCGAGGCCTCCGCCGCGGCCGCGGGCACGCGGCTGTCCGGCGTCAACGAGACCTTCACCGGCGACGTCGAGCGGGCGGTGGCCACCAACGCCGAGCTCGTGGAGCGTCAGGAGGCGATCATCGCCCGCCTCGGGCAGGGTGAGAAGGTCTCCCCGGTGGAGCTGCTGGAACTGCGTCTCGACGCCGCCGAGGCCGCCGTGGCCGCGGCCAACGTCGAGGTCCGCGTCGCCGGCGGAGCCGGCTACGCCAAGAACTCCCCGGCCTCGCGCCGCTTCCGGGAGGCCGCGTTCATCCCGGTGCAGTCGCCGTCGGAGGCCCAGCTTCGCTGGGAGCTCGCCCGCGCGCGCGAGAACGCGGACAACTGACGCGGGCGGGTCGGACGCCTGAACCGGAAATCCGGTGGTCGGATAGAATCTGTGGCATGCGCGTTTATCTAGGAGCAGACCACGCCGGATTCGAGATGAAGAACGTCATCTCCGAACATCTGAACAAGCAGGGCCACGAGGTGATCGACTGCGGCGCCCACACCTACGACGCCGAGGACGATTACCCCGCCTTCTGCATCGAGGCCGCGAGCCGCACCGTCAATGACCCGGGTTCCCTCGGCATCGTGCTGGGTGGCTCCGGCAACGGTGAGCAGATCGCCGCGAACAAGGTCGAGGGCGCCCGCTGCGCCCTCGCCTGGTCGCCGGAGACGGCCCGCCTGGCCCGCGAGCACAACAATGCCCAGCTGATCGGCCTCGGCGGCCGCATGCACTCCGAGGAGGAGGCCATCGCGATCGTCGACGCCTTCCTGGAGCAGGAGTGGTCGCGTGCGGACCGCCACCAGCGCCGCCTCGACATCATCTCCGAGTACGAGCGCACCGGCATCGCCCCCGCCCTGCCCGAGGAATAACCCGGCCGTGGCCTGAGGGCCCCGCTTTTTCTCCCGTCCGACACGGTCGACCCGCCGTCCGCCGCCACCTTCCGCGTGGTGCCGGGCGGCGGTTTCCTGTTGTTTGCGGCCGGGACGGATGCCGGGACGGGCGGGTCAGGTGCGTTCGGGCAGGCGGAAGACGTCGATGACGTACTCCTCCTCGCGCCACCCGCCGAGCAGCTGCAGGCCGTGGCGCGGATCCCGCAGCTCGGCGTGCGCCTCGTCGCCGGTCATCTCCATGCCCTCGTCCCGGGAGCGCCAGTGCACCGCGACGATGTCCGCCCCGGGCTGCGCTGCGGCGAACAACCGCTGCAGGGTGGGGCCCAGCTTTTTCTCGGGCAGGTAGTAGAGCACCTCGGAGAGCACGATGAGATCCGCGGCCGGGAAGGCGGCGTCGGGGTCGAGCTCCTCGCCGGTGACCGTGACCCGCTCCGTCAGGCCCGCCGCCGACACCCGCTCACGACACCGCAGCCGTGGCCGCTCGATCGGCTCCCACGCCTCGAGGTGCTCGCAGCGTTCGGCCAGCCGAGCGGTGAGTACCCCCACTGAGCATCCCGGCTCGAAACCCGACCGGTAACGATGCCGGGGCAGGGCCGCGAGGGTGAGCGCGTATTTGCGCGCCTCGTAGTCGCTGGTCTCAAGCTCCCAGGGATCCTCGGTGCCGGCGTACAACACCTCGAAGAAGTTCCGGTTCATCGTGGGTCTTCCATTCTGATTCGGTCGGGGAGGCCGACAACTGCGGTGCCGGTGGCGACCTCCGTGTGCGGACAGGCCCCGACCCCGGCGGGTTCCCCGGATTCCCCGCCGGTCTGGCGGCGCCCGGCAACCGGGGCCAACTCCGTGCTAGACGTCCACCTCGTCGGGGTGGGGGCCCACGCGGCCGTCGCCACCGCGGTCGAGGTCGGTGATGGCGGTCATCTCGTCGTCGCTGAGCTCGAAGCCGAAGACGTCGATATTGCTGCGGATGCGCTCGGGCGTGCGGGACTTGGGGAAGACGATGTTGCCCTTCTGCAGGTGCCAGCGGATGACCGCCTGCGCCGGGGTCACGTCGTGGGCCTCCGCCGCGCCGCGGACCGCATCCGAGTCGAGCAGGTCGTATTTGTTCTGGCCGAGCGGGGCCCACGCCTCGACCGCCATGCCGTGGTTGCGGAAGAAGTCGACCTCCTCGGGCCGCTGGTAGGCCGGGTGCAGCTCGACCTGGTTGACCACCGGCACCACCTCGGAGGAGATCAGGAGCTTCTCCAGGTGGTGGGGCAGGAAGTTGGACACGCCGATCGAGCGGGTCAGCCCCTCCTCACGCAGTCCGACCAGCGACTCCCAGGCGGTGACGTAGGCGTCCTGCCGCGGGCACGGCCAGTGAATCAGGTAGAGATCGACGGTGTCGAGGCCCAGCTTGTCCAGCGACTCACGCAGGGCGGCCGGGGCGTCGTGGTGGCGGTCGTTCCACAGCTTGGTGGTCACGAACAGCTCGTCGCGGTCCAGTCCCGACTTCGCGATGGCACGTCCCACACCCTCCTCATTGCCGTAGACCGCAGCGGTGTCGATGTGGCGGTAGCCGGCCTCAAGCGCCTCGCTGACCACGCGTTCTGTCTCGTCGGGGTCGACCTGGAAGACACCGAAGCCGAGCTGCGGGATGGTGGTGCCGTCATTGAGTTCGATGGTGGGGATGCGGTTGTCCATACCGACCAGGCTACGCCCGATCGGGCACGGACAGCTCCACCCCGAGGATGGTGCCGGGTCCCACCGTCGACTCCGCCCAAGCCCACCCATCGAGGCCGCGGGCGGTGCTGCCCAACAGGGTGCCCGGGTCCGACAGCAGCTTCGACAGTCGGTCCTGCGGCACGACCTCGCCCCGGGCGTGCAACCACAGGCTCAGCACGCGTTCGGGCTCCGAACCCTTGAGGGGGCCGCCGGAATCCACGGGCCCGCCCGCCGGGCAACGGAGGCCTGCCCGCACGCCGGGAGGAGGGCGGTGGTCAATTGCCGACGTCCCGTCTGCCCGGCGTCGTGATCAGGCGTCCGGTGAGAGACCAGGACAACGCCGCGGCCACCCCGGCGGTGAGTAGGGCCAGGCCGGCGTGCGTGGTCAGCTGCGCGTCGGCGCGCTCCCGGGCGGAGTCCGTCCACCGGGCCACGACGAGGGTGACCGGGGTGGTCGAACCGCTGACCTCGACACGCCCCCAGTGGACGGAGCCGCCGTCGATCTCGTTGACCACCCCCGAGCTGACGGGGGAGGACAGGATTTCACCGGCGAGGGTGGAGCCGGGTTCGATGCGCCGACCGACGCGCTCCATCTGGATGATCTCCCCGTCCACCTCCGCCGCCAGGGCGTCGTCGGGGCCGGGCACCTGGTGTGACAGGTAGGACTCGACCAGCCGCGGACCGGACTCGAAGGCCCGCCCCGTCAGCGGATCGGCCGCGGTCTCGGCATAGGTGACGAACTGCTCGACACCGACCTCGACGTGGGTGTTCGCCTCCTCCGTGACCTGGGCCAGCAGACTGGTGCGCACCGCGACGAACACGAACGCCAGGCAGGCCACGACCAGGGCCGTCATCCCAATCGCCAGACACAGGCGCGGTGCCGCCGGGCGGAGCCGGGAGAGTGCGGTGGTGGGGGCCATGGCGGGGACCTCCGGATCGGGGTGGGTGGGGATCCGCATTATCGTGACCCACCCGGATGAACCACCGGTGAAAATTCCATGAGGGTTCCTTCATCGGCGCCCGGGGCGTGGGAAACGGGTGGGGCAGCAAAAAACCGGCGCCTGGGCGCCGGTTTCCGGAGGTCACCTGGTCAGCGGGGGATCAGAAGTCGAAGCCGAGGTCGAAGCCGTCGAAGAGACCGCCGCCGTCCTCCATGCCGCCCATGTCCTCGCCGCCGCCCATGTCGCCGCCGGCGTCCCCCATGTCACCGGCATCGCCCATGTCGCCGCCTTCGCCGGCGCCGCTGGCGAACTCCTCCCCGCCGTAGTTGACGCCGGACATTCCGGCGAACATCGCGGAGAACATGAACATGGAGCTCGCGGCCCACATGCCGGTCATCATGGCCGGGGCCCACCAGGCGGTGGAGTACCAGCCGGCCGGCACCGGGCGGCCGGCGACGGTGCCGCCGGGGTAGTAGTTCGGGGTCTCGTCGGAGGCGTCCGGGGAGGCGGTGATGGTCTGGCCGTCGTGTTCGATGGTGCGGCGTTCGGTGACCTTGCCGGCCTTGCGCTGGCCCTCCAGCGGCGGCAGCTCCGGGCCCGGGGTCATGCCCATGATGTCGCGCGCGGCATTCATGTAGTGCATGCCCTCAAGTGCGGACTCGCGCGCCAGCTCGGCCTGCTTGGTCGTGTCCGCGGTCGAGATGGCGGAGGAGGCGGCGTTGTAGCGCTCGGAGGCGTCGGCGATCGCCTGCGTCGAGGCGGCGTCGGTGCCCGAGATCGTCAGCACCTGCGAACCGAGACGCTCAATCCAGCGGCGGGCGTCGGCGCGGGCATCCTCGAGCCGGGCGGCCTCGCGCTCCTCTTCCTTCTTCTTGTTGGAGCGGGACGTGAAGTAGGCGGCGCCGCCGCCGAGGACGAGTAGGATGAGGAGAAGTTCCACGGGATCATTCACTCCGAGGTCGAATGTGGGAGAGGGCTTTGTGGGTACAACGATATCGCGGCCCGGAAAGTTCCGTTTTCGTTTCGGCGGGGGAGTGCGTTAGACTGTCCCGCACCGGCATGGGAATGTCGTATAGTGGCTAATACCTCAGCCTTCCAAGCTGATGACGCGGGTTCGATTCCCGTCATTCCCTCCACGTGAGCCCCGGATCGCCAGCAGCGGTCCGGGGCTTTTTCATCGCCTTCGCCGACGACGGATGGTATCGCATTGCCCGTGGTGGGTGCCCCGTCACCGGGCGCGGACACCGTTTTTTGACCCCGGTGTCGTCACCGATTAAGAGCGGACGGTAAACTTGTATCTCGTATGTCTCCCACCCCTGGGAGAACATACGGGGCGTGGCGCAGCTTGGTAGCGCACCTGCTTTGGGAGCAGGGGGTCGCAGGTTCAAATCCTGTCGCCCCGACTAGGGGGCCGGTACCCGTAACCCGGTACCCGGTCCTTAAATACGAACTTCAATGCGAATCCAGGAGAGTTACTCGTGAAGAGTTCCGTCGAGAAGCTGAGCGACACCCGCGTCAAGCTCACCGTCAATGTTCCTTTCGAGGACCTCAGCACCGAGATTGACCAGGCCTACGCCGCCATCGCGCAGCAGGTGTCCATCCCCGGTTTCCGGAAGGGCAAGGCGCCGCGCCAGCTGATCGACGCCCGCTTCGGCCGTGGCCCGATCCTGGAGCAGGTCGTCAACGACATGCTGCCGTCCCGTTACGAGCGTGCCTGCCAGGAGAACGAGCTGGTCGTCATCGGCCAGCCGGACATCGACATCACCAAGATCGAGGACAAGGAGTTCGTCGAGTTCACCGCCGAGGTTGACGTCCGCCCCGAGATCGAGGTCCCGGACTTCTCCGAGATCGCCGTCACCGTCCCGACCATCAGCGTCGACGACGCCGCCGTGGACGAGGAGCTCGACGAACTGCGCGCCCGTTTCGGTGAGCTCAAGGACACCAAGCGCAAGCTGAAGACCGGTGACTTCGCCGTCATCGACATCAAGGCCACCGTCGACGGCGAGGTCGTTGAGGAGGCCACCACCGAGGGGCTGTCCTACGAGGTCGGCGCCGGTGATCTCATCGATGGTCTGGACACCGCCCTGCGCGGCATGAAGACCGACGAGGAGAACGAGTTCACCACCACGATCGTCACCGGTGAGCACAAGGACAAGGAGGCCACCGTCTCCGTCCGCGTCCAGCAGACCAAGGAGCGCAAGCTGCCGGAGCTGGACGACGAGTTCGCCCAGATGGCCTCCGAGTTCGACACCGTCGAGGAACTGCGCGAGTCCACCAGGACCCAGGTCGAGGAGACCCGCAAGGGTCAGCAGGCCGCCAACATCCGTGATGAGGTCCTCAAGGAGGCCCTGGCCAAGACCGACTTCGCGCTGCCGGAGTCCGTCGTCGACGAGCAGGTCCACCAGCAGCTGCACCAGCTGCTCGGCCAGATGGCCCATGACGAGGCCGCCCTCGCCCAGATCCTGGAGGCCCAGGGCACCACCCGCGAGGAGTTCGACGAGCAGGCCCGCAAGGACGCCGAGGAAGCCGTGCGCACCCAGCTGTTCCTGGACACCCTGGCCGAGCAGGAGAACCCGGAGGTCTCCCAGCAGGAGCTGACCGACCACATCCTGTTCACCGCCCAGTCCTACGGCATGGACCCGAGCCAGTTCGTCGGCCAGCTGCAGCAGTCCGGCCAGATCGCCAACCTGTTCGCCGACGTCCGCCGCGGCAAGGCCCTGGCCGCCGCGATCTGCCGCGTCTCCGCGAAGGACGAGGACGGCAACGAGGTCGATCCGGCCCAGTACTTCGGTGAGGAGGAGACCGAGGAGGTCGCCGAAAACACCGAGGCCACTGAGGCTACGGAGGCTCCGGAGGCTCCGGAGGCTCCGGAGGCTTCCGGGGACGCCGAGAAGACCGAGGACTAGTCCTCCCGCGGCAGGGCTCCGACGTAGAACGTCGGGGCCCTTTCGCCTACCCGGGGAGACACGGGCGTCGGGAAGCGTTGCGACGCTGTGAGCGAACAGGGAAGCAGTTTCGCCGTCACCGCTAGTACCCTGGGGAGCATCGATGACACGAGAATTACAGGAGTTTGATTCCATGACTGACCAGATCCGGATGACGTCGCCCGGCGGGGGCCTCAACCTGGGTGACTCGGTGTACGAGCGACTGCTGCGTGAGCGCATCGTCTTCCTCGGCCAGCAGGTCGACGACGAGATCGCGAACAAGATCTGTGCCCAGATCCTGCTGCTGACCGCGGAGGATCCGCACCGCGACATCTCGCTGTACATCAACTCGCCGGGCGGCTCCGTCACCGCGGGTATGGCCATCTACGACACCATGAAGTACTCGCCGTGCGACATCGCCACCTACGGCATGGGCCTGGCCGCCTCGATGGGCCAGTTCCTGCTCTCCGGCGGCACCAAGGGCAAGCGCTTCGCCCTGCCGCACGCGCGCATCATGATGCACCAGCCCTCCGCCGGCGTCGGCGGCACCGCGGCCGACATCGCCATCCAGGCCGAGCAGTTCTCCCAGACCAAGCGCGAGATGGCCGAGCTCATCGCCGAGCACACCGGCCAGACCTTCGAGCAGGTCACCAAGGACTCCGACCGCGACCGCTGGTTCAACGCGGAGCAGGCCAAGGAGTACGGCATCGTCGACCACGTCATCACCTTCGCGCAGGGTTCGATCAGCAACTAGGGATTGAGGAGTAAAAAATAATGACCAACGGATTCCAGATGCCTTCGTCCCGTTACGTGCTGCCGTCCTTCGTCGAGCAGTCCTCCTACGGCACCAAGGAGACCAACCCCTACGCCAAGCTGTTCGAGGAGCGCATCATCTTCCTGGGCACCCAGGTCGACGACACCTCCGCCAACGACATCATGGCGCAGCTGCTCGTGCTTGAGGGGCTGGACCCGGACCGGGACATCACCATGTACATCAATTCGCCCGGTGGCTCCTTCACCGCGCTGATGGCCATCTACGACACCATGCAGTACGTCCGCCCGGACGTGCAGACCGTGTGCCTCGGCCAGGCCGCCTCCGCCGCCGCCGTGCTGCTGGCCGCCGGTGCCCCGGGCAAGCGCGCCGCGCTGCCCAACACCCGCGTGCTCATCCACCAGCCGGCCACCCAGGGCGTCCAGGGCCAGGTCTCCGACCTGGAGATCCAGGCCGCCGAGATCGAGCGCATGCGCCGCCTGATGGAGACCACGCTGGCGAAGCACACCAACCGGACCGCGGATCAGGTCCGGGAGGACACCGACCGCGACAAGATCCTCACCGCCGAGGACGCCGTCGAGTACGGCATCATCGACCAGGTCTTCGAGTACCGCAAGCTCAACGTTTAACGCGGCCACCCACTGATGAGGGGGCGCCCCGGGAATTTCTCCCTGGGGCGCCCCCTTTTCGGCGTTTCCGGGTCGGGGAGTGCACAGCCGCGCACCCCGCCACGGGCCGGGTCCCGCCTACAGCTCGCCGAGCACCCGCGGCAGCTCGTTGCGGGTGCGCACACCGAGCTTCCGGTACACCCGCGTCAGGTGGTACTCCACGGTCTTCGACGACAGGAACAGCTCCCGGGCGACCTCCCGGTTGGTGGCGCCCTCGGCCACCAGCTTCGCGATCTCCTCCTCCTGCGGCGTCAGACCCCCGGCACCCGTGGTGCGGGTGCCCAGCCCGCCGGCGCGGCGCTCGCGGTTGCAGCGTTCGACGAACTCGGTGGCGCCCATGGCGGCGAAGACCTCGCCGGCGCGGGCGAAGATCTCGTCCGCGTGCCGACGCCGTCCCAGACGGCGCAGGACGCGACCGTACTGGTAGAGGATGCGGGACTGGTAGGAGGGCAGGGGGAGGGTCTCGATGAGCTCGACCGACTCGTCGAAACGGCGGATGCCGCCCTCGATGTCGCCGCGCGCGAGCAGGATGCCGGCGCGTGGCACCCCCAGCTTGGCGTGCAGGGAGGCGATCCCGGAGCCCTCGGCCTTCTCCTCGGCGCGGGTGGTCACCTCGTCGGCCTCCTCGACCCGTCCGGCCTGCAGCAGCTGCTGGGCCCACACGTCCTCCCACGGCCAGTAGCCCGGCTGGCTGATGTCGGTCTCCCTGCCGATCTGGGTCAGGGTCTCACCGGCGCGCTGGGCCGTGGACATGTCGCCCTCGATGGCCGCGATCTGCAGGCGGCACATCGCCGAGGGGATGCGCTGGATGACGAAGGCGTCGTGGCTGAAGGTCAGCCGGTTGACGTAGGAGCGGGCGAGCTCGCGGTCACCGCGGAAGGCGGCGATCTGTCCGCCGGTCCACAGCAGCAGCGGCTCGAGGAACTTGATGCCGAAGCGCTCGGCGCGCGCCAGGCCCTGCTCGACGACGCGCTCGCCCTCCCGGTATTCGCCGAGCAGGAACATGGCGCGCGCCAGCCACCCCTCCATCCACAGGCTGATGCGCTCGGAGCCCTCGGCACCGCTGCTGAACTCCAGGTACTGGCGGGCGGCGACGGGGTCGTCGTGGGCGAGGTGGATCCAGCCGGCCGCCATCTTGCGGCGCTGCGCCAGGATCGGCGTCTCCTCGGGCAGCGGGGTGTCCGGCGGGATGGTGCCGGTGATCGCGGCCCGGCCGATCATGGCGATGTACTGCGCCTCAAGCCGGGTGGGGGAACCCTCCGGGGCCCATTCGTCGGCGATGTCCGCCCAGTGGACGACCTGTTCCGGCTGCCAGTCGTTGAGGTTGATGAACACCTTGCGGGAAGCCACGCGTGCCCGCATAACGGGATCCATGCTGTCCTGCTGCTGGAGGGTCCGCCAGGCCCGGTCGATGAGGCTGACGGCCTCGGAGCGCCGTCCCTCGTGGAGGGCGAGGTAGCCGCGCATCGAGTCGACCTTGGCGTCCTGGAGCGCCCGGCTGAGTGACCCGGCGTGCAGCCGGGCGCGCGGGATGTCCGAGGTGGCGATCAACGCCTCGATGGAGGACAGGTGGTTGTCCTGGGCGATCCTGGGGTCGGAGGCCACCCGTGCCGCGAGATCGAAGGCCTCGGCGGCGGCCCGCCACTGGCCGCCCGCGGCGAGCTGCTCGCCACGCTCGGCCAGCTGCCCGGAGATCTCGTCATCGGTGCCCGAGGTGCCGAGCGCCTCGTGGATGAGGGCGGAGCCGACGTCGTGGTGGGCGCGGTGGTATGCGGCGGCACGGTGGTGCAGCCGGGTGGCCTCGCCGGGCCCGAGCATGGAGCGCACCACGGCGCGGTCGGTGGGGTGGGTGAACCCGACGACGGGCGCCTCGGCGTTCGGGATGAACTCGAGCAGACCGGCGGCGAAGGCGGCGTCGAGCATCTCGTTGGATTCGTCGTCGGCGAGGTGGCGGATCAGGTCCGCCTGCCCGCTGCCGGTGCCGGGCAGGATGGCGACGGCGTTGAGCACGGCGTCGACGTCGATCCCCTCGCTGCGTCGCCGGAGGGACGCCCGCCACGGCCGGGGGATGGGGATGCGGGGGTTGCTCAGCCGCCAGTGGTCGGCGGGGGCGGCCTGCAGCACCTCCCGGATGCGGCCCGGGCGTCCACCGGTGATGTCGCGTAATTCGGCCGCCGCCAGCGGGGACAGGTGGGCGCCGACGGTCGACAGTGCCAGGGCGCGGACGTCCTCGACATCGAAGGGGGCGATGGTCACGGACTCGTCGGCCATCGCCTGCAGCCTGCTCACCGACATGGGACGGGGTGCGTCCTCCTTGTCGGAGACGGTCATGATGACGGCGACGCGTCCATGTTTCAGGCGGCGGGTGGCCTCGACGAGGGCCTGCAGGGAGGTGTTGTCGGCCCAGTGGGCGTCGTCGACGACGATCGCGGTGGATGCACCTGCCCGGTCCACGAGCTCGGTCAGCGAGCCGCTGTGTCCGCCGCGGTCGAGGATGTGGCCGAGCAGCTCGCCCTCGTTGCCGGCCTGCCAGGATAGTGCGGAGGCGCGGATGCCGGCCCAGCCGGGCAGGGAGCGCACGACCTCGCGCACCAGGGAGCTCTTGCCCGACCCGGCCGGCCCGGTGACGAGCAGCAGCAGGCCGCGGCCGGCCTCGAGTTCGGTGATCCGGTCCACCAGGAGACGGAGGGTGGCGCGGGCGGCGTGCTGGGTACCGAGGGCAGGGGAAGAGAACACGCCTCCCACGCTAACACCGGAGTGCCTGCGTGGGAGGCGTAATCCCTCACCAGTCCCTGAGCTTTACCCTAATGTTATCCCTGGTCGCCGCCAGCGACGGGAAGGACCGAGCCGGTGATGTAGCTGGCCTCCTTCGAGGCCAGGAACACGATCGGGGCGGCCTGCTCGTCGAGGGTGCCGTAGCGCTTGAACAGGGAGGAGTCCACCGTCTGATCGACGATCTGCTGGTACCACTCCTTCTCCTGCTCGCCCTCGGGGCCGGGGCCGCGCTGGACCTTGCGCTCCGGGGCGAGCGTGCCGCCCGGGGCGGTGGCGACCACCCGCACGTTCTTCGGCGCGGCCTCGAGGGCCAGCGCGGAGACCAGCGCGTTGACGCCGCCCTTGGAGGCCGCGTAGGGCACGCGGTTGACGCCGCGCGTGGCCACCGAGGAGACGTTGACGATGGTGCCTCCACCGTTATCGATCAGGGCCGGGAGCTCGGCGCGTACCGACCACAGGGTGGTGAACAGCGAGCGCCGCACCTCCTTCTCGATCTCCTCGGGCGTGTAGTGCTCGTAGGGCTTGGCCCAGATGGTGCCGCCGACGTTGTTGATCGCCACGTCGACGGAACCGAGCTTCTCGACGGCCGCGGCGACCATGGCCTCCGCGCCCTCCCAGGTCTCCAGGTCAGCGGTGGCTGATCCCACGGTGCCGGAGGTGACCTCGGCGAGGTCCGCCGCCACCTGGTGCACCAGCTCGGAGCGGTCGACCAGGAACACGGAGCCGTTCTCGTGGGCGATGCGGTTGGCCACGGCCTGGCCGATGCCCTGGGCCGCGCCCGTGATGAGCACGTTCTGGCCCTTGAAGCGGTCCGGGGTGAACAGCTCCGGGGTGCCCTCCACGCCCTCGCCGACCGGCATGGTGCCCTTCGCCGACTGCGGGGCGGCTTCCCGGTCTCCGGCTCCCTGCGGGGTCACTTGGCCGCCTCCGTCTCAGCGCCGAGGCGGTTCTCGATGGCCTTGTCCATGGTGGAGACGGCGTGCTCGTTGTGGGAGCGCAGCACCTCGCCGTACTTGGCCAGATCCTTGGCCTCGAGCGCGTCGATCATGTCCAGGTGCTCCTGGGCGATGGCCGACTCGATGAAGCCGTTGTCCTCGAGCTCCTTGCTCATCACATCCATGACTCGGAGATTGTTGTAGGCCTCCAGCATCGACGGGTTGCCGGAACGGTGGAACAGGAACTCGTGGTATTCGTTGTTCGCCTTCACGTAGCCGTCGGCGTCGGTGAGCTTGTCGCCCTCGATGAACGAGTTCGCCTTCTCCGCGAGCCCGCGGAACTTCTTGAGGTCGTCGCTGTCCAGGGTCTCGTGGACCAGGGACGCCACGCCGAACTCGAGGGCCATACGGGCCTCGAAGACGGCGCGGGAGTCCTGCTGGGTGCGGTGGACCTGACCGGTCTGGACGCCCGGTGCGGAGACCGAGACCTCGGCGTAGCCGGGTGCGGACTTGGTCTCGACCTCGACGACGGACTCCTTGTTGGAGCCGGCCGCGGAGTTGAACTTCTCGAAGTAGAAGTTCTCCGGCGGGGTCGGCTGGTCGTTGAGGAACTTGCGCACGGCCTCGACCATCGGCGGGGGACCACACAGGTACACGTCGGCGTTGCCGTCGTGCAGGTGCTCCTTGGAGTCCATGTGGTCGGTGACGTAGCCCTTGCGCTCGTGGTTCGACTCGGGGTCGGAGACCACGGTGAAGTAGTCGAAGTCCGGCAGGCGGTCACGGTAGGAGTCCAGCTTCTCGAGCTCGACCAGGTCGTGATCGAAGGTGGCGCCGTAGATCAGGCGGACCGGGACATCCAACAGCTCGTCCTCGGTCAGCTTCTCCAGGATGGCCATGATCGGGGCCAGGCCGGTGCCGCCGGCCAGCAGCAGGATCGGATCCAGCGGCTCACGCAGGAAGAATGAACCCATCGGTCCGGTCAGGTTGAGTTCGTCGCCGACCTTGGCGGTGTCCGTCAGGTACTCGGACATCAGGCCGCCGCGGGTCAGCTTGACCAGGAAGGTCACGATGTCCTCGGAGGGGCCGGAGGAGAACGAGTACGAGCGGTGGTCATCCCAGCCCGGCACGGAGATGTTCATGTACTGGCCGGGCAGGTAGTTGAGCTGGTCGCGCTCCTTGATCTTCACCGAGAACTTCACGGTCGACTCGGAGAGCCGGTCGAGCTCGGTGATGTTGCCGATCAGGGTGGAGGCGCCGGTCTTGGCCTGATCCGAGGTGATCGGGACCTGGATGACCATGTTGGTGAAGGGCTTCGTCTGGCAGCAGAGGATGTAGCCTTCGTCGGCCTCCTCGTCCGTCAGAGCGTCGTCGATGTACTCGCCCTCGTCGTAGTCGCCCGATTCGGCGAACGCCTTGCAGGTACCGCAGGCGCCGTCGCGGCAGTCGAACGGGATGTTGATCCGCGCCTTGTAGGAGGCGTCGATGATCGTCTGGTCTTCTTCACACTCGACGAACCGGGTGATCCCGTCCTCGAATGCCAGGGCGATTTCATGTGCCATGTTGAGGGGTTTCCTCCTTCCGGGGAAAAGTCAGGTGATTAGAGCTGGTAGATGTCCACGACGTGGTGGATGTAGTCGTTCTTCAGGACGATCTTCTTCTTCTTGATCAGCGGGGCCTCACCGGAGACGTCGATGGTCAGCCAGGTGGTGCCGAAGTAGTGGTCGGTGGTGTTGTACCGGAAGTAGTAGGAAATCCAGTTGTAGCGAACGTCGACCTCGCCCTCGCGGCGGTCGAGGATCTCCAGGTTGTTCAGGTAGTGACCGGTGCGCGGCTCCGGGATGGAGGTCGCGGAGGAACGCTCGGTGCGGATGCGGAAGACGCGGTCCTCGAGGCCGGCACGGGAAGGGTAGTAGATCAGGGAGATCTCGTTCTGCGGGTCCTGGGTCAGGGTGTCGTCGACATCCCAGGCCGGCATCCAGTACTCGACGTCCTTGCTGTAGAGCTCGAGCCACTCCTCGAACTTGCGGTCGTCGAGGAGGCGGTTCTCCTTGTAGAGGAAGTCCAGGATCTGGTCCCGGGTGATCTCGGAGGCGGACACGGCGGCGGTCATGATGTTCTCCTTAGAGGTGTTGGGGTGGGCTCGGGTGCGTCTTACTCGGCACCGCGGGTGCGGCGGCGGCGACGGCGGCCGGAGCCCTCGCTGGAGCCGGAGGCGGCCTTGGCGGCGGCCTTCTCCTTGGCGAAGGCGACGGTGGCGGAGGCGGACTCGGCGTCGTCACGCACGTGCTTGTCGGACTTGGCGGCGAGGTCGGCGTCCTCGGCGTCGACGGCCTTTTCCATCACGGACTCCCAGTAGCCGTGCTGGATGGGGTACAGACCCTCGTCCTCGGTACGGGCGCCGGAGGAGAGCACCTCGTTCAGGCCCAGGTCGCGGGCGACGTCGTTGAGGCCCTCGACCTGCTGGCCGAGGCCGCGGGTCATGTCGTTCCACGGGAAGGCGGAGGCCTGGTAGGTCTTCTGGCAGGAGCGGAACTCCTCCAGGTCGTCCGGGGTGGCCATGCCGGTGGCGTTGAAGAAGTCCTCGTACTGGCGGATGCGGTTCGCGCGTGCCTCGGCGGACTCACCCTTCGGGGCGATGCACCAGATGGAGACCTCGGTCTTGTCCACGGCCTTCGGCTCGAGACGGCGGATCTGGGTGGAGAACTGGTCCATGATGTAGACGTTCGGGTAGAGGCACAGGTTACGGGAGGCACCGACCATGAACTCGCCGCGCTTCTCGCCGTGCAGCTCCTTGAGCTCGTCGAGGCGGTCGTACACCGGGCGGTCCTCCGGGTTGCCCCACTCCTGCCACAGCATCAGGTGGCCGTTCGGGAAGGAGAAGTAGCCGCCGCCCTGCTCGCCCCAGGAGCCGGCGTCCATGGCCTTGGTGTCGTTCTCGGACTCACCGGTGCTGCGGCGGGAGGTGGTGGCCGCGTAGTTCCAGTGCACGGAGGAGACGTGGTAGCCGTCGGCGCCGTTCTCGGCCTGCAGCTTCCAGTTGCCGTCGTAGGTGTAGGTGGAGGTGCCCTTCAGGACCTCCAGACCCTCGGGCGACTGGTCGATGAGCATGTCGAGGATGACCCGGGTGTCACCCAGGAACTCGTCCAGGGTGCCGACATCCTCGTTCAGGGAACCGAAGAGGAAGCCGCGGTAGGACTCGAACTTCGGGACACGGCGCAGGTCGTGGGAGCCGTCCTTGTTGAAGTTCTCCGGGTAGGCGCCGTTCTTCTCGTCCTTGGCCTTGAGCAGGGAGCCGTCGTTGGAGAAGGTCCAGCCGTGGAAGGGGCAGGTCAGGGTGGTGCGGTTGTCCACCTTCTTACGGCAGAGCATGGCGCCGCGGTGGGAGCAGGAGTTGATCAGGCAGTTGAGCTTGCCGTCCTTGGAACGGGTGATCATCACCGGCTGACGCCCGATGTTGGTGGTGAAGTAGTCACCCGGGTTCGGGACCTGGGACTCGTGGGCGAGGAAGAGCCAGTTGCCCTCGAAGATGTAGCGCATCTCGAGGTCGAAGATCTCCTCGTCGGTGAAGATCTCGCGGTTCACGCGGACGATGCCCTCTTCGGGACGGTTCTCGAGCGCGCGGGAGAGGATCTCGCGGGTGTCGGCGGTGGGTGCGGTCATGATGAACATCCAATCTTTCTGGTCGACAAGGAAGACCGTGGCCGACGCTCGGCGGGAGCGTCCCGGTCGTGACGGTTTCCTGCGATCGATGGAACGGTGATGCCGCTCACTCTCCAAGTGAGGGATAGCGACCATCATGCACCATCATGTTATGGGTCACACTAGGGAAAGGCCTGGGACTGGGCCGGGGGTCTGTGTGCGAATGCACGACCGTGCGGTCTGCGCACCCGCCCGTGCCAGCAGAAACGGTTCCGGGCCGGGGTGGTGGAAGGTGGGGGAAGATTTTTCCTCCGCGACCCGTATTTGGGGGTGAATCGGGGGTGATTTTGGGCGATGGTGTCTGAATTCGGCGCGCAGTGGGGAGCGGTGGACTAAGGGGTGGTCCCGCATGCCTGTGCGCCTCATTCGCCCCGTCGGGCCGGACGACGCGCCCCGCCGTGCGCGGGGGTGGGGTTTCGGGTAGGGGTGGCAGCGACTGTGGGGGTCAGCTGTGTAGCCGTGGCGGTGATGGATGAGGGATTCCACCCCCGCTATCCCCCCATTTCGTCAGGGGTGTGCCTAGGATTAGGTCGGGGTGGGAGGTTTCATTCCGCGGATATTCAGGGGTGTGCAACTCCTCCACCAGTGAAAATAGGGGGCAGGGAAAGCCGTGAAAGGGTAGGATCGGCTATTTTCGGGAAGATTCGTATTTGCATCCCCTCGTGAGGTGGGACACAGTAATTACAACCCAGGAGTTGCATCACCGGTCTATTTGGGATGCACACCAAACTGGATCTACCCCAAAAACCGCCTACTCCCACGTAAAGGAGATCGTCATGGCTAATCTCGCCGATCTGCAGAACGAGGACCCCACCGCCAAGGGTTCCGGCAACGCCGCCACCGACAAGTTCAAGGGTGAGTCCGTCAAGTCCGACACCTCCAAGGAGCGTGCCAACGCGATCTACAAGGATCTGCTGGCCGCCATCGCCGAGGTCGCCCACAAGCACCAGGTCACCTACGACGAGTACCGCGTCCTGAAGAACTGGATGATCCAGGTCGGCGAGTACGGCGAGTGGCCGCTGTGGCTGGACGTCTTCGTCGAGCACGAGATCGAGGAGATCAACTACAACCGCAACTCCTACACCGGCACCAAGGGCTCCATCGAGGGTCCGTACTACGTTCCGAACTCCCCGGAGCTGCCGTGGAAGTGCGAGATGCCGATGCGTGACAAGGACAAGGAGGCCACCCCGCTGATCTTCAAGGGCCAGGTCACCGACGTCGACGGCAACGGTCTGGGCGGTGCCACCGTTGAGCTGTGGCACGCCGATGAGGAGGGCTACTACTCCCAGTTCGCCCCGGGCATCCCGGAGTGGAATCTGCGTGGCACCATCGTCACCAACGAGAACGGCGAGTACGAGATCAAGACCCTGCAGCCGGCCCCGTACCAGATCCCGACCGACGGCCCGACGGGCTGGTTCATCGAGTCCTACGGTGGCCACCCGTGGCGCCCGGCCCACCTGCACCTGCGCGTGAAGTCCCCGGGTTACCGCGAGATCACCACCCAGCTCTACTTCCAGGGTGGCGAGTGGGTCGAGAACGACGTCGCGACCGCCGTCAAGCCGGAGCTCGTCCTGGATCCGCAGAAGGATCCGGAGACCGGTTACAACCTCGTCGAGTACGGCTTCGCCCTCGACAAGGAGGACTAGCCCCCTCTGCGCGCGCCTCGCGTCCCTACACTCGTGGGGGCGTGGGGCGTTTCGTGTTTCCGCTCCCGAGCGCCCGTCCCGGCACGGCCGATACCCGCGCCAGCCTCACCCATCTCACGTAATAAGGAAGAGTTCATGTCTGATCTCACGATCGCCAAGGTCGAGACCCGCCTTCTCGACGTCCCGCTGTTCCGCCCGCACGGTTTCGCCACCTACACCGCCACGGCCCAGCCGATCCTGCTCGTCTCCGTCACCCTCGACGGCGGCGTGACCGGTTACGGCGAGGGCGTCGTCCCCGGTGGCCCCTGGTGGGGTGGTGAGTCCGCGGAGACCATGAAGGTCATCATCGACGGTCACCTGGCCCCGATCATGGAAGGCCGTCAGGTCAACGAGCTGGCCGGTATCATGGCCGACTTCGAGAGGTCCGTGGCCAACATGCGCTTCGCCAAGGCGGCCTGCGACGTCGCCATGCACGATGCCTGGGCACGTGCCCTGGACATCCCGGTGCGCGACCTGCTCGGTGGTCGTGTCCGCGACGAGATCGACGTGACGTGGGCACTCGGCGTCCTGCCGTTGGACGAGGCCGTCGCCGAGATCGAGGAGCGCATCGAGCGGTACGGCCACAAGTCCTTCAAGCTGAAGATGGGCTCGGGCGATCCGGCCGTGGACACCGCGCGCATCGCCCAGCTGGCCCAGAACCTCGGCGGCAAGGTCGGACTGCGCATCGACGTCAACGCCCGCTGGGACCGTCTCACCGCGCTGCGTTACCTGCCGAAGCTGGCCGAGGCCGGCGTCGAGCTGTTCGAGCAGCCCACCCCGGCCGATGACCTGGCCACCCTCCGCGAGATCACCACCCGCATCGGTGTGCCGGTCATGGCGGATGAGTCCGTCTGCTCCCCGGCCGACGCCCTGGCCGTGGTCAAGGCGCAGGCCGCGGACGTCATCGCCATCAAGACCACCAAGCTCGGTGGTCTGCAGGAGTCGAAGAAGACCGTTGCCATCGCCGAGGCCGCCGGGCTGGCCTGCCACGGCGCGACCTCCCTGGAGGGCCCGTTCGGCACCGCCGCCTCCATCCACTTCGCCTGCGCGACCAAGGGCATCTCCTTCGGCTCGGAGCTCTTCGGCCCGATGCTGCTCAAGGAGTCCTACACCACCACCGACCTCGAGTACGGCGACGGCGTGGTCAAGCTGCCGGAGGGCCCGGGCCTGGGTCTCGAACCCGACTGGGACAAGATCAACCACTTCACCCGCAACTGATGTCCACCTGGCTGGTACGCCTGAGCCCGCACATTCCCGGCGACATGGACCCGGAGATCCGCGCCGACCTACGCGGGCGTACCCGCGCCGGCCTGGCTGACTGGCCGGGTGCGCGGTGGTGGCGGGTGGCGGGCTCGGACACGCTCGTGGCGCTTGTCGACGCCGCGACCTCCGCCGATGTCCACGAACGGATCACGGCCCTGCCGTTGCACCGTTATCTGGCGGTGAGCGTGGAACCGCTGAGCGGCTACCGCCCCTGAGTCCGTGAGCTTGAAGGCCGCCCCCTCCTGTCAGGAGGGGCGGCCTTCCGGTTGCGGTGAACGGAGGAACCGCGGTCCCGGCTACTGCGCTGCGACGGTCTCCCGCTCCTGCAGTGCGTCAGCGGAGCCGGCGCGGTCGTGGGATCCGGAATGTGCCCGCACCCCGATCAGTGCCACGGCGGCCAGGGCCACGATGACGGCGGCGCTGAGGTACAGGGCCACCGGGGACCAGCCGGCGTCGAAGAGGTAGCCGACGGCGATGGGGGCGATGACCGCACCGGCGCGGCTGACGCCGATGGCGGTGCCCACGCCCGTGGTGCGCAGCGCGGCCGGGTAGGCCTGCGGGGTGATGGTGTACATGCCGGTCACGCAGCCATTGAGGAGCATGCCCACGGCCACTCCGGCGGCGAACATGAGCGTCGGGAGATCGGTCGCCGAGATGAAGGCGACGAGGGCGACCGCCGAGAGCAGGGAGAAGGCGATCAACAGGCGGCGGGCGTGCAGCCGGGTGGTCAGCGCGCCGTAGATCAGCGAACCGATCGTGCCACCGAAGGAGAGCATGATGCCGCCGATGATGCCCTGCTGCGCGGAGAGTCCGGACTCGGTCAGCAGCTGCGGGGTCCACTGGTTGGCGAAGTTGAAGCCGAAGGTGATCAGGGAGAACGCGACCCACAGTTTCAGCGTGGTTCCCAGGTAACCGGAGGAGAGGATCTCGCGGGTGCGGGTGCGGGGCTGCTCCCCGGCCTGCTTCGCCGACGCCGTGACGGGTCCGCTCTTGCCCAGGCGGCGGGCGACGGCCTCCACCTGCTCCGTCCGGCCCCGGGCGGCGAGGTGGTCGACGGACTCCGGGAGGAAGAACAGGGTCAGCGCCAGGGCCAGCAGGGTCAGGCCGGCACCCGTGATGAACACCGACTGCCAGCCGTAGGCCGGGATGGCCTGGGCGGCCAGGACGCCGCACAGGGAGGCGCCGAGACCGTAACCGGCGGAGTAGATGGACATCGCCAGGCCGCGGAAACGCAGGTTGGAATACTCGCTGACCACGACCGTCACACAGGCGAGGATGCCGCCGACGCCGATGCCGGTGAGGGCCCGGAAGGCCAGCAGTGTCTCGAAGTTGGTGGCGAAGCTCGAGCAGGTCAGGCCGACCAGGTCGATGAGCAGGGCGGTGATGATCAGGCGCCGGCGGCCGAAGCGGTCGGCCAGCGGGGCGAGGATGATCGAGCCGACGCCGATGCCGATGAGCGCGGCGGAGAGCAGCCAGCCGAGCTGGGCGCCGGACAGGCCGAAGTCCGCGCTGACGGACTGGGAGGTGAACGCCATGGCCACGAGGTCGTAGCCGTCGAGGGCGTTGAGGAAGGCGGCCAGGCCGATGATGAGCCACTGGTAGCCGCCCATGCGGGTGGTGTCGATGAGCTGTCGGATATCCACGGGTGATTCTTTCGGGATGGGTACAGCTGCAGCTCGGGTACCGGGGCTCCGGGGGAGAGGCAGGAACGTGTGGGTGACAAGGCGCGGCCGCAGGGGCGGGCCGCGCTTCGTCCACGGAGATCGAGGGCTCTCTGAACCGCGGGACTTCAAGCACATTACGCGACGGCGGGACGATTCGCCGGAATTATTTTCATCCCTTCACCACCCCCGGAGCCGCCGTCGGCCCTGGGGCGCGGAAAATGGCCCGGATCTTCTCGACCGGTAGGGAGGCCGCACGACATGAGCGGGACGGGCGCCGGGCCGGGCACGGCCCCCTGATCTTCGTCACGGACCCTGAGCCACACCCCTGACCAACCCCTGGGGCAGGGGTGTGGAGGCAAAGCCGCTGGCCAGTGATGTTTCACTCATGACTTCGTTGTTCGTTCCGTGAACGAGTTGCTGTGGCCTGAACCGTACTCCTATCGTGAGCGTCATCACTGTAGGGCAGATCACAGAGAGGGCTCATCATGGAGTCACGGTTGACCACCACACACAACGCGTCCACCGAGGGGGTCTTCGCGCCCCTGCACTTCCCGGAGTACCGGACCACCATCAAGCGCAACCCGAACAACGACCTGATCATGGTCCCGGAGCGCCTCGGTGAGCTGACCGGTCCGGTCTTCGGCGACCGTGACTTCGGCGGTATCGACAACGACATGACGCAGGCCAACGGCGGGGAGGCCATCGGCCAGCGCATCTTCGTCCACGGCCGGGTCCTCGGCTGGGACGGCAAGCCCGTCCCCAACACCCTGGTCGAGGCCTGGCAGGCCAATGCCGCCGGCCGCTACCGCCACAAGAACGACTCCTGGCCGGCCCCGCTGGATCCCCACTTCAACGGCGTGGCCCGCACCCTGACCGACGAGAACGGCCACTACAGCTTCTACACGATCCAGCCGGGCTGCTACCCGTGGGGCAACCACCACAACGCCTGGCGCCCCGCCCACATCCACTTCTCGCTGTTCGGCCGCCAGTTCACCGAGCGCCTGGTCACCCAGATGTACTTCCCGGGTGATCCGATGTTCTTCCAGGACCCGATCTACAACTCCGTGCCGGCCGGCGCGCGCGAACGCATGATCGCCGTCTTCGACTACGACGAGACCCGCCCGAATTTCGCCCTCGGCTACAAGTTCGACATCATCCTGCGTGGCGCCCACGCCACCCCGTTCGAGTAGACCGCCCCCACCAGTCAGCACAGCCAAGGAGTCAGAAATGATCGACACCTCCAACGCCACGGAGTTCCGCTACCCGGTCTCGGGCATCCGCGACCAGGACGAGGCCGGGTTCGGCATCACCCCCTCCCAGACCGTGGGGCCCTACGTCCACATCGGTCTGACCCTCGACGACTCCGAGCAGATCGTCCCCGAGGGCACCGAGGGCGCCGTCCACGTCACCACCACCGTCATCGACGGCGACGGCAACCCGATCTCCGACGCCATGATCGAGGTCTGGCAGACCGGGACCGACGGCGTCTTCAATTCCCCGCTGGATCCGCGCACGGGGGACCAGGCCACCGTCGAGGGTTTCCGGGGTCTGGGCCGCGGCATGGTCGACGGCACCGGCAGCGTCACCTTCACCACCCTCCTCCCGGGCGCGATCGAGTTCGAGGGCGCCGACACCGAGGCCCCGCACCTGAAGCTGGGGGTGTTCGCCCGCGGCATGCTCGAGCGTCTCTACACCCGCCTCTACTTCCCGGAGAACGAACAGGCCAACGCCGCCGACCCGGTGCTCAACGCCGTGCCGGAGGAGCGCCGCCATCTGCTCGTCGCGGAGAAGACCGGTGACGGCTACCGGCTGGAGATCGTCATGCAGCACGACGATCCGACCCGGGAGACCCCCTTCTTCCGCGTCTGAGACCGTCCCCCGCCCTCAAGTCAAGGAGCAGATGTCCATGGATCTGTGCCGGTCCACCTACGGCGACCTCGCCGGTGGTGACACGCGAGCCCACCGCCACCTCTCCGACGGGGCCTTCCTGGCCGCGATCGTGGAGTTCGAACGGGCGCTGACCGACGCCGCCGAGGACTGCGGCGCGATCACGGCCGCCGACGCGCAGGCCGCCCGCGGCGCGCTCGACCGCTACGTTCTCGACGTCGCGGAGATCTCCGCGGCCTCCGTGTCCGGCGGCACCCCCACCATCCCGATCGCCGCCGGACTGAAGAAGCTCACCCCCGACAACACGGCAGGCATCCACGTGGGGGCGACCAGCCAGGACGGCGTCGACACCGCCCTGGCCCTGTGCGCCCGGCGCGCGGGCGGGGTCATCGTCGCCCAGGCCCGGGACGTCGTGGCGCTCCTGGCCGGGCAGGCGCGCACCCACCGCCTCACCCCGGTGATGGGACGCACGCTGGGCCAGCAGGCGTTGCCGACCACCTTCGGGCTGATCGCCGCCGGCTGGGCCGAGGGCGTCGACCGGGCGGCCGGCGAGCTGGAGCGCGCGTTTCTGGCGCTGCCGGTGCAGTACGCCGGGGCGACCGGCAACCTGGCGGCCACGCACCCCCACGGCATCGAAATCCACGATCGTCTCGCCGAGCGGCTCGGCCTGGCCGACCGGCCGCTGGTCTGGCACACCAACCGGCTGCCCTTCACGACCGTGGCGACCGCTGCCGCGCAGCTCGCGGGCAGCGTGCGCAAGGTCGCCGGCGACATCATCGCCCACTCCGTCACGGAGATCGGCGAGCTGCGCGAACCCACCCCCGGTGGCAGCTCCTCAATGCCGCACAAGGCCAATCCGGCCGCGGCCGTCGCCTGCGACGGCTACGCCCGCCGCACCCCGGGACTGGCCGCCACGCTGCTCGACGCCCTCGACTGCCGCTGGCAGCGCGGGGTGGGCAGCTGGCACGCCGAGTGGCAGTCCCTGCGCGACCTGCTGGCCGCGACCGCCTCCGCGGTGGCCCGCCTGCACGCCAGCCTCGACGGGATCCACGTGGACACCGACGCCATGGCCCGCAACATGACCCGCACCGGCAACGGGCCGGACGACGCCACCGGCCACGCCGGGGAGATCGTCGACCTCATCCTCGCCGGTCTCACCGACCGCACCGATCGCACCGACCCCGCCCACCAGTAGATAAGGAATGACCACGATGAGTGACCAGTACGACTCCGGACGTGCCGCGGCCCACGAGGTCGGCATGAGAAACCGTCGGACCGTGCTCGGCGACGCGCACGTCGATGCGGCCGTCGCGAAGCAGACGCCGACGACCGAGATCTTCCAGGACTTCATCACCCGCACCGCCTGGGGCGATATCTGGAACCGCGAGGGCCTGGACCACACGCAGCGCCGCCTGCTGACGATCGCGGTCCTGACCGCCGTGGGCAATGACGGCGAGCTGGACATGCACATCCGTGCCGCGCTGCGGGCGGGCGTCGACAAGGATCTGATCGCCGAGGTGCTGCTGCACACCGCCGTCTACGCCGGCGTGCCGAACTCCAACCACGGTTTCAAGCTGCTGTCCGCCGCTGTCGCAGAAGAGGAGAACTGACATGTCCCACACCCCTGTCGCCATCATCGGGGCCGGCCCGGCCGGCCTGACCCTGTCCCACCTGCTGCACCGGCACGGCGTCGAGTCCGTGATCCTCGAGTCCCGCTCGCGTGCGGACGTCGAGGAGACCGTGCGCGCCGGCGTCCTCGAGCAGGGCACCATGCGGCTGATGCGTGAGACCGGTGTCGGTGAGCGCATGGACCGCGAGGCCGACATCGACGACGCCATCGAGATCTCGATCGACGGCAGGCGCACCCGCATCGGACTGACCGAGCTGACCGGCCACCACATGGCCGTCTACCCGCAGCACGAGTACCTCAAGGACTTCATCGCCAAGCGTCTCGAGGACGGCGGGGCCATCCACTTCGAGACCACCGTCGACGACGTCACCGGCTACGACGGTGACGAGGTCACCGTCACCTACACCGACGCCTCCGGGGCGCAGCAGACGCTGACGTGCGATTACGTGGTGGCCGGCGACGGCTCGAAGTCCCCGTACCGCACGCCCGTCCTAGAGCTCGACGGTGCGGTGCGCGACCGCCACGAGTACCCCTACGCGTGGTTCGGCATCCTGGTCAACGCCCCGCAGACGCAGAAGGAACTGATCTACGGCACCCACGACAACGGGTTCGCGCTGATCTCCACGCGCACCCCCACCGTCCAGCGCTACTACCTGCAGTGCAATCCCGAGGACACGGTGGAGCAGTGGTCGGATGAGCGCATCTGGTCCGAGCTGCACACCCGTGTGGACTCCGAGGACCTGCAGGTCTCCGAGGGCGAGATCTTCGACAAGGCCGTCCTGCGCTTCCGCTCCGCGGTCACGGACCCGATGCAGCGCGGCCGGCTGTTCCTCGCCGGCGACGCCGCCCACACCGTCCCGCCGACCGGGGCGAAGGGCCTGAACCTGGCCGTCGCGGATGTCGCCGTGCTCGCCCCGGGCCTGGTGCGCGCCGTCAAGAAGGGCAACCGCGACCTGCTCGACGAGTACTCGGCGCTCGCCGTGCCGCGCATCTGGAAAGCCCAGCACTTCTCCTACTGGATGTCGTCCATGCTGCACTCCGTGCCCGGCGACCCGCACTTCCAGACCCGCCGCCGCATCGCGGAGCTGGAATCCGTCCTGTCCACCGAGGCCGGCCGCACCTACCTGGCGCAGCAGTACGTCGGCCTCGACCTCCCCCGATTCGAGATCTAAGGACCATGACACCGACTAAGTCCGCCACCGCCTCACGCCCCACCAGAAGCGTGGGCACCGTCATCACCCTGCTCTGGCTGGCGATCCTGCTCGACGGCTTCGACCTCGTCGTCCTCGGCGCCACCATCCCGTCCATGCTGGCCGACCCGGGCTGGGATCTGAGCGCGGGTGACGCCACCACGGTCAGCACCGCCGGTCTGATCGGCATGACCATCGGCGCCCTGGCCATCGGGTTCCTCACCGACAAGCTCGGCCGCCGCCGGGTGCTGATGTTCTCCGTGCTGTCCTTCTCCATCTTCACCCTGCTGCTGGCCTTCACCGACAGTGTCGCGCTGTTCATCCTGTGGCGCTTCCTCTCCGGTGTGGGCCTCGGCGGCGCGCTGCCCACCGGCATCGCGATGGCCACCGAGTTCCGCCCCGGCTCCAAGGCCGGTTCCGCCTCGACGACCCTGATGACCGGCTACCACGTCGGCGCCGTGGCCACCGCCTTCCTGGCGCTGCTGCTGATCGAGGCCTTCGGCTGGCACTCCATGTTCATTGCCGGCGCCGTCCCCGGCCTGATCCTGGTGCCCGCCCTGTACTTCCTGCTACCGGAGTCCCCGCAGTTCCTGCGCATGAAGGGCCGGGAGGAAGAGGCCACGGCGATCGCCACGGCCTACGGCCTGTCCACCGAGGACGACCTGGACCGCCGGCACGAGGCGGAGGCCGGCACCGGTGGTCTGGCGGCGCTGTTCCGGCCCACCTTCCGCCGCAACACCATCGCCATCTGGGGCACCTCCTTCATGGGCCTGCTGCTGGTCTACGGCATGAACACCTGGCTGCCGCAGATCATGGTCCAGGCCGACTACGACCTGGGCAACTCCCTCGGCTTTCTGATGGTGCTCAATATCGGCGCCGTGATCGGCCTGGTCATCGCCGGCAAGGTCGCCGACAGCCAGTCCCCGCGCCGCACGGCACTGCTGTGGTTCTTCCTCTCCGCGGTGTTCCTCGCGCTGCTGGCCGTGCGCATGCCGATGATCGCCCTCTATGTCGCGGTCCTGCTCACCGGCGTGTTCGTGTTCAGCTCCCAGGTGCTGGTCTACGCCTTCGTCGGTGAGAACCACCCCTCCTCGGTGCGCGCCACCGCCATGGGCTTCTCCGCGGGCATCGGCCGCCTGGGGGCGATCTCCGGGCCGTTGGTCGGTGGCCTGCTGGTCACCGCCGGCATCGCCTACCCCTGGGGCTTCTTCGCCTTCGCCGGCATCGGCCTGCTCGGGGCGCTGATCTTCTCCACCTCGGTGACCCTGCGTGGCCGCGGCGGGGAGAAGGCGGCGACGTCCTCCTGAACCGGAGGATCCCTCCGAGGCTGATCCGGCACCCCGTACCAGGGCCCCGCGGCCCGCGCAGTTTCTGCGCCGGCCGCGGGGCTCGTGTCATTTCCGCCCGGCCCGGCCCACGGCCGTCACCGGAACCCACCTGCCCGGACTGATCGGCCCGGACATCTCCCTGTCGCACACGCTGGCGCTTGCCGACGTCCCGCTGGCCGAACTGCCGGGCCCGGCCGGCCCGGCGGCTCCCTCACCCACGCCGCACGGAGCTGCCGACCGAGTGGACGCCGTAGGCCACGCCCACCTGCAGGCCGGCGTGGAGCTGGTCACCGGCACGCCCGGGGCGAAGCCCTGGACGGTCCGGAGCCAGGCCGGATTGACCGGGATCCCGGAGCTCGGGAGTGAGGGGCCCACGAAGCATCGGGATCTCCCGGCGGCAAGCCAGAAGACAACCATGGAAATCGGCATAAGGAACGCCGATAAGCGGTGGTCACCTTGAACCTTCCCCGGAGAAAGGCCCGGAGAAGGCCCGGGCAGTGGGGGTGGACCAACCGGTCAGCGCCCGAACAGGGAGGTCGGTTTTCTGCCGCAGATGATCTCCCGACCTGCGGCTCACCCCGCGTTCAGCAGCTCACGCAGTTCCTGCCGGGAGCGCACCTCGAGTTTCCGGTACACGCGGGTCAGGTGGTACTCCACCGTCTTCGTCGACAGGGTCAGCTCCCGGGCCACCTCTCCGTTGGTGGCACCCTCGGCGACCCGCAGGGCGATCTGCTCCTCCTGCGGGGTCAGCCCGTGCCGGCCGCGGTGGTGCCCGCCGACCCCGCCGATGCGCCGTTCCGCCGCGCAGCGCTCCACCATGGCGGTCGCCCCCATCCGGCCGAAGACCTCGGCGGCGCGGGAGAGGATGTCGTCGGCCTGTGAACGCCGGCCGTGCCGGCGCAGCACCTTGCCGTACTCGAAGAGGATGCGGGACTGGTAGGCGGGCATGGGTACGGAGGAAATCGCGTCGACCGCGTCCTGGAAGGTGCGCAGGCCTGCCGTCAGCTGGCCGCGCTGCAGCTGGATGGTCGCCCGCGGAACGGCGTTCTTGGCGGTCAACGAGACCAGGCCAGAGGGGGAGTGGCGCTCCTCGGCCGAGCTGATGACCTCGTCGGCCCGGTCGATGCGGCCCGCCCGGATGAGCGTCTGCGCGTACACGTCCTCCCAGGGCCAGAATCCGGGGTGCTGGGTGTCGGTGCCGGTGACGATCTGGGCGAGCTGCTCGCCGGCGCGCAGTGCGGTGGGCAGGTCGGAGTTGCTGGCCGAGACGATCATCTTGCCCATCGCCGAGGGAAGCTTCTGGATCAGGAAGGCGTCCTCGCCCAGGGTCAGCCGATGCAGGTAGTTCTGCGAGAGTGCCGCATCCCCCTGCATCGCGGTGATCTGGGCGCCGGTCCACAGCAGCAGGGGCTCGAGCAGGCGGATGCCGTGGGTTTCGGCGCTGGCCAGGCCGCGCTCCACCACCAGCGCCGCCTCCGACCACTCGCCGAGCACGTACAGCGTGCGGGCCAGCCAGGCGTCCTGCCACAACCCGGTCACGGGGGAGCGCCCGGGCAGGGGCTGCAGTTTCTCCCGGGCCGTGAGCGGATCGTCGAAGGCCAGCGACAGCCAGCCGTGGACCATGCCCAGGCGCTGGCCGTTGAGCGAGTTGGTCGGGGCGAGGTCGATGGCGGGCATCCGGCCGGACAGCGCGGCGTCGGCCACGAGCCCGACGATGCGGGCCTCCATCACGGCGGTGGACTCCGGGTCCCCACTCTGCCGGATGGCGGCCACCTTGCGCTGCATGCCCACCGGATCCCAGTCCGCCAGGGAGAGCAGTACCCCGCGCACCGCCTGCTCCGGTTCGGGGCCGGGCTCATCCAGGTAGGCGTGCGCGCCACGGGGATGCCCGGCGTACAGGGCCAGATAGCCGCGCAGATTGTCCTGCTTCTCCGGCTCCACCCGTCCCCGGCACTCACCCAGGTAGAGATCGGCCACCGGCAGGTTGAGCCGGGCCGCCCCGGACAGGGCCTTGGCCAGCTGCCGACGCTCGTAGGCCACCGAACCGTGTTCCCCGGCGGGGGAGTCCGGGACGGCCTGGTCCGGGTTGAGGCTGGCCGCGACCGCCGCGTCGCGCGGGTCCCGGAACAGCCACCGCCGGCCCCGCGCGGTCGGCACACCGTGGAGGACGCCCCGCGCCACCGCCTCCGGGGCCCGGTCGAGATCCCCGCGGTGCAGGGCATCGACGGTCGCGGGGTCCAGGCCCTCGCAGATACCCGCCCACCGGTTCCGCCACGGCTCCGGAACCGGGACCGTGGCACCCGGCACCGCGAGATGGCCGCCCGGCGCGGCCGCCACCACCTCGTCGATGAACCCGGGCCAGCCACCGGTCATGGCGTGCACCGCCTCCACGGTGTCGGCGGGCACCCGGTCCCCGGCGACGGAACGCAGGTAGGCGGCGCTCTCCGGCAGCGTCAGGGGTGGTAGGTGAATCACCCGGGAGGCCAGCGGGTCCAGATCCGGGCCGTCGACGGTCGCGAGGACCGTCAGCGGGGAACCCGGCCGACGCACCCGGGTGACGAGGAACTCGAGGGACGGCTCGTCGGCGTGGTGCAGATCGTCGATGAGCAGGACCGTGTCGTCCTCCAACGGGGGAAGCAACTCCCGGACCGCGCCGGGCTGTGCGCGGTACCACGCAAACAGCGGAATCCGCACCTGCGGCCGGTGGGACAGCGGGGCCGCCAGGGCGTCGAGGGCGGTGGAACGTTTCGCCCCTTCCGGGCCGCCGATGAGGATCAGGGAACCGGAGGGGCCGGAGCCGGCCGCGGTGGTCACCCGCGCCAACAGGTGACGGCGGATGTGCCGGAGGAAGAGCGTGCTCATGTCCCGTCCGAGATTATCAGCCCTGGGGCTGGTGGGAACCGGTTTCTGCGGGCAAGGGGCGCACCGACGACACCACGCCGGTCACCGTCGCGGGAGATGACCCGGGCGGTACCGGCGTGGTGGGCAGGTGGGGGAGGACGGCTCAGTGTTTCGACGACTGCCGTCGGGCGGCCTCCCGGGCCGCGGCCTCACGGGCCTCACTGTCCTCCAGGAGCGCGGCCTGGCGGGCCTCGTCGCAGGAATCATCGCCCGCGGGATCGTCCGGGGCCGCGGGCACGGTCTCTGACTCGGTCTCAGCCTCGGGCTCGGTCTTCGCCGATTTCGGGTCCATCAACCAGGCGATCAGGCAGCCGAAGACGATGCCCCAGAACGGGGCGGTGATGCCGAGCAGCGTCATCTCGGAGACGGTCACCAGGAAGCACACGAGTGCGCCGGTGGAGAAGGCCCCCGAGAAGCCCGCCACGAAGGCGTTCTTCAGCGGGGTGAGCATGGCGATGCCGGCGAGTGCGGCGACGAAGGACGCCGGCATGGCCAGCATGAAACCGACGAACGCGGGGGAGAACAGGCCGACGCAGATCGCCCCGAGTGCGGTGACCATCGCCGCAACGTAGTGGCGCTCCTTGTTGGGGCCGGAGACGATCAGGGCGTTGGTCGGGCCGGTCAGGCAGCTGGAGATGTTGCCGATGAACGCCATCGGGATTGACACCAGGCCGCTGGCCGCGGCCGCCAGGTTGACGCCGGGCCGGTGGCCGGCGGCCTGCAGCACGGCCACGCCCTGCCCGTTCTGGACGATGACGACGGTGATCGCCAGCGGGACCACCAGCTCCGCCATCGCGCCCAGCGAGAACTCCGGGGAGACGAACACCGGGGAGGCGATCAGGCCGTCGTCGAGGATCCCCGGCTCCAGGCGTCCGGCGACGATCGCGATGAGCGTGCCGACGACCGCGGCCACCGCCACCGGCGGGGCCACCGCCGCGATCCGGGGCACGATGCTCAGCGCGACGAAGATGAGGATCATCGGGACGGCGATGAGCGGGTCACCGGTGGCCGCGGTAATCAGATCCAGGCCGAAGCGCAGGAAGATGCCCGCGACCATCGCCATCACGATCGTCGGCGGCAGCGCCGCCATGATCCTGCCGATCAGGCCGGTCCACCCCAGCAGGAAGATCAGGACACCGGTGACCAGATAGGCCCCGACCACCTCCCCGAAGCTCAGGTGCACGAGGGCGTCGCCCACGATCACGGTGCCGGGGATGGTCCAGAAATAGGCCTGTGGGCTGCGGTAGAGCCAGGTCAGGAACAGGGTCAGGATGCCGTTGCCGAGGAAGGCCCCGAAGATCCAGGAGGAGGTCTCCTCCGCGCTCAGGTTCCCGGCCGCGGCGGCCGCCAGGATCACGGCGATGGGGCCGGAGGCGGAGAAGATCAGCGCCACCAGACCGTTGCCGATCTCCTGGGGGCCGGTGTCCCGCGCGATCTCCCGGAGGGAGGGGCGGGGCAGATGCGGTTTCTCGACAGCGAGCAGGGGCAGTGCACTCATGGGTGGCCTCCTGAGGTGGGGGGGGTGCCGGGTCAGGCGCCCAGGAATTCCTGGAGCAGGGCGTTGACTTCGGCGGGACGTTCGACGGTGGGTACGTGGGCGCCCGGGGAGAGCACCTCGGCGCGCGCCTCGCCGGAGACGGCGTCGGCGATGCCCTGCAGGGTCTCCGGCGGGGTGGAGGGGTCGTCGCCACCGGCGATGGTGAGCACCGGCACGGAGATCTCGGCGAGACGGTCCTGGAAGTCCCAGTTGGCCAGGGCCTCGCAGCAGCTGGCGTAGCCCTCGTCGTCGCAGGAGGCGACCATGGTCCGGTAATGGTTGGTCGTGGCCGGCCTCGATTCGAGGAAACCGGGGCTGAACCAGCGGCCGATGACGGCATCGGCCAGGGCGCCGGTGCCGGTGGAGCGGGTGGCGGCGGCGCGCTCGATCCAGGACTCGCGGGTGCCGAACTTCGGCGAGGTGCACATGAACACCGCGCGGGTGACGCGCGGGGAGGTCGCGGCCAGGTACTGGGCGACGGCGCCGCCCAGGGACAGGCCCACCACGGCGAAGTCCTCGACGTGGAGGGTGTCCAGGGTCTCCAGGACGTCCGCCGCCAGGGCCTCGATGGTGGCCGGGCCCGGCACGACCGGGGAGCTGCCGTGGCCGCGGTGGTCGAGGGCGATCACGCGGTGGTCACGGGACAGGGCGTCGAGCTGCGGCAGCCACATGTCGGTCGTGGAGCCGATGGACCCCAGCAGGACGACGGTGCCGTTGTCGGCGTTCGTCTTGCCGTAGGTGACGTGATGCAGGACGGTCATTTAGTTCTCCTCCTTCTCGAGCACGGCGGCCAGGCCCTGGCCGCCGCCGATGCACATGGTGACCAGGGCGGTGTTGGCGTCGCTGCGCTGCAGCTGGTGGGACGCGGTGACGAGCATACGGGCGCCGGTGGCGCCGACGGGGTGGCCCAGGGAGATGCCGGAGCCCAGCGGATTCAGGCGCGGGTCCTCGGCGTCGATGCCCCACTCGGAGAGCACGGCCAGGGCCTGGGCGGCGAAGGCCTCGTTGAGCTCGATGAGGTCGATGTCGTCGAGGGTGAGATCCAGACGGTCGAGGACCTTGCTGGTGGCGGCGACCGGGCCGATGCCCATGGTCTCCGGGGCGACGCCGGCGACGGCCCAGCCGCGCAGGCTGGCCACCGGGGTCAGGTTCAGCTCGCGGGCCTTGGCGCGGGTGGTCACGATCATGGCGGCCGCGCCGTCGTTCTGGCCGGAGGCGTTGCCGGCGGTGACGGTGGCCTCCTCGTCCTGGCGGCCCATGACCGGGCGCAGCTTGGCCAGGGACTCCACGCTGGTGCCCGGGCGCGGGTGCTCGTCGCGGTCGATGACCTGCTCCGGATCCTTGCGGCGCTTACCCGGCACGGTCACGGGCACGATCTCCTCGGCGAAGATGCCGTTCTCCTGGGCGGCGACGGCCCGCTCGTGGGAGGCCACGGACAGCTTGTCCTGGGCCTCGCGGTCGATGGAGTACTCGCGGCGCAGGTTCTCGGCCGTTTCGATCATGCCGCCCGGGATCGGGTGGTGCCTGCCGCCGGCGGTCTCGCGGGCCTCGGCGAGGCGGTCGCGGAAGACCATGTTGCCGCCCTTCTTGCCCCAGCGGACGTCGGCGTCGACGGTGTACTCGGTGCGCGACATGGACTCCGCGCCACCGGCGATGATCAGGTCGGCCGCCCCGGCGGAGATGTGCGCGGCGGCGGTGACCACGGCCTGCAGGCCGGATCCGCAGCGGCGGTCCAGCTGCATGCCCGGCACGGACTCACCCAGGCCGGAGTCGAGGGCGACGACGCGGCCCAGGGCCGGGGCGGCGCCGTTCGGGGCAGCCTGGCCGAGGATGAGGTCGTCGACCTCGGCGGCGTCGATGCCGGTGCGCTCGACGACGGCGCGCACGACGGTGGCGGCCAGGTCCTGGACCGGCACGTCGGTGAAGATGCCGCCGTAGCGGCCGACGGGGGTGCGCAGCGGGGAGCACAGGACGATGTCGGTGTCCTGCGGGGTGGTGGAGGACATGTGGTGTGGTTCCTTTCTAGAACAGTTCGGTCGCGGAGAGATCCGCGGAGATCTGCCGTGCGGTGTCGATCAGCGACGGCAGGAACGCCCGGTGGAGTTCATCGAGATCATGCACGGCGGTCTGTGTGGAGATGTTGACCGCCGCCACGATTCTGCCCTCGGTGCTGTGGACCGGGGCGGCCAGCGAGCGCAGACCCGGCTCGAGCTCCTGATCGACGATCGCCCAACCCTGATCCTGCACGCGAGCGATCTCCTCGCGCAGACGGGACTCCTCGTGGATGGTGGTCGGCGCCAGAGTGACCAGCTCGGTGGCCTCGAAGTACTCGTCGAGCTCCCCGGGGATCAGCCCGGACAGCAGGACACGCCCCATCGAGGTCGCGTACGCCGGGAAGCGGGTGCCGATGGTGATCGACACGGTCATGATGCGCCGCACCGGCACGCGGTTGACGTAGACGATGTCCGGGCCGTCGAGGACGGACAGTGAGCTGGACTCGCCCACCTGGCGGGAGAGCTCCTCCAGCCGGGGCTGGGCGATGGCCGGCAGGCCGAGCCCGGACATGTAGCTGTAACCGAGCTCGAGGACACGCGGGGTCAGCCAGAACTCCACGCCGTCGGTGTCGGCGTACCCGATCCCGACGAGCGTGTGGAGGAAGCGCCGCGCGGTGGCCCGCGCCAGGCCGGTCGCCTCGGCGACCTGGGCGAGGGTCTGTCGCGGCCGGTCGGCGTTGAAGGTCCGGATGACCGACAGGCCGCGGACGAGGGACTGGACATTGGGTGTCTCTCCCGACGCCAATTCCGGCTCCTTTCGTGGATGGTGGGGGTAATGATCATCACAAAGTTCACGTTGCGAACCCTTGTGCAGATCGTGAACATCAGTGTACAGTTTTAATCATGCTGGACAAGACCTTTTCAACGACTGATGCGGCCGTGGCCGACATTCACGACGGCGCGTCCATCGCCGTCGGCGGATTCGGACTCGTCGGCATCCCCGCCCGACTCATCGACTCGCTCCGCGCCCAGGGGGCCGGCGACCTGACGATCATCTCCAACAACTGCGGCACCGACGGCTTCGGACTCGGCCTCCTCCTCGAGGACGGAAGGATCTCCCGCACCATCGGCTCCTACATCGGCTCCAACAAGGAGTACGCCCGCCAGTACCTCTCCGGCGAGCTGACCGTGGAGTTCACCCCGCAGGGCACCCTCGCCGAGCGCATGCGCGCCGGCGGCGCCGGCATCCCGGCGTTCTACACCACCGCCGGTGTGGGCACCCAGGTCGCCGAGGGTGGCCTGCCGCAGCGCTACAACTCCGACGGCACCGTCGCCGAGGTCTCCAAGCCCAAGGAGACCCGCGAGTTCAACGGCCGCCTCTACGTGCTGGAGGAGGGCATCCGCGCCGACTTCGCCCTGGTCCACGCCCACAAGGCCGACCGCTACGGCAACCTCGTCTTCCGCAGGACCGCCCGCAACTTCAACCCGGACGTCGCCATGAGCGGCAAGGTCACCATCGCCCAGGTCGAGCACCTCGTGGACGAGATTGACCCGGACGAGGTCCACACCCCCGGCATCTACGTCGACCGCGTCGTGGCGGTCGGCCCGCAGGAGACCGGTATCGAGAACAGGACGGTGAGCAAGTAATGACCTGGAGCAAGGAACAGATGGCCGCGCGTGTGGCCGAGGAGCTCGTCAACGGCCAGTACGTCAACCTCGGCATCGGCATGCCGACCCTCATTCCCGGCTACCTGCCCGAGGACCTCGAGGTCGTCCTGCACTCCGAGAACGGCATCCTCGGCGTCGGCCCGTACCCGACCGAGGACGAGCTCGACCCCGAGCTGATCAACGCCGGCAAGGAGACCATCACCGTCAACGAGGGCGGTTCCTACTTCGCCTCCTCCGACTCCTTCGCCATGATCCGCTCCCGCGCCGTCGATGTCGCGGTGCTCGGCGCCATGGAGGTCTCCCAGCACGGTGACCTGGCCAACTGGATGATTCCGGGCAAGATGGTCAAGGGCATGGGCGGTGCCATGGACCTGGTCCACGGTGCGAAGTCCATCATCGTGATGATGGACCACGTGACCAAGAAGGGCGCCTCCAAGGTGCTGCCGGCCTGCCTCCTGCCGCTGACCGGCGCCAAGTGCGTCGACATGATCGTCACCAACTACGCGGTGTTCGACGTCGACGAGAACGAGGGCCTGACCCTGCTGCAGTGCGCCGAGGGCGAGACCGTCGAGTCCGTCCGCGAGGTCACCGAGGCGCCGTTCGCGGTCGCCGAGGGTCTGGAGTAGGCTCGCGCCCCCAGCCCCCGGGGACCGGCCGGAACCGGCCCACAACCCGCCTGCCCTCCGGCAGGCGGGTTGACGCATTCGTTAGAGTGAAACCACCACCCGGGGCAGTACTGCCCTCCCCAGAGTGAAACGAGATCGATACCCCTCATGGCACGTATGCAAGAAAGCGCCGATCTGCTCAAGTGCTCCTTCTGCGGGAAGAGCCAGAAGCAGGTGAAGAAGCTCATCGCCGGCGGCGGTGTGTACATCTGCGACGAGTGCATCGAGCTGTGCAACGAAATCATCGAAGAGGAGATCGGGGCCGCGCAGGCCGCGGAGCAGAAGGAGGACAAGCTCCCGCGCCCGTCGGAGATCTCCGCCTTCCTGGACAAGTACGTCATCGGCCAGAACGACGCCAAGCGCGTGCTGTCCGTGGCGGTCTACAACCACTACAAGCGCATCCGCACCGACGAGCGCGCCGGGATGTCCTCACGCAAGCACCGGGACGACGAGGTCGAGATCGCCAAGTCGAATATCCTGCTGCTCGGTCCCACCGGCTCGGGCAAGACCTACCTGGCCCAGACCCTGGCCCGCATGCTGGACGTGCCCTTCGCCATCGCGGACGCCACCTCCCTCACGGAGGCCGGCTACGTCGGTGAGGACGTGGAGAACATCCTGCTCAAGCTGCTGCAGGCCGCCGACTTCGATGTCCAGCGCGCCCAGCGCGGCATCATCTACGTCGATGAGGTGGACAAGATCTCGCGCAAGTCCGACAACCCGTCGATCACCCGCGACGTCTCCGGCGAGGGCGTGCAGCAGGCGCTGCTGAAGATCCTGGAGGGCACCACCGCCTCCATCCCGCCGCAGGGCGGGCGCAAGCACCCGAACCAGGAGTTCATCCAGCTCGACACCTCCAATATCCTCTTCATCGTCGCCGGCGCCTTCGCCGGCCTGGAGAAGGTCATCTCCGAGCGGGTGGGCAAGAAGGGCCTGGGCTTCGGCTCCCAGATCGAGACGGCCTCCGACCGCGAGAAGCTGGACCTGTTCGCGCAGGTGCGCCCCGAGGACCTGGTCAAATTCGGCCTCATCCCCGAGTTCATCGGCCGCCTGCCGGTCGTGGCCACCGTGGACAACCTCGACCGAGAGTCGCTGGTGCGCGTGCTCACCGAGCCGAAGAACTCCCTGGTCAAGCAGTACCAGCGGCTCTTCGACATGGACGGCGTCCAGCTGACCTTCGAACCGGACTCCCTGAACGTGATCGCCGACCACGCCCTCGAGCGCGGCACCGGCGCCCGTGGCCTGCGCGCCATCATGGAGGAGCTGCTCGTGCCGGTCATGTACGACCTGCCGGACCGGGAGGACGTCGCCGAGGTCATCATCACCGAGGCCGCCGCCCTCGGCGAGGGTGAGCCCGAGCTCGTGCTCACCGAGGAAGCGGAGAAGACCGCTTAGGCGACACCGCCGCGGCCCCGGTCGGTCGGCGCAGTCGAGGGGACTGCGCCGATCAGCCGGGGCCGTTGCTGTCCGGTTTCCCGGTCAGTTCCCGCCGAAGATGTCGTTCTGGTCGGGATCGTAGATGCCTAGCGCGGACTGCGGCTCGTCGCCGGCCAGGTTGGGGGTGAGGTAGCTGCGGTACCCGGAGTCCGGGATATTAGAGGTCAAAAACGCCAGGACGGCGTCGACCACGAAGCGGTGCATGCCCGCGGTGTTCTCCTCGTTCATCATGTCCACCCCGAAGAGGTTGACGGTCAGATCCCGGTTGGCGGTGCGGTAGAACGCCAGCGAGGAGATGAGCAGGTAGATGTCGTCGGCCGAGATGCCGGGGCGGAAGGCGCCCGCGTCCTGTCCGAGCATGAGCAGCCGGTCCAGGTGCAGGGTCATCGACGACTCGTCGGTCAGGGGCGCGAGCTCGGGAGTGCCCAGCACGTGGTGGACGTTTTCCATGATCAGCAGACGCACGGCGTCGGGGTGGTCCACGAACCTGTCGAAGAGGGCGTCGACAAGCTTGCGCACGCCCTCGACGGGGACACTGGAGTCGAGCTCCAGCGCCTCCTCGTCAGGGTGGATCCACTCGATCGCCGCGACCAGCGAGCGGTGGTACAGACCCTTCTTGTCACCGAAGTGGTAGTGGATCATACGCTTCGACATGCCGGAGGCACGGGCGATGTTCTCGAGCTTCGCCTCGTGGAATCCGTCACGGGCGAACTGGGTGACGGCGACCTCGATCACCCGGTCGACGGTGACGGTCTCGTCGAAACCATCGTGCTCGGACTCCGCCTGCCGGAGATCGGCTGCGTCGTAGTGCATTCCTTGGGTTCCTTATGTTCGGAGAGTTTCAGGGGGCCGGGCCGGTGGGCCGCGGGGTGGGCGGGCATCGGGCTCGGAGGGCCCTGCGGTGAGAGCCCTCGCCTCGGTCGTGTCTATCGTGCCTGAAAGGCAACGGGGTCGAAGCGCACGCAGCACAAACGGGGGTGAACCACATAAACGGGCTGGGAATCAGGTGCAATCCTAGGGATGCCGGGCAGTATTTCCTCCCCATCCGGGGGTGACACCCCGCCTCCCGGCAGGGCTAGGCTGGGGCCAGCGACCCGCCCCCGCACGAGAGGAATCCTCCCATGACCGCCTCCACCGCCAAGATCGCCGTCACCGGCGCCGCCGGTCAGATCGCCTACTCCCTGCTGTGGCGCCTGGCCGCCGGCGACGTCTACGGTCCCGACACCCGCATTGAGCTGAGCCTGCTGGAAATCCCCGACGCCGTGGGCGCCGCCGAGGGGGTGGCCATGGAACTGGGGGACTCCGCGCTCCCGCTGCTGGCCTCCGTCGAGGTGACCGACCGAGCCGAGACCGCCTTCGACGGGGCCAACGCCGCCTTCCTCGTCGGGGCGAAGCCACGCGGGAAGGGGGAGGAGCGGGCCGACCTGCTCGCCGCCAACGGCAGGATCTTCGGGCCCCAGGGCAGGGCCCTCAACGACCACGCCGCCGATGACATCCGGGTGCTCGTGGTGGGCAACCCCGCCAACACCAACACGTTGATCGCCCGGCAGGCGGCCCGGGACATCCCCGCCGAGCGCTTCACCGCCATGATGCGCCTCGACCACAACCGCGCGCTGTCCCAGCTGGCCACCAGGCTCGACGTCGCCACCACCGACATCGACAACCTGGTGGTGTGGGGCAACCACTCCGCCACCCAGTTCCCGGACATCACCTGGGCCACCGTCCACGGCCAGCCCATCGCCGACCGGATCGACCACGACTGGTACACGGGCGAGTTCATTCCGCGGGTGGCCAGACGCGGCTCCGAGATCATCGAGGTCCGTGGCAAGTCCTCGGCCGCGTCGGCGGCGTCCTCCGCGGTCGACCACATGCGGGACTGGATCGCGGGCACCGAGACCTGGTCGAGCGCCGCGGTCGTCTCCGACGGCTCCTACGGCATCGACGCCGGCCTGGTCGCCGGCCTGCCGACGGTCGCCCGCGACGGGAAGTGGGAGATCGTCCAGGGCCTGGAGCTCAACGATTTCCAGCGCGAGCGCATCGCAGCCAACGTGGAGGAGCTGCGGGCCGAGCGCGAGGCCGTGGCCGACCTGCTGGGTTAGCTGCACCGTTCATCCACGCTGCGCCGTGTGCGCAGCTGCGCACTCCTGCCACGCGGTGGAGAGCGAGGGTCGTCGTCGCGCACCCGGCAGCTAAGATGGTGCGCGTGACTGAGCAGAACGAGACGAACCGCGCCGACAGGCTCCCCAAGTCCTGGGATCCCCAGGCTGTGGAGGCCGAGATCTACCAGGGCTGGGTCGATGCCGGCTACTTCACCGCCGACCCCGACAGTGACAGGCCCGCGTACTCCATCGTCCTGCCGCCGCCGAATGTGACCGGCCAGCTGCACATGGGCCACGCGCTCGACCACACGCTCATGGACGGCCTGGTCCGCCGCAAGCGGATGCAGGGCTATGAGGTGCTGTGGCTGCCGGGCATGGACCACGCCGGCATCGCCACCCAGACCAAGGTCGAGGCCATGCTCAAGGAGACCGAGGGCAAGGACCGCTACGACTACGGCCGTGAGGAGTTCATCGCCAAGGTCTGGGAGTGGAAGAACAACTACGGCGGCCAGATCACCGACCAGATGCGCGCCATCGGCGACAGCGTGGACTGGTCGCGTGAGCGTTTCACCCTGGACGAGGGCCTGTCGCGCGCCGTGCAGACCATCTTCAAGCACCTCTACGACCGCGGCATGATCTACCGGGCCAACCGCCTGGTCAACTGGTCACCGGTGCTCGAGACCGCGGTCTCCGACATCGAGGTCGTCTACCGGGACGTCGAGGGTGAGCTCGTCTCCATCCGTTACGGCTCGCTCAACGACGACGAGCCGCACGTCGTCGTCGCCACCACCCGCGTGGAGACGATGCTCGGCGACGTCGCCGTGGCCGTCCACCCCGACGACGAGCGCTACCGGGATCTGATCGGCCAGACCCTCGACCACCCGTTCCGCGACGACCTGAAGCTCAAGGTCATCGCCGACACTTACGTCGACCCCGAGTTCGGCTCCGGTGCGGTGAAGATCACCCCGGCCCACGATCCGAACGACTACGCGATGGGTCTGCGCCACGACCTGGACATGCCCACGATCATGGATCCCACCGGTCGCATCAGTGACACCGGCACGCAGTTCGACGGGCTGACCCGCGAGGAGGCCCGCGTGGCCGTGCGCGAGGCGCTGGCCGAGCAGGGGCGCATCGTCAAGGAGATCCGCCCCTACGTCCACTCCGTCGGCCACTCCGAGCGAAGCGGTGAGGCCATCGAGCCGCGCCTGTCCCTGCAGTGGTTCGTCAAGGTCGACCACGTGGCCCAGATGGCCGGGGACGCCATCCGCGAGGGTGACACCAGGGTCCACCCGGAGTCCATGGAGCCCCGCTACTTCGAGTGGGTCGACAACATGCACGACTGGACCATCTCGCGCCAGCTGTGGTGGGGCCACCGCATCCCGATCTGGTACGGGCCCGACGGCGAGGTGGTCTGCGTCGGACCGGACGAGGAGCCGCCGACCGGCGAGGGCTGGGAGCAGGACCCGGACGTCCTGGACACCTGGTTCTCCTCCGCCCTGTGGCCGTTCTCCACGATGGGCTGGCCGGAGAAGACCCCGGAGCTGGAGAAGTTCTACCCGACCTCCGTGCTGGTCACCGCCTACGACATCCTCTTCTTCTGGGTGGCGCGGATGATGATGTTCGGCACCTTCGCCGGCGAGATCACCCCCGAACTGCTCGGCGAGGGGGAGAACGGCCGCCCGCAGGTGCCGTTCACCGACCTGTTCCTGCACGGCCTGGTCCGCGACGAGCAGGGACGCAAGATGTCCAAGTCCCTGGGCAACGGCATCGACCCGATGGACTGGGTGACCCGCTACGGCGCCGACGCCCTGCGCTTCACCCTGGCCCGTGGTGCGAACCCGGGGACGGACCTGCCCGTCGGCGAGGACGCCGCGCAGTCCTCCCGCAACTTCGCCACCAAGCTGTTCAACGCCACCAAGTTCGCGCTCCTCAACGGTGCGCGCGTGGGCGAGCTGCCCGACCGCGCCGAACTGACCGACGCCGACCGCTGGATCCTCGACCGCCTCGAGCAGGTCCGCGCGGAGGTCGACGCCTACTTCGACGACTACCAGTTCGCCAAGGCCAACGAGGCGCTCTACCACTTCGCCTGGGACGAGGTCTGCGACTGGTACCTGGAGATCGCCAAGACCCAGATCCCGCGCGAGGGGGAGACCGCCACCGGCCGCAACACCCAGCTGGTGCTCGGCCGCGTCCTCGACGTCGTCCTGCGCCTGCTGCACCCGGCGATGCCGTTCGTCACCGAGGTGCTGTGGAAGGCCCTGACCGAGCAGGAGTCCATCGTCCTGGCCACCTGGCCGACCGCGGAGGACACCAACGGCGGCGCGGCCACCGACGAGACCGCCGCCCGCCGTATCGCCGACGCGGAGAAGCTGATCACCGAAATCCGCCGTTTCCGCTCCGACCAGGGCGTCAAGCCATCCCAGAAGGTCCCGGCCGCCATCGACTTCGCCGCCGCCGACCTCGCCGGCCAGGAGGAGCTCGTCCGCTCCCTGGCCAAGGTCACCACCCCGGAGGACGGTTTCGCCGAATCCGCCGCCATCGAGCTGCGCCTGTCCCGGGCCACCATCGCCGTGGCGCTGGACACCTCCGGGACCGTCGACGTCGCCGCCGAGCGCAAGCGTCTGGAGAAGGATCTGTCGGTGGCCAACAAGGAGCTGGAGACCACCGGCAGGAAGCTGGGCAACGAGGCCTTCCTGGCCAAGGCGCCCGAGCAGGTCGTGGACAAGATCCGCACCCGCCGTCAGGTCGCGGGCGAGGAGGTCGAGCGCATCACCGCCCGGCTCGAGGCGCTGGCGGCATTGGAGGTGCAGCAGTAATGTCCGCACAGGACCGGGACCGGGGACGCCGCGACGACCGGGACAACTCCGAGGAGGAGCTGCCCGCCAACCTCGCGGACGACGGGGACCTCGAGGATCTTGAGGGCGCGGACGGCCTCGACGCCGGCGGCGAGGCCGACCTCGACTTCGGTGCCGTGGAGGTCACGGAGTCGGGTCTGAGCCTGAACATCGGCGGCGAGAAGGAGCACGGCACCGGCGCGGACGCCCCCGTCCCCCGTCCGGTGACGGAGGAGGACCTGGCCGCACTCGCCGAGGTCGAGAACGAACTCAACCAGCGCTGGCCGGAGACGAAGATCGACCCGTCGCTGGAGCGCATCGAGCTGCTCATGGATCTGCTGGGCAACCCGCAGCGTTCCTACCCGTCCATCCACGTCGCCGGCACCAACGGCAAGACCTCGACGGTGCGGATGATCGAGTCGCTCATGCGCGCCTTCCACCGCCGCACGGGGCGCACCACCAGCCCGCACCTGCAGCTGGTCACCGAGCGCATCGGCATTGACGGTGAACCCATCCACCCGGCCGACTACGTGCGCATCTGGCGGGAGATCCAGCCGTACGTGGAGATGGTCGACGCCCGCTCGGACGTGCGCATGTCCAAGTTCGAGGTGCTCACCGCCATCGCCTACGCCGCGTTCGCCGACGCGCCCGTCGACGTCGCCGTCGTCGAGGTCGGTATGGGAGGCACGTGGGACGCGACCAACGTGATCTCGTCCGACGTCGCCGTGGTCATGCCCGTCGGGCTCGACCACACGGACTACCTCGGCGACACGATCGAGGAGATCGCCGCGGAGAAGGCCGGCATCATCAAGTCCCGCCGGAACGGCAGCGAGGAGCCCGACCCGCTCACCCCGCCGGACAACGTCGCCATCGTCGCCGGACAGGACCCGGCCGCGATGCGGATCATCCTCGAACGCGCCGTGAGCGTCGACGCCGCCGTGGCCCGCGCCGACTCCGAGTTCGGGGTGGTGGAGTCCACCATCGCCGTCGGCGGCCAGCAGCTGAAACTGCGCGGGCTGGCCGGCGAGTACGACGAGATCTTCCTGCCCCTGTCGGGTGAGCACCAGGCCCGCAACGCGGCGGTGGCCCTGGCGGCCGTCGAGGCGTTCTTCGGCGCTGGGGCGGGCCGCCCGCTGGACATCGACACCGTCCGCCGCGGCTTCGCGGGCGTGACCTCACCGGGGCGCCTGGAGCGGGTGCGCACCTCGCCGACGACGTTCGTCGACGCCACGCACAACCCCCACGGCGCGGCGGCCCTCGGGCAGGCGCTGGAGCGCGACTTCGACTTCCAGCGGCTGATCGGGGTGGTCGGCGTGCTCGACGACAAGGACGCGAAGGGAATTCTCACCGCGCTGGAGCCGCACCTGAGCGAGATCGTGTGCACGCAGAATTCGAGTCCCCGGGCACTCGACGCGTACGATCTGGCGGAGTACGCCCGGGACATCTTCGGGGAGGAACGCGTCCACGTCGACGACTCCCTGCCGGGCGCCTACGCGCTGGCCGTGGAGCTGGCGGAGGACGCCGACGTCCAGTCCGGTTCCGGCGTCGTGATCACCGGTTCCGTCGTCACCGCCGGCGAAGCCAGAACCCTGTTCGGAAAGGACCCCGCATGAGCGAGCAGCCCCGGCCCGCCGAGTACGGCCCGCTCGGCCCCGGTCACGCCCCCGCCAAGGATCCGATGAAGGGCATCCGCGGCGTCATGGCCGGCACCCTGGTGCTGGAGGCGATCACGATCCTGCTGTCGCTGACGGTGATCCTCAAGGTCGACGAGGGCGTGTACTGGACGACCTTCAACTGGGTCTACCTCACCGCGGTGGGCGTGACCCATCTCGTGCTGGCCTTCCTGCAGCGCTTCCGCTGGGCCCTGCCCGTGAACCTGGTGCTCCAGCTGTGCGTGCTGGCCGGCTTCTTCGTCCACCCGTCGGTGGGCATCATCGCGATCATCTTCCTCCTCGTGTGGTGGTACCTGCTGCATCTGCGCTCGAACATCATCCAGCGCATGAAGCGCGGACTGCTGACCACCCAGCACCTGTAGTGCGGTAGGGGGCTGCGCGGACAAGGCCCGGGACGACGGTGACGTCGTCCCGGGCCTTCGTCGTCCGCCGTGATGGGGCGGGCGTTCCGGCGCTCACCTCTTCCGCGGCGGGAGCAGCGGATGATGGGAGGCGATGGAGATGCGGTTGTAGGCGTTGATGAGGATGATCGCCCATTCGAGGGCGGCGACCTGCTCCTCGGCGAAGACCTCACAGGCGGCCAACGCCGCGTCACCGTTCTTCCGCCCCTGCGGCAGCAGGGTGAGGGTCTCCGCCAGCTCGAGGGCGGCGTTCTCCTGCTCCGTGAAGGCGGTGACCTCCCGCCAGGCCGGCAGGACGTCGAGCTTGTACTCGTCCACCCCGGCGCGCCGGGCGGCGGGCACGTGGATGGACAGGCAGGTCCCGCAGCGGTTGAGCTGGCTGACGCGCACGTTGACCAGCTCGATGAGGCTGGTGGGCAGGTCCACGTCCGGGAAGACCTTCCGCAGCTGCTTGGCGACGTCGCCGAGACCGCGGTAGAGATCGGGGTGGAACTTGTCCAGGTAGGGCGGGTGGGGGCTCATCGCTCATCCTCGTCGAACTCGGCGAGCTCGTCCGGGGTGGGCTCGCGCCAGGCCCCGTTGTGCCCCTTCTTCTCGAGGTGGCTTCTGACGAAGGGGCAGACGGCGACGATCCGGCGGCCCTCGGAGGTGGTGTCGAGCAGGGCCTGGCGGATGAGCAGGGAGGCCAGGCCGCGCCCCCCGTACTCCTCGCCGACCTCGGTGTGGAAGAAGATGCGCTCCGGGCCCTCCGTGCCGTCGCGGTCCTGGAAGTCCGCGAGGCCGGCGACGGTGGTGGCGGCCTCGCTGGGGTAGCAGATGACGTATTGGTGGTTCCCGCGGTCCAGGTGGACGTCGACGGTGTTGCCGAGTTTGTCCTGCATGATCAGATCCTCTCGTCGGGGCGGGCGACCGGGGACGGGTTGACCCGCGGGGTGATCGCCGCGTTGGGCAGCTTCGGGGCCGGGAGCCATTCCGGGCCGTCGGGGTGGTGTCCGACGTACCCTTCAGTCTTGCCGAAGCGGTCCGCCTGTGTCTGCCATTCCCCGCGATAGCCCGCGATCTCCTCGTGGGTGCGGCCGATGAAGTTCCACCACATGACGATCTCCTCGGTGAACGGCTCGCCGCCGATGAGCACCGTGCGGGCGCGGGTTCCGCCGTTGTTGCGGATGCGCAGGCGGGTCTCGCCCACGCCGGTGTAGGCCAGTTCGGCGGGGTTCACGCGCACCCCCTCGAGATCGATCTCGCCGGCGTCGACGAGCAGGCCGTGCTCGTGGTCCGGGTCGACGTCCAGCTCGAGCACCGCGCCGGGGTCGAGGCGGAGCTCCGCGCCGACGAGCGGGGTGAAGGTGGTGACGGGGGAGTCGTGGCCCAGCAGTGAGCCGAGGAAGACGAGTGCCTCGCCGCCGTCGAAGGTGACCGGGGCGGGCTCGTGGTGGTCGAAGCGGCGCGGGCCCTGCCGGTCGGAGTCGGGCAGGACGGTCCACAGCTGCACGCCGTGCAGGGTGGTGGTGTCGGGGGTGGACACCTCCGAGTGGCAGATGCCGGCGCCCGCGGTCATGAGGTTGACCTCGCCGGGGACGACAGTGGCGTGGTGGCCGCCGGAGTCGTGGTGGTCGACGTGGCCCTCGAACAGCCAGGTGACGGTCTGCAGGCCCGTATGGGGGTGCGGGGCGACGTCCATGCCGCCGGTGACGGAGACGTCGTCGGGCCCGTAGTGGTCGACGAAGCACCAGGCGCCGATCAGGCTGCGCTGGCGCTGGGGGAGGGTGCGGTGGACGGTCATGGCGCGCGGTCCGCCCAGCGGGACCTCGCGGGAGGTGATGATCTCGACCTTCGCGCCGTCGACGCAGCGCGGGTTCTCCGGGGCGAGGGCGAGCTCATCCGGGTCACGCTCGAGATTGGTCATTGCCGGTCCTTTCGGTCGTCTCGCGGCCAGCCTACCGCAACGTTGTTGACGTGTCATCAAGACGGGTGGCGTGCGCACCCGATAAAGTGGTGCCCATGCGCGCCGTCTACCTCTCCCTGGCCGCCGCCTTCTGCGTGGTCGCGATCCTCATCCAGCTCTTCAACGTCTCCGGCCTCCTCGCCATCGCCGCACTCGTCGTGGCCGGCATCTTCCTCGTCCTCGGTCTCAAGGTCTCGGCCGCGAACCGCGTCGAACAGCCCATCGTCCTCGACGAGGAGAAAAAGGACGCTCTCCGCAGGCTGAAGTCCCAGGGCAACGAATCCGGGGCCATCCGCCAGGTGCAGCTGTGGTTCCGGGACGTCTCCCCGGATCAGGCGCGCGACATCGTGCGGGATCTCGACTGACCCGCTGTGCGCCGCCTTCGCGCGACGACGGAAAGCACCTTCGGTACAGTGATCGCCATGACTGAACGCACTCTCATCCTCATCAAGCCGGACGGCGTCACCAACGGCCACGTCGGCGAGATCATCTCCCGCATTGAGCGTAAGGGCCTCAAGCTCACCGCCCTGGACCTGCGCGTCGCAGACCGCACCACCGCCGAGCAGCACTACGCCGAGCACCGCGACAAGCCCTTCTTCGGCGAGCTCGTCGAGTTCATCACCTCCGCCCCGCTGGTCGCCGGCATCGTCGAGGGCGAGCGCGCCATTGAGGCGTGGCGTCAGCTGGCCGGCGGCACTGACCCGGTCTCCAAGGCCACCCCGGGCACCATCCGCGGTGACTTCGCCCTGACCGTCGGCGAGAACGTCGTCCACGGCTCCGACTCCCCGGAGTCCGCCGAGCGCGAGATCTCCATCTGGTTCCCGAACCTGTAAACCCGCACTCACGCAGGCCCGCACCGGGTGGTGCGGGCCTTTCGCGTGCCCGGGCCAGGGCCAGCCACCGCCGAACCCCGCGATCACGATGACGTGTTCACCCACTGATTGTTCTGGAGCTGCGGAAGGGGGGCCTACCGGGAAACTGATCGCGTACTTCGCGGTCGACGCTCATCGACGCCCGAGCTGGCCCAGCACCCGCACGCCCGTGGGCGTGAGCTCGAGCAGCTGGCGGCTGACGTCGTCACCGGCGTCGATGGTGGAGATTCCCACCAGGCCGTGCCGGCGCAGCTCCCGGGCGCCGGTGAGCAGATCCGACTGATCGGTCCCGATGATCTCGTTGAGCTTCCACAGCCGCACCCGCAGTCCGTCCACGGCACCCACACCGAGCAGCGCGGTCAACAGCGTGCGGTGGTGCTCGGCGGCGTCGAGCCGTTCCCGCGTGAGACCGTCGAGGCCGGGCTCGGCCAGAATCTTGCGGGCGCGGCGGGCGCCGACGCGGGCCATCTGGCCGCCGATGCGTCTGCACATCCACGTCATGGACAGCATCGCGGCCGCCCCGTACGTGGTGCCGGCGAGCACCGGGGCCACCGGCAGCGGCTCGAGCGCGAAGCCGGCCAGGAAGGTCACCGCCGGCGGGATGACGGGCGCCCAGTAGTACCAGGTGGGGTAGTCGCCGGGGCGGGAGTCGACGGCCTCGTAGCCGGAATTGAAGACGGAGAGTTCCTCCGGGCGCCAGACCAGCAGGACCACCAGGGTCAGTGCGGCGACCGCGATCGTCGGCACCAGCAGGCCCAGGTGCGCGAAGGTCGTGAGCAGTCCGAGGCCGACCCCCGGCACGAGTGCCTGCGGCCAGGTCAGATTCAGCTGTGCCCGGTAGCGCTCGAGCTCATTGCCCATCAGTGTGCCTTCCTCATCGCCGCCGCAATTCGTGGAGCACCCGCACGCCGACCGGGGTGAGCTCGACCAGGCCGCGGGAGGGGTCGTCCCCGGCGTCGACGGCGGAGGTGCGCACCACCCCGGCCCGCGACAGTCCGGCGATCTTCTCCCGCAGCACGTCGATACCGGCGCCGGTCACCTCGGCCAGTTTCCACAGCCGCACCTGGATGCCGTCGATCGCGCCGAGCGTCACCAGCCCGGCGAGGACGCCGCGGTGCTCCTCCGCCACCGTCAGACGGAAGGAGGTCGCCTCCGCCAGGTCCGCCTTCTCGAGGGCGGCCTGTGCCCGGCGCCGCCCGATGCACCGGCTCTCCGAACCGGCGCGCCGGAACGCCCAGGTGCTGGAGGCCGTCATCGCCGTGAAATAGGCGGGAACGGCCACCGTCGGGTCCACCGTGGTGGGCTCCAGCCCCACGCCGGCGGCGAAGATGCCGATGGCGGGCAGGAACGGCCGCCAGTGGGCCGACTGCGGATAGTCCGCCTCCGAGGTGACGCGCACAACGTGACCGGTGCGCAGGGACCGCTTCGGGTGGACGATCACCGGCGCCAGGCCGAGGAGGACCAGGACACCCAGCGCGATCAGCCCGGCGATGAACAGCTCCAGATGGAACAGGGTGACACACGCTCCGGCAGCGGCACCCATGGCCAGGGCGAGCGGCCAGGAGATCTCCTGGCCGTCCCGGTACCGTTCCATGTCCTTCATACCGAAAGCAATGGTACTGCGCTCCGGCGAGGGCCGGGTGGAATGTGCGACAATGGGAATCCATTGCGCCGTCGTCGCCCCGCCGGGGTCCGCTGAGGCGGCGCATGTGAGGACAACTGAACACCGGACCGAGAAATCTTCCCGGCCGGTCTCCCTGCGCGGCGGCGGCGAGCATCTCGCCAGCGCCCGGGGAACCGCGCCGGACAACAATTACAGGAGCGCCCGTGGCTGATTCCACTGCATCCAATAACGATCCCCAGAATCCGGAAGGCGGGGACGTCGCGAAGAACGCCGACGCCACCGACGTCACCGGAAACACCGCCGCGGAGTCCGCCGAGCAGCCCAGGAAGCGCCGCGCCACCCGCAGCTCGGGCACCGGGGCGACGAAGAAGACGACACGGAAGACCACACGCAAGACTTCCGGGAAGACCACCCCGACGCCGGGCGACGACGCCCCCGCCGCAGAGGGACCGGCCCCCGAAGCCACCGACGTCACCGGAAACACCGCCGCGGAGTCCGCCGAGCAGCCCAGGAAGCGCCGCGCCACCCGCAGCTCGGGCACCAAGGCGACGAAGAAAACCGGGAAGAAGACCACGGGCGCGGCCGCCCAGACCATGGAGGGCCCGGACGCCGACTCCTCGGTCGAGCAGGCCGTGCAGGCCACCGCCGCCACGGGGACCGCGGAATCCACCGACGCCGTCGGGACGGCCGCCCCGACCGGGCAGCCGAAGAAGAACACCCGCCGCGGCGGCCGCCGGAACGCCGGCACAGACGCGAAGATGGCCAACCCCTCCGCCGACTCCACCGTGACCGCCGATCCGGTCGCCGAGCGCGCCGCCGGTGACGCAGACACGCGGAAGAAGACCAAGCGCGCGGTCAAGCGCGCCACTCCGGGCACCACTCCGGCGCCCGCCGCCGAGACCACCCCGGCCGCCGACTTCGACCGCGGCCGGCTCGGGGAGAAGACCCGCGTCCACGTGCTGGCCAAGGCCCTCGGGATGACGTCCCGCGACCTCATCGTCGCCCTCGACGCGCTGGGCATCGTCAAGGTCGCCCAGTCCTCGCTCAGCCGCGCCGAGGCCGAGCGCCTGCTCGACGCCCTCGCCGCCGGCGACACCCCGCAGGCCCCCGCCGCAGAAACCGTCACCGCGGAGGAGCCGGCCGGGGATCAGGCCGAGGACCAGGCCGAGGACCAGGCCGAGGACCAGGCCACGGGGGAGGCCACACAGCAGCAGGGCGGGGAGCCGGTGGAGAAGATCCGCACCCGCGTGCGCAAGAACGTCGCCAACGAGATCCACCAGATCGAGGAGAAGGTCGAGGCGGATCTCGCCGCCGCCATCGAGGAACAGGGCGACAGTGAGCTGCTGGAGGACATCACCCCGGAGATCACCCCGAAGCCCGAGACCGCGGAGGACACCGCCGCCCAGTTCGTGCCCCTGTTCATGGCGCCGAAGCAGACCAGGACGGCCCCGGCCGCGACCACCGACAGCACTGAGACCGGAGACGCCGGCACCGCCGACGCCACCGGGGCCGGCGACACCCCCGACGGTGGGGAGGCCGCTTCCCGACGCCGCCGCCGTGGCCGCCGTGGCGCCAGCCGCGGACGTGGCGCCGAGGACGCCCGCGGGCAGGAGCAGCGCGACGTCGACACGCACGACCTCGACACGCCCACCGCCGACCGCACCCAGGACGCTGACACCGCCGACGGCGAGGACCTGCCGGAGGAGCCGGTGGCCCTGAAGGGCTCGACCCGCCTGGAGTCCCAGAAGCGCCGTCGCGCCGAGATGCGCGAGGAGGGCCGCAAGAAACGTCACATCGTCACCCAGGCTGAGTTCCTGGCCCGCCGCGAGTCCGTGGAGCGCACCATGGTCGTGCGCGAGCGCCAGCGCCACGACCACCCGGGCCTGGTGACCCAGGTGGGTGTCCTGGAGGACGACCTGCTCGTCGAGCACTTCGTGACCTCGGAGACGCAGGCCTCGATGATCGGCAACATCTACCTCGGGCGCGTGCAGAACGTACTGCCCAGCATGGAGGCCGCGTTCATCGACATCGGCAAGGACCGCAACGGGGTGCTCTACGCCGGCGAGGTCGACTGGAAGTCCACCGGGCTGGGCGGGCGCAGCCGCCGCATCGAGCAGGCGCTGAAGTCCGGCGACCAGGTGCTCGTCCAGGTCACCAAGGACCCGGTCGGCCACAAGGGGGCGCGCCTGACCACGCAGATCTCCCTGGCGGGCCGCTACCTGGTCTACGTGCCGGGCGGCCGTTCGGCGGGTATCTCCCGCAAGCTGCCCGGGCCGGAGCGCAAGCGGCTCAAGGAGATCCTGGGCCGGGTCGTGCCCGGGCAGGGTGGGGCGATCATCCGCACCGCCGCCGAGAACGTGCCCGAGGAGGCCATCGCGGCGGACGTCAACCGCCTGCACCGCCTGTGGGAGGACGTCCAGAACGCCGCGCAGAAGGAGAAGGACTCCAAGGGCGCGAAGCCGGTGACCATGTACGAGGAGCCGGACATGCTCGTCAAGGTCGTCCGCGACCTGTTCAACGAGGACTTCTCCGCGCTGATCGTCGACGGCGACCGGGCCTGGAAGACCGTGCACGCCTACGTGAAAGCCGTCGCCCCGGACCTGCTGGACCGGGTACAGAAGTACGACCGCGCGGCCCACGGTGACCGGGACGCCTTCGAGCAGTTCCGCGTGGACGAGCAGCTGCAGAAGGCGCTCGCCCGCAAGGTCTGGTTGCCGTCGGGTGGCACCCTGATCATCGAACGCACCGAGGCGATGACCGTCATCGACGTCAACACCGGCAAGTTCACCGGCTCGGGCGGCAACCTCGAGGAGACGGTCACCCGCAACAACCTCGAGGCCGCCGAGGAGATCGTCCGCCAGATGCGCCTGCGTGACATCGGCGGCATGATCGTCGTCGACTTCATCGACATGGTCCTGCCCGAGAACCAGGATCTCGTCCTGCGGCGCCTGACCGAGGCGCTCGGCCGCGACCGTACCCGCCACCAGGTCTCCGAGGTCACCTCGCTCGGTCTGGTGCAGATGACCCGCAAGCGCCTGGGCACCGGACTGCTGGAGACCTTCTCCACCGAGTGCGAGCACTGCGCCGGCCGCGGTCTCATCCTCCACGACGATCCGGTCGAGGAGCAGCCCGAGCGCGCCGAGCACGAGGAACGTGGCCCGCGCCGCGGCCGCCGTCGCCCCCGGCCGGAGCAGGAGCCGGGGCGCCCCCCGGCGGCCGCCGCCACGCAGCGTGACGACGCCCCCAAGGCGCCCGCCGTCAGCTCCGACAGCGACATCGAGGAGCTCGCGGCCTCCGTCATCGTCGCGGGCGGCAGCGAGGACTCCGACGACAGGGCCGACCGGGCCGAGACCGGGGACACCGGCCGTTCCCGCGACGGGAAGGGCCGGAAGGGCCAGCGGGGCCGCGAGGAGCGGGACGATCAGCGCCGTTCCCCGCGCCGGGGCAGTCGCGGCCGCGGCCGGGGCCGCTCCCGGGACGATGAGCACACCAGCGACCTGGAGGAGATCGTCTCCGCCGCTGTGGACCTGGCCGCCGAGACCGACCCGGACGAGCCGTCGGCCGCCAACCTCGTGCCGCAGCACACCGGCCGCACCGCCGACGTGACCGAGGACCCGGTCGACGACGAGCCCGACATCGAGCTCGCCCCGACGGGGGAGAAGTCCTTCCAGCAGGCGGTCGCCGACTGGGAGCGCTCCCCGCGCCGGCGCCGCCGTACCCGCGGCAACTCCCGTTCCGACCACCGCCCGAACCCCGAGGACTTCGCCCAGGCCCCGACCGAACCGGTCGCCGACTGGGTGGAGCCGGGCGCGGCGAAGGAGGACGACGAGGTCGGGAAGGCCACGGACAAGTCGGCGGACCGGCCCCGGGGCGGGCAGCGCGATGAGCGTGCCGACGGCCGCCGGGAGGACGGTTCCTCCCGCCGCCGAGGCCGCCGCCGCACCACTACCCGCAGCGAGCCCCGCGCCGGGGAACCGGCACAGGAGCGGCCCGCGCAGGAGCAGGCCGCGAAGGAGCAGGCGGGACGCCGCGGGCGTCGCCGCGCGGTACGTCGGACGATGGCCCAGCCGGACGTCGAGAAGCAGCGGCCGCAGGACCGCAGCCCGGCGGCCGGGAAGCAGCGGAAGTCCGAGCCGGAGCAGGCCGCGGAGTCGACGCCGAAAGGGTCCGGCAGGGGCCGTCGCCGAGTGGTGCGTCGCACGTCGTCGTCCTGATGGGGTCGAAAGGTCCAGGTAGACGCGGTTTGTTTTTTACTTGCCCTGCGGGGTAGTATTTGACAGTCGCTGTTTTAGGGTAACTTGCGCCGTCCGCAACCCTCGGTTGCGGGCGTGCCTGCAGAACCCGGAACGCTCAGCAGTAACACGTCCATTCAGGTTGCCCCACCGGGCGCCTGAGCCGAGTTTAGATAAGGGGTAACCCTCCTATGTACGCGATCGTCAAGACCGGCGGCAAGCAGTACAAGGTTGCCGAAGGTGACCTCGTCAAGGTCGAGAAGATCGAGGGTGAGCCGGGTTCGTCCGTGGCTCTCACCCCGGTTCTGCTCGTCGATGGCGCCAACGTCAAGTCCAAGACCGATGATCTCGCCACCGTGAGCGTCGACGCTGAAATCGTCGAGCAGACCAAGGGCAAGAAGATCGACATCCTGAAGTACAAGAACAAGACCGGCTACAAGCGCCGCCAGGGCCACCGTCAGTCGCTGACGGTTCTCAAGGTCACCGGCATCAAGTAAGCCTGCCGTCTAATCCGATTAGATCCCTGAGGAGGGAAAACCAATGGCACACAAGAAGGGTGCGTCAAGCTCCAGCAACGGCCGCGACTCCGAGGCCAAGCGCCTCGGCGTCAAGCGCTTCGGTGGTCAGCAGGTCAAGGCCGGCGAGATCCTGGTCCGTCAGCGCGGCACCAAGTTCCACCCGGGCGAGAACGTCGGCCGCGGTGGCGACGACACGCTGTTCGCCCTGAAGTCCGGTGCCGTCCAGTTCGGCATCAAGCGCAACCGTCGCATGGTCAACATCGTTGAGGATGCCCCGGTCGCTGTCGACGCCTAAGTCGCCGACACCCGGTCACTTCGACCCGAACCCGCTGCACCCCGGATTCCCGGGGGCGGCGGGTTTCGTCATTGTCCGGGGCTGTGGACGGACTCAGCCGCTCCCGTCCTACCCGACGAGCACCGGGGTCGGCGGCGGGGTGGGGCTCGGCGCGTCGTCATGACGGCCGCCGTCGTCGGAGTCCCCGTCGTCCCCCTCGTCGAGGGCGGGGTCGGCGATGAAACGACCGAACCCGTCGCGCCTGGGCACCCCGTCCGTTCCGGCCGTGCTGCGCCAGGGGCCGTCGTCGAGGACGGCCATGCCCCTGAACAGCCACCGGTGGAGGACGGCGGTCACCTCCTCCTCACCGCGGCGGCGGGTGGTGTAACGCCGGCCTTCCTCCGCGACCTCGATGACCCAGGCGCCGGTGCGCTGATCGAGGTGGGTCTGGATGAACCGGTCCGCACGTGGGTGGCGGGTGAGCAGCAGGAACTCGTCCAGGTATCCGGTCTCGGCCAGCCGGGAGTCGCGGGCGGGCACCCAGTCCCACACATTCGCCGGGTTGGTGCGGTGGACGTAGGACCGCAGCGCGGCCGGCGAGGTCCAGGGCACGGACAGCTCCGTCATCTCCAGGCTCACCTCGACGCTGTCGTCGCCGTGGAGGTAGACCTGCGCGCTGCTCAGCTCCGCGAGCCCCACATCGGCGTCGATGGCCAGCTGCACGAGGTCGTTGAAGGCCTCCTCCACGGAGTCGGTCTCCAGGCTGACCAGCATGGTGCGGTCCCCCAGCTGGCGGGCGCTCGGATCCGGTACCGAGGGATCCCCGCTCACCGCGATGCGCCGGGCGATGGCCGCCGCGTCCGCCTCCAGATCCCGCAGTAGCGGGGAGGACGTGAGCCGGGTGGCCTCCATGCGGCGGACCGTGGCCTCCAGCGGATCGTACGGATCAACGTGCACTCTTCCCGATCGCGTGCGGTCGGGGATGAAATAGAGGAACTCGAAGAGCATGCCGTTACCCTAGCGGGAGGGCCGGACACAGTCACCGTCTTTGCGGCGGCGGGGCGGTGACCCACCCCGAACAGACCCCGACGGGGCGCGCTGGCACCCCGCTGCGGCGGCTTCAGCGGGAGTGGCGGCCATCCTCGCCGAGGTCGTGGCCGGCGCTGGTCTCGTATTCGATGGCGGCCTCCGGGATGTCCAGGTGCTTCCAGTCGAACTCCTTCTTCAGGGACCTGTCGCGGGTGATCCACCTGGCGAAGGCGTCCTCCACCTCGGCCCGGCCACCCACCCGGGTGTGGAAGTGCTTGGCCACGGAGCCGTCGCGGTACTCCAGCTGCCAGCTGCCGTCCTCGGGGCGGTAGGTGGTCTGCAGGTAGGTCTCCGGGGCCGAGAGGTCGGAGACGATGAGGAAGTCGGCGGCGAAGTCACCGTCGCCGGAGTCCTCCTGGGCCGCCTGCACCTCGGCCAGCAGCAGCGGGATGCGGGCGGGGGAAACCACGGGCTGGTCCAGCTCGGCCGTCTCGGTGGAGAAGTCGCGGATTTCGTCGCCGACCAGGAGGACCTCCCGGTCGGTGGCGGTGGCCAGGCCCAGGTCCTGGTCCGTGGCCAGGGTGGCCAGCCAGACGGCGGTGTCCTGGATGGAGTCGTCGGTCACGGAGACCTGCAGGCAGCGGTCGCCGCGCAGGCGCACCACGCCGTCGGCCAGTTCGATGCCCTCCCGGGGCAGGAAGGTGGCGTGGGCGTTGATCTCGTCGCGCAGCTTCTCCAGCTTCCGGGTGGGCGTGATCTCGGCGGCGTCCCGGCGCAGCCGCAGGCGCAGCCACGCCCCGTCGCCGAGGATCCTGGGGGCGCCGGAGTCGTCCCGGTCCGGCTCGAAGAGAATGAAGTCGTAACTCATGGCGGCTCCCTGTGTGTTAGGTTCGGCAATTCTCGTCTTAATGCTACGGACACGGCCGATGCTAGGATCGGCCTACCTGTACTGAACTGGAGGAATCCATACATGTCCCGCTTCGTAGACCGCGTGGTCCTGCACCTTTCCGCCGGAGACGGTGGTAACGGCGTCGCATCCGTCCACCGCGAGAAGTTCAAGCCCCTCGGCGGCCCCGACGGCGGCAACGGCGGCCACGGTGGCGACATCGTCCTCGAGGTCTCCACCCAGGTCCACACTCTGATGGACTTCCACTTCCGCCCGCACATCACGGCCGAGCGGGGCGGCAACGGCGCCGGCGACCACCGCAACGGCGCCCGCGGCAAGGACCTCATCCTCGAGGTCCCCGTCGGCACCGTCGTCCTGAACGAGGACGGGGAGACCCTGGCCGACCTGACGGTCCCGGGCACCCGTTTCATCGCGGCGGAGGGCGGCTTCGGCGGCCTGGGCAATGCCGCGCTGGCCTCCACCAAGCGCAAGGCCCCCGGCTTCGCCCTCAACGGCGAGCCGGGCGAGCAGCACGACCTGATCCTCGAGCTGAAGTCCATGGCGGACGTCGGCCTCGTCGGCTTCCCCTCGGCGGGCAAGTCCTCGCTGATCTCCGTGCTCTCGGCCGCCAAGCCGAAGATCGGCGACTACCCGTTCACCACCCTCCAGCCCAACCTGGGCGTGGTCAACGTCGGTCACGAGTCCTTCACCATGGCCGATGTGCCGGGCCTCATCCCCGGTGCCTCCGAGGGCCGCGGACTCGGGCTCGACTTCCTGCGCCACATCGAGCGCACCAGTGTGCTCGTCCACGTCGTCGACACCGCCTCCATCGATCCCGGCCGCGACCCGGTCAGCGACATCGAGGCGCTCGAGGCGGAGCTGGCGGCCTACCAGTCGGCCCTCGACGAGGACACCGGCCTCGGCGATCTGCGGGATCGCCCGCGGGTGATCGTGCTGAACAAGGCCGACGTGCCCGAGGCCGAGGAGCTCGCGGAGTTCGTCAAGGAGGACCTGGAGGAGCAGTTCGGCTGGCCCGTGTTCATCATCTCGGCCGTGGCCCGCAAGGGACTGGATCCGCTGAAGTACCACCTGCTCGAGGTCGTCCGGAAGGCCCGTAAGCGGCGTCCGAAGGCGGCGGTGGACCGCGCGCACACCGTCATCCGGCCCCGCGCCGTCGACGCCCGCGGCTCCGGACACGACTTCGACGTCGCCCCGGACCCCCAGATCGAGGGTGGCTTCATCGTCACCGGTCGCAAGGTGGAACGCTGGATCCTGCAGACCGACTTCGAGAACGACGAGGCCGTTGGATACCTCGCGGATCGTCTCGCGAAGGCAGGTGTCGAGGACGCCCTGCGCAAGGCCGGCGCGAAGGCCGGCGCGACCGTGACCATCGGCGACATTTCCTTCGAATGGGAGCCCCTGACCGGCGCGGGAGTCGATCCGACGCTCGCCGGCCGCGGTGCCGACGCCCGCCTGCAGGGCACCTCGCGCGCCTCGGCCGCCGAGCGCAAGCGGGCCTCCCAGGCCCGGCGCGGACTCATCGACGAATACGACTACGGCGACGACCGTCCGGCCGACCGGGAACGCTGGCAGGGCTAGCCCTTTGCGCACCCTTGCCGGTAATCTGGAGAGACATGACTTCCCTTCGCAGTCACGGCCTCCCTCTGTCCCCCTACGAAAGCACCGACGACACCGACGTTGAGTTCCCGGCGCCCGCCCACGGCACCGACGAAGGTCCGGCTTTCGGACACGAGTCGACCATGCGCGAGCGCATCGCCGGAGCGAAGCGGGTGGTGGTCAAGCTCGGTTCGTCCTCGTTGACCCGCGAGGACTTCACCGTCGACCCGAACAAGATCAACCACATCGTCGACGCCCTGCAGGCCCGCATGGAGCGCTCCGATGTCATCGTGGTCTCCTCCGGCGCCGTCGCCGCCGGCATGGGGCCGCTGGGCCTGACCCAGCGCCCGACCGACCTGGCCACCAAGCAGGCCGCCGCGGCCGTCGGCCAGGTCCACCTCGCCCACCAGTGGGGCCGCTCCTTCGCCCGCTACGGCCGCACCATCGGTCAGGTCCTGCTCACCGCCTCCGACGCCGGCCGCCGCGACCGTGCCCGCAACGCCCAGCGCACCATCGACCGTCTGCGCCAGATGCGCACCATCCCGATCGTCAACGAGAACGACACCGTCGCCACCTCCGAGATGCGCTTCGGCGACAACGACCGACTGTCCGCCATCGTCGCGCACCTGATGGCGGCCGATGCCCTGGTGCTGCTCTCCGACGTCGACGGCCTCTACGACAAGAACCCCGCGGAACCGGACGCGAACTTCATCTCCGAGGTGCGCACCGGACGTGACCTGAAGGGTGTCGTCGCGGGTGACGGCGGGCTGGTGGGCACCGGCGGCATGGCCTCCAAGGTCTCCGCCGCCCGCCTGGCCTCCCGCGGCGGCGTTCCCGTCCTGCTGACCTCCGCGGCGAATATCGGTCCGGCGCTGGATGACGCGAACGTCGGCACCGCGTTCCACCCGCGCGAGGACCGTCTGAGCGCCTGGAAGTTCTGGGCCCTGTACTCCGCGGACACCGGCGGCACGCTGCGTCTCGACGCCGGCGCCGTCGACGCCGTGACCGGTGGCGGCGTCTCCCTGCTCGCGGTGGGCATCACCGCCGTGGAGGGCGAGTTCCAGGCCGGTGAGATCGTCGAGATCATCGGCCCGGACGGCCAGATCGTGGGCCGCGGCGAGGTCGCCTACGACTCCGACGTCCTGCACGGCATGCTCGGCAAGCACACCGAGGATCTGCCGGAGGGGCAGCGCCGCCCCGTGGTCCACGCCGACTACCTGTCGAACTACGCCTCGCGGCTGTAGGGAAAGTAACCCGGTGTTCGGCCGGGCGGCGCGGGCGTGCGCGGCGCCCGGCCTCACCCCGGGGCCCGGCCGGCGCCGGCCCCGATAGGCTGGGGGTCCGCGCCGGCACCGGACGAAGGCGGGCCGGCGGCCGAACGGAACGCAAAGGAGAACAGGTGAAGTTCGCGATGGGGCCGGGAGTCTGGCGGGGGACGGTCGAGGAGCTGGTGGCCGCCGGCCACGAACACGTCACCGATCTGAACCGGGCCGAATTCCTCGTCTACACCGGTGGACCGCTGCCGCGGCCCCTGCCGCGGAACATCAAATGGATCCAGTACACCTTCTCGGGCGTCGACCGGCTCATCGAGGCCGGGGTGATGGTCCCGGGCGAGGTCCGCTGGGCGAACGCCGCCGGCGTCTACGGCAGGCCCGTTGCCGAGATCGCCATGTCGCTGCTGCTCTCCCAGCTCCACCAGCACAAGGCCGCCGCCCTCGCCGGCTCCTTCCGGGTGCGCGAGGAGCTCGACGCCCGTCAGGGCTGGCTCTTCGCGGACACGACCGTCGCGATCATCGGCGCCGGCGGCATCGCGAAGGAGCTCATCCCGATGCTGCGGGCCTTCGGCGTGCGGATCGTGGCGGTCAACCGCTCCGGCCGCGAGGTCGAGGGGGCGGACGAGACGCACCCGATCTCGGAGGCCGGGCACGTGTGGGGTCAGGCCGACGCCTTCGTCCTGCTGATGCCCCTGACCGAGGAGACCGACGGCATGGTCGACAGGGACATCTTCGCGCAGATGAAGACCTCCGCCGTGGTGGTCAACGTCGGCCGCGGGCCGCTGGTCGTCACCGACGACCTCGTCGAGGCGCTGCGCACCGGGCAGATCGCCGGTGCCGCCATGGACGTCACCGACCCCGAACCGCTGCCGGACGGGCATCCGCTGTGGGGGATGGACAACTGCACCATCACCCCGCACATCGCCGCCACCGGGCGTATCGCCCAGCAACTGATCGCGCCCCAGATCATCGCCAACGCCGCCGCCTTCGCCGCCGGCGAGCGCATGCCCACCGAGGTGGACGTCGAGGCGGGGTACTAGCGGCTTCCCGTGGCTCTGCCGGGAAGGTGCCTTTGCCCGTGTCCCGCTCGATGCTCCACATAGGGACATCCCCCTGTTCGGCAAATGGTGGTACGTGGGAAAAGTACCACCGGTCCGCCTGCCGGGTCGGCGGGGACGGGAGTCGGCGTGACGACGGTCGCGGCCCCCGCATCCCGGTCCGGTGTCCCCGATCCCGCCCCGCCCGGGGTGTTCCGCCGGTAGCGTGGTGAACGTCCCGACGACGAGTGAAGGAGCCGACGTGAAATTCGCTTTCCTGCCCACTGAGTGGCCAGAGTCCATCGCCGAGATCGAGGAGGCCGGCCACGAGCACGTCACCGACCTCGGCCAGGCCGACTTCCTCGTCTTCAACGGTGGCGCCGGCGCCTTCCCCGATCCGCTGCCCGACAACATCCGCTACGTGCAGGCCACCTTCGCCGGCGTCGACGCCCTCCGCGACGCCGGCTCGCTCAAGCCCGGCGAGGTGCGCTGGGCCAACGCCTCCGGCCTCTACGACGACACCGTCGCCGAGTCCACCATCGCCCTGCTGCTCGCGCAGCTGCACATGCACAAGACCGCGACCCTGGCCGGGTCCTTCTCCGTGCGCGGGAAGATGGACGAGGGCAAGGACTGGCTGTTCCAGAACAAGACCGTGGCCATCATCGGCGCCGGCGGCATCGGCGTGAGGCTCATCGAGATGCTGCGCGGCTTCAACGTGCGCACGATCGCCGTGAATCGCTCGGGTCGGCAGGTCGCCGGCGCGGACGAGACCCACCGGTTGTCCGAGGCCGGGCACGTCTGGGGCGAGGCGGACTACTTCGTGCTGCTCATGCCGTTGACCGACGAGACACGTCGGATGGTCAACGCCGACGTGTTCGCGAAGATGAAGGACACCGCCGTGGTGGTCAATGTCGGCCGGGGCCAGCTCATCGACACCGACGACCTCGTCCGCGCGTTGGCCGACGGCACCATCGCCGGCGCGGCGCTCGACGTCACCGATCCCGAGCCCCTGCCGGACGGGCACCCGCTGTGGGAGCTGGAGAACTGCGTGATCACCCCGCACGTGGCCAACACCTCCGGGGCGATCCGGGAGCGCGCCGGGCGGCTGACGGTGGTCAACGCCGCCGCCTTCGCCGCCGGCGAGCGCATGCCCAACGAGGTCGACCTCGAGGCGGGGTACTAGGGGCGGTGACCGGGGGAGGGTGACGGTGCGCTCACCTGTGTTCCTGCAGGATAGGGGCCACAGCCGCTACACTGGATAAGCATGACTGACCAGAACACCGCAGACCGCACCGCCGAGCGCGACGAAGTCCTGGCCAAGGCCAAGGCCGCCAAGGCCGTCGCCCCCGTCCTGGCGCAGCTGCCGACCCCGCGCAAGAACGAGATCCTCCTCGCCGCGGCCGAGGCCCTCGTCGACGCCACCGATCAGATCCTGTCCGCGAACCAGCGGGACATCGACACCGGCCGCGCCAACGGCATGGCCGAATCCCTCATCGACCGCCTGAGCCTCGACGGCCCCCGCATCGAGGGCATCGCCGACGGCCTGCGCCAGGTCGCCGGCCTGAACGACCCGGTGGGCGAGGTGCTCACCGGCCGGGTCATGAACAACGGCATCCAGATGCGCAAGGTCCGGGTTCCGCTGGGCGTCATGGGCATGGTCTACGAGGCCCGCCCGAACGTCACCGTCGACGCCTTCGGACTGGCCCTGAAGTCCGGCAACGTGCCGCTGCTGCGCGGCTCGAAGACCGCGAGGAACTCGAACGCGAAGCTCGTCGAACTGCTGCAGGACGTCGTCGAGCGCTTCGGTCTGCCGCGGGAGACCGTGCAGCTGCTGCCGTGCGAGACCCACGACTCCGTCCAGGACCTGATCACCGCCCGCGGCCTGGTCGACGTGGTCATCCCGCGCGGTGGTGCCCGCCTCATCGAGGCCGTGGTCACCGGCGCGACCGTCCCGGCCATCGAGACCGGCACCGGCAACTGCCACTTCTACATCGACGTCGACGCCGAGCTGGACCAGGCCATCGAGATGGCGCTGAACGGCAAGACCCGCCGCTGCTCGGTGTGCAACGCCACCGAGACCATCCTCATCGACGCAGCCCTCGCGGACGCCGACAAGCTGAAGATCGTCGAGGCCGTCCAGGACGCCGGTGTGACCGTCCACGGTGAGGTGGACGAGCTCGAGGCATTCGGGGCCAAGGACGTCGTCCAGGCCGAGGAGACCGACTGGGCGGAGGAGTACCTTTCCTTCGATATCGCGGTCAAGGTCGTCGACGGCGTCGCGGGGGCGATCGCGCACATCGCCGAGTGGTCCACCGGCCACACCGAGGGCATCGCCACGGGCAACATCGTCACCGCGCAGAAGTTCGCCGACGAGGTCGACGCCGCCGCCGTGATGATCAACGCCTCCACCGCCTTCACCGACGGCGAGGTCTACGGCATGGGCGCCGAGATCGGCATCTCCACCCAGAAGCTGCACGCCCGTGGCCCCATGGCGCTGCCGGAGCTGACCTCCACCAAGTGGATCCTGCAGGGCACCGGTCAGATCCGCCCCTGACCGTTCGCATCTGACCCGCCAGAGCTCACCGATCGGGTGGGGTGAAGTGCGCCGACGCCGTTTCCCCTTTAAAGTTCAGAGTGTCAAGCACTGCACACAGGGGGAGTTCCATGCCGCGTCGTCCCGGCCCGTCTGATCAGCTCAGCCAGCCCGGCCGACTGATCCGGCTGCTCGTCATCACCCTGCTCGCCGTCACCGGTCTGGTCGTCGCCCCGGCGACCGCGGCCGCTGCGCCGGCGATTGAGCTGCGTGACGTGCCGGGCACCGGACAGCGGTGTCCGGCGGTGACGGTGGTGGCCGCGGGGGAAGGTGAGCCGGATCCGGATGCCGCGCCGACCCGCTACAGCCCCGGGGCCCCCTGGGCGTCCAATGGCCACGAGGGGCCCGTCATCCGCGCCTTCCTGCAGAAATCGGAGACCCGTTACCGCGGGACCCACGACGGCGCCACCCTGATGGACGACGTCCACGTCCTGGGGCTTGAGCCGCGGCACAATCCGACGGTGCCCCCGGCCGCGGAACCGGCGGAGACCACCGGCACCCCGGAGGGCCTGCTCCAGACGATTCTGCTGGCCAACCGGCTCGCGCACCCGTTGCTCCAGGGCGTGGCCACCGCCGCCGACGCCCTCCTGGCCGGCACGCCCACCGGGCCCTCCGGGGCGGGGTCGGCCATCGCGGAGTATGAGGAAGCCACCGGCTGCCGTCCGCAGTACATCCTCATCGGCCACGCCCGGGGCGCGACAAACCTGGCGCAGCAGGAGCAGCCCCTGGCCGAGCGGGGACAGCTCGCCGGGGCCCTGTATCTCGGTTCCCCACTGGTCACCGCCACCGGCCGGGGTACCGTCGACGTCCCCGGGCCCGCCGGCAGCCTGCTGAGCCATCTGGCGCAGGGCGATTCCGGGGACGTGACCACCGAGAACCGCATCAGCTACTGCCTGCCCGACGACGACGCCTGCGATAACTCCGCAGCCCGCCGGCACCCCGCTCGGTCCGGGGAGGCCGGCGATCGTGACGGGCACAGCGGCAGCGACGGCTACCTGCGGTGGGACAGCCCGTGGGACAAGCGGGTCATGGACGCCTTCGGTTCCTGGGTCGACCTGGTCCGCGACTGACCCCACCCGTCCGGCCACGGGAGACGGCCCCGGTGAGTTATTCTGTTCCTCAGAAACTGTTACCGGCGCCACTATCGGGAGTGTCCCATGGTCCGACGAGTGTCTCCGTCCCTCGCGGCGGTGGTCGGTGCGGCCCTGCTGACCCTGGCCGGCGCCCCGTCCGCCGGAGCATCCCCCGCTGACGCCTCGGCCGGTGCCGCCGTCGGCGCCGACCCTGCCGTGGACGCCCTCGACACGGTCGTCGACGCGTTCGCCACCCCGGCGGGGGAACGGTGCCCGGAGGTCGTGGTCCTGGCCGCCCGCGGCAGCGAACAGAATTCCGGGCTGGAGCCGACCCGCTACAGCGAACAGGCCCCGTGGGTGTCGAACGGCTTCGAGGGGCCCAACCTGCGCGCCTTCCTCCAGTTCGCCGAGCAGCGCCACCTCGAGCACACCGGTGAATCCCTCCTGGCCGAGGTGCCGGTCCTCGCCCTGAACGCCGACGTCTACCCGGCCGCCCTGCCGCTGCCCGCGCTCGCCGAGCAGGGCGAGGAACTCAATCCCGTGGAGACCGCCCGGCGCCTGGGCGGGGTGCTGGAGGAGACCCCCGCCCACGTGATCGCGGGCCAGGCGCTGCACGCCTTCCGCGCCAGCGTGGAGGGGGCGGCCGCCGGGGTCGGTGGCGTGCTCGCGGACTTCGAGGCGGCGAGCGGCTGCGAACCCGGTTACCTGCTGCTCGGTTACTCCCAGGGCGCGATCGTGCTCACGCTGCAGGAGCAGTGGCTGCACGACGCCGGCCGGCTCGCCGGCGCGGTCTACCTGGGCAACCCACTGCTGGCCCCCGGTGACCCGGGGACGGTCACCGGCCCGGTGCGCGGCGGGGCGCTGCGCGCGGTGCCGCCCGGGCTGCGGCCGGGGGCCGAGGTGCCCAACCGGCTCAACTACTGCCTGCCCGGCGACTTCACCTGCGACGTGGACCTCGATTCGCTGGGCACCGCCCTGACCTCCCACGGGGGGCCGCACACCCGGTACTTCCTGGTCGAACCGGCCTCCCCGTGGGACGCGGCCGTCGCGGACCAGTTCGCCGCCTGGGTCACCGGCTATACTTCCCACCCATGAGCACGCTCAAGCGCATCGGCATCATGGGTGGGACCTTCGATCCGATCCACAACGGCCACCTGGTGGCCGCCAGCGAGGTCGCCCACTGCTTCGAGCTGGACACCGTCCTGTTCGTGCCGACGGGCCAGCCCTGGCAGAAGGCCGGCCGGCAGGTCACGGCCGCCGAGCACCGCTACCTGATGACGGTGATCGCGACGGCGTCCAACCCGCGCTTCTCCGTCAGCCGCGTCGACATCGACCGCGGGGGCGACACCTACACCGTCGACACCCTGACGGATCTGCGGGCGCAGTACCCGGACGCGGAGTTCTTCTTCATCACCGGCGCCGACGCGATGGGCTCGATCATCTCCTGGCGCGACTGGGAGGACATGTTCGAGCTGGCCCACTTCGTCGGGGTGACCCGCCCGGGTTACGCGCTCAGCGACGAGATCCTGCCGGAGGTCCACCGCGAGCGCGTCTCGCTGATCGACGTGCCGGCGATGGCGATCTCGTCGACGGACTGCCGGGAGCGCTCCGCGGAGGGCCGGCCCGTGTGGTATCTCGTACCGGACGGGGTGGTGCAGTACATCGCCAAGAATCGGTTGTACGGTTCGGACTAGCTCCGGGCGCCTCCGACTAGGATATTTCGGCCGGTTCATGGAAAACTGGACCGCAACACGCACTAACAGAAGGAAGACTGAGTGACAGTTTCTGACGAGTCCCGCCGCCTGGCCGGCATCGCCGCCCTGGCCGCCGACGAGAAGCAGGCGAGCAACATCGCGGTCATCGACGTCTCCGACGTCATGGCCATCAGCGACATCTTCGTGGTGGCCTCCGCCGACAACGAGCGCCAGGTCCGCGCCATCGTCGAGGAGGTCGAGGACCGGCTGACCGAGGCCGGCGCCGAGCCGCTGCGCCGCGAGGGCAACCGCGAGAACCGCTGGGTGCTGCTCGACTACGGCATCTTCGTCGTCCACGTCCAGCGCGAGGCCGAGCGCGAATTCTACGGCCTCGACCGCCTCTACCGCGACTGCCCGCTGATCGAGATCGAGGGCGTCGAGGTCCCCGAGCGCCCCGGCAGCTGGTCCGACGACGTCGACGTCCGCAGCGTCCGCTCCATCGACGAGATCCCGCTCGCGGACGAGGCGCCCGGCGACGACGACGAGGAGTACTAGACCGATGAGCCGTCGCCTGATCCTGATCCGCCATGGACAGACCCACTACAACGCCACGCGTCGTATGCAGGGTCAGCTGGACACGCAGCTGTCCGAGGTGGGCCGGGACCAGGCGTGGACCGCGGGCGAGAAGCTCCGCAATGCCGATATCCAGCGCATCATCGCCTCCGACCTGTCCCGCGCGCAGGACACCGCCGAGATCATCGCCGGGATCCTCGGCGTGGAGGTCGGCACGGATCCCCGCCTGCGGGAGACCCACCTCGGGCAGTGGCAGTCGAAGACGCACATGGACGTCGACGCCGAATCGCCCGGTGCCCGCGCGGTCTGGCGCCACGACGCCAGCTGGGCCCCACCGGGCGGCGAGTCCCGTCTCGACGTCGCGAAGCGCGCCCGCCCGGTCGTCGACGAGCTGATGGCCGACTACGACGGCTGGGAGGGTGGCAGCGTCCTGTTCGTCGCCCACGGCGGCACGATCTCCGCCCTGACCTCGAACCTGCTGGGTTTCGAGGCGGGGATGTACCCGATTCTCTCGGGCCTGCGCAACACCTGCTGGTCTCAGCTGACGGCGCGCCCGCGCTTCTTCCCGGGCAGCGCCGAGGCGGGTGACGAGGTGCGCCCCTCCGTGGAGTTCACCCCGGGCACCGTCGGCGATCCCCAGTGGTACCTCGACGGATGGAACATGGGATAAATGCCGGTCCGCATCGTCACCGACTCATCCTCCGGCCTGCCCGACGCGGTCGTCGAGGAACTCGGCATCACCGTCGTCGACCTGCACGTCATGGGTGGCGGCGACGAGGAGGCCTCCACCGCCGGCCTGTCGTCGCTGGAGCTGACGGCCGCCTACGCCCGCCAGCTGGAGCGCGGCGGCGACGACGGCGTGCTCGCCCTGCACCTGTCCAAGGAACTGTCCTCGACGTGGTCCTCGGCGGTCCAGGCCGCGGCCGTCTTCCCCGACACCGTCCGGGTCGTCGACACCGGCTCCGTCGGCATGGCCGTGGGCGCGGCGGCGATGGCGGCCGCCACGCTCGCGCTCGAGGGCGCGGACCTCACGGCCTGCCACGACATGGCCGTTGACATCCTGGAACGCTCGGCGACCTGGGTCTACCTCCACCGCATCGAGGAGATCCGCAAGTCCGGGCGCATGTCCGCCGCCACCACGCTGCTCTCGGCGGCCCTGCTGGCCACGAAGCCGATCATGGAGATCCGCGACGGCAAGCTGGAGTTGGCCGGCAAGACCCGCACCCAGACCAAGGCCTTCGCCCGGCTGGTCGAGCTCGTGGGCGAGCGCGCCGACGACGAGCCCGTGTTCCTGGCCATCCAGCACAACGACGCCCGGGAGGCCGCCGGGGAACTGCAGGAACTGCTCGAGGACGCCCTGCCGGACGACTCCAGCTTCATGTGCCTGGAGATGGAGAACACCCTGGCCGTGCACGTCGGCCCCGGCGCGGTCGGGGTCTCCGCCGTGTTCGCCACCGCCCCGGTGGAGTAGTCCACAGCTCGGTGATGTTTCACCGAATCCGTCCACAGGTTTTGCCGCCGACGCTCGCCCGGTGGGGGCCCGCGCCCTAGCGTGAGCGCCATGAGCGCTGTGAGCCGTCTGAAGGAACTGACCCGCCCCACCGGGGAGGAGGACCTCCTCGACGTCGCCTATCCCGCCCCCCGCTGGTCCGTCGCACCCCGCCACGCGGTCTTCGCCGCCGCCGTGGTGCTCATTCTCGTGCTCGGCTGGTTGGCCCTGCGCCCGACACCTGAGACCGGGGCTGAGTCCGGAACCGGAACCGGGACCATCGGCACCCTCGCGCCCGGGGAGCCCGCCGGCGTCGGGCTGACCGGTGTGCCCGGGTTGCCGGAGGCCACCGCCGCCGGGGAAGGGGAGGGGGAGCTGGTGGTCTCCGTCGTCGGGGAGGTCACCCGCCCGGGGTTGCTCACGCTGGCGCCCGGCGCGCGGGTCGCCGACGCCCTCGCCGAGGCCGAGCCGCTGCCCGGCGCCGAGCTGCTCGCCCTCAACCAGGCCCAGCGGCTGACCGACGGCCAGCAGCTGGTGGTGCCCGCGGCCGCCGAGGCCGGGGAACCGGACGGGCAGGCGCCGCAGGCGGCAGCGGGAGGAACCGGGGAGGGGCCGGTCTCCCTGAACTTGGCCTCCGCGGCGGAGCTGATCACCCTCGACGGGGTGGGGGAGAAGACCGCTGAGGCGATCATCGCCCACCGCGAGGCCACCGGTGGTTTCACCGCCCCGGAGCAGCTAATGGACGTCAAAGGCATCGGGCCCGCCAAATTCGAGGCGCTGCGGGACCAGGTGAGCCTGTGAGCGAACTGCGGCTCGTCCCCGCCGCACTCGTGGTCTGGGCCGTCACGCTCCTGCTGCTGCTCACCGGATCCCTTCCCGCGGCCGCCGGGCTCGTGGTGGTGGCCGCGGCCTGTCTGGCGGTGCTGCGTCAGCCGGGGCAGGCCGTGCTGGCCGCGGTATTGGGGGCCGCGGCGCTGGTGCTCACCCGCACCCGCCAGCGAGGCGCCGGAGAGGCGGAGCTCGGCGACGTCGTGACGGGCACGGTGGCCGCCCAACCCACCGGGATCGCCCCGGAGCGCCACCTGGTGCGCCTGCACGTGCCGGGCCACCCCGCGGAGCTGCCCGTGTTCACCGGGGAGCTGCCCGCGGGGGTGGTGGCCGGGGCGCGGGTCACCGCCGAGGTGGCGCTGTCGCCGTCGGACCGGCCGGGCCTCGGCGCGCACGTAGCTTCCGGTGAGCTGCGGGTGGAGGCGGAACCGGCCGGGATGGCCGCCTTCGCCGCGCATGTGCGCCAGACCTTCGGGGAGTCGGTGGCGGCGGTGGTCGGTCCCGCCTCGCAGGGGCTGGTGCCCGGAATGGTGCTCGGTGACACCTCCGGGCAGTCGGCCGCCGAACAGCAGCTCTACATCGACACCGGCCTGTCCCACCTGAGCGCGGTCAGCGGGGCGAATGTCGCGATCGTCACCACCGCCGCCGTGGTGGTCTGCCGGCTGCTGACCCTGGGCCCCCGCGTCCAGGTCGCGGCGGCCTCGGGCGCGCTGCTGGTCTTCGTCGGGCTCGTGGGCACCGAACCGAGCGTGCTGCGCGCCTCGGTCACCGGACTCGTGGGGTTGCTGGCCGTGCTGAACTCCGCGCGGATGGAACCGGTCCACGGGTTGTGCCTGGCGGTCATCGGGTTGATCCTGTGGGACCCGGATCTGGCCGTCTCCTATGGCTTCGCGTTGTCGGTGGCGGCGACCGCCGGCATCGTCGCCCTGCACCCGCTGCTCTACCGGCCGCTGGCGCGTACCCGACTGCCCGATATCCTCGTGCGCGCCCTGGCCGTGGCCGTGGCCGCCGATATCGTCACCATGCCGATCATCGCGGTGATGGCCGGGGAGGTCTCGCTGGTCTCCGTCGTGGCCAACGTGCTCGTCGCCCCCGCGGTCGCCCCGGTCACCGTCCTCGGGCTCATCGCGGCCGGTCTCTGCCTCCTGCCCGGTGGGCTGGAGATCCCGCCCCTGAAAATGCTCGAGCCGTGCACCTGGTGGATCCACACGGTGGCGCAGTGGTGCGCGCAGCTGCCGAACGCGACCGTGCCGGCCGACCCCGGCTGGGTGCTCGTGGGCTACGGCTGGGTGCTCGCGGCGGTGCTCGCCGGCCACCCGTGGAAGGTGCTGGCCGGGGTGGGGGTGTTCTTCCTCTGGTCCCTGCACGCCGGGGCGGGGACCGGCACCGGGGCCGCGGAGATCCCGCTGGAGACACTGCCGGAGCGGGCGGTCGCGGTCGTCGGCACCGTCGGGGAGGTGGACACCGCCCCACCCGGCACGCAGGTGATCATCGTCCTCGACGACACCGGGCGGGCGTCGGATCGGCCCACCGTCACCCGGGCGGGTGTGCCCGTGCTCTTCCCCCACCGCGACGGGGAGGTCAGCCTGCACCGTGACGGCACCCAGCACGCCCGCGACGGCCGGTTCTGACACCCCGGTGTGGCACGATGGAGGTCATGTCCGTGGCACCCGTTCACCTCATCCTCGGCGAGGAGGAGTTCCTCGCCGAACGCACCCGCCGCCACCTCACCGAACAGGTCCGGGCCGAGGTGCCCGAGGGCGGGGAACTGGAGATCACCACCCTGCGCGCCGTCGATCTGAGCGGCCCCGAGCTCATCGACGCCACCAGCCCGTCGCTGTTCGGCGAGGACCGCGTCGTCATCATCACGAAGACGGAGCAGGCCGGCAAGGAACCCGTCGAACTGCTGCTGCAGACCTGCCGCAATCTCGCGCCGGGCATCCATCTGATCATCCAGCACACCGGCGGCGGGCGGCAGAAGGCCCTGGTGTCGAAGTTCAAGAAGGTCGCCGAGGTCCACCCGGCCGACCCCGTCCGCCCCTCCGAGCGCGTCAGCTGGGTGACCAACGAGTTCCGCACCCACGGCGTGCGCCCGACCCCGGACGTCGTCCACGCCCTGCTCGAGGGCGTCGGTTCCGATCTGCGCGAGCTGGCCTCGGCCGTCTCCCAGCTGGTGGCCGACACCGACGGGGAGATCACCGCGGCCACCGTGCGCGAGTACTACGCCGGCGTCGCGGAGGTCTCCGGCTTCGACATCGCCGACCTGGCCGTGACGGGCCAGACCGCGCGGGCGGTGGCCAGCACCAGGCGTGCCCTGCAGCTGGGCATGCACCCGGTCATGCTCGCCTCGGCGCTGAGCTCCAAGGTGGGTACCATCGCCCGGCTGTACTCCACGCGCACCACCGATTACCGCCCGCTGGCCGGCACGCTGGGGCTGCCGCCGTTCGTCATAGAGAAGACCGCCAAGGTCGCGCGCCGCTGGTCCGGGGACGCCGTCTCGGAGGCGGTCATCGTCGTCGCCGAGCTCGACGCTGAGGTCAAGGGGCAGGGCGGCGACCCCGAGTTCGCGATCGAGCACGCGGTCCGGCGGATCAGCGAGCTTGCGGGGTAGTTGCGGTTTACACTGGCACGCATGACTGATATTCCCCAGGATGTACAGGAGCTGGCCACCCAGCTCTTCGACATGGCACGCAAAGGCCACCAGGACCTGCTCGAGATCATCGACCAGGGGCTCAACGTCGACCTGATGAACCAGGAAGGCAACACCCTGCTCATGCTCGCCGCCTACAACGGCCAGCCCACGCTGGTGCGCGGCCTCATCGAACGGGGCGCGGACATCAACAAGCTCAACGACCGCGCGCAGTCCCCGCTGGCCGGGGCGATCTTCAAGAAGGAGAACGAGGTCGTCGACGTGCTCATCGACGCCGGCGCCGATCCCACCATCGGCCACCCCACCGCCGTCGACTGCGCCCGGATGTTCGGCCGTGACGACCTGCTCGGTCGTCTCGGCGTGGAGGAGTGAACCTCGCCCAACTGGGCACCCTCGTCCTGATGAACCTGGTCGGGGCCGCCTCCCCGGGGCCCGACGTCATGTTGGTGACCCGGATGGCCACCCGTTCGCGCCGGCACGCGATGGCCACCACCCTCGGCATCCACGTGGGTGTGGTCTTCTGGTGCAGTCTCACCGTCCTCGGGGCGGCGGCGGTGCTCAACGCCTTCCCGGCGGCGCTCGGATTCGTGCAGCTGATCGGCGGCGCGTGGCTGATGTGGATGGGCCGCGGCATGCTCATCGCCGGCTGGGCGGAGCGCGGCAGCCCGCCCCGGAACCTCGAGGACGCCGCCGCCCGGCTCGGGCCGCTGCGCTCGGCGTTCTGGCGTGGGCTCACAACGAACCTGTCGAACCCGAAGATCGTGCTGTTCCTGTCCGCCATGATCGCCCCGCTGCTGCCCGCCGAACCGGGTGCCGGGGTGGCGGTCCTGGTTATTGTGGCGCTCTCACTGTCGTCGCTGGCGCTGTTCACGTTCATGTCGCTGCTGATCTCCACCCCGACGATGCGGCAGAAGCTGCTGAACGCGGGACCGTGGATCGACGTCTTCGCCGGAATCTTCTTCCTCATCGCCGGCGGCGTGCTCGCGGTGCGCGGGCTGGGGGAACTGGTCTGACGGCCCGCGTCGGCGGTTCACGCCGGATGGGCGGGGCTACCACCGACCCCGGAACGCAGAAAGTCCCCGCCCGAGGGCGGGGACTTCCGGGAAGTCAGAGGGCTGCTTAGGCCATCTTGTTCAGGGCCAGGGCCATGCTGGACTTCTTGTTGGCGGCGTTGTTGCGGTGGAACACGCCCTTGGAGACGGACTTGTCCAGCGCGCGGGAAGCAACGCGGAGCTGGGTCTCAGCGGCGGCCTTGTCGCCGGCGTCGACGGCGGCACGGAACTTGCGGATCTCGGTGCGCACGGCGGAGCGGACGGCCTGGTTACGCTGACGAGCCTTCTCGTTGGTGAGAACGCGCTTCTGCTGGGACTTGATGTTTGCCATCGTGAAATACCTCTTGGATTAGAAGGATCGGTGTCAGTGACCCACCAACCGGACATGTCCCGGACCGTGTGGCCCTTGGCGCCGGTGTTCGAAGAGCGGACCCAAGGTCCTGCCCGCCCCGACCGGTGCGCCCGGAGATGAATAACAGCGAAATTCTAGCAGGTGGGGTACCAGTTGCCCAAAAGCGCCTCACGCCCACTGGTAGGAGGAGCGCAGCTTGTTGGCGATGCGCTCGAACCGCGGTTGCGGGAACAGGGTGCCCTGTCGGCGGATGCCGCGCTCGGGGGCCTCGAGGACCCGGTCCAGCCGGATCCAGCACTGGCGGCCCGAGGCGTCCCATTCGCCGGCGCCGATGTCCAGCCAGTGCTCCTCACCGTCGTGCTCCGGATTCGGGGAGATCAACAGCCCCAGGATCGTGTGGCGGGTGCGGCCGACGACGAGGACGGCCCGCTCGCGGGGCGGATGCGCCGGGCCGTCGCTCGGCGCCCAGATCCACACGACCTCGCCGGGCTCGGCCTGGCCGTCCATGTCCGGGGCGTAGTAGATGCTGCGCGAGAGCCGGTGGGTGGGTTCGACCCGGATGGTGGTGACGGGGCGGGCGGCGTCGGACCGGGACTCGGAGTGGAGGCCAAGGCGCTCATTGATGCGGGCCAGTCCGTTGTCGAGCGACTCGCTCGGCTCGGGCGTGGACAGGCGGTTTCGCAGCTTCGCCCTAGTCTTGCCGAGCTGCTTTCTGATGCGCTGTCCGAGCCCCATGTCCTTCGATCCTATGTCCTGAAATATCGCGTAGAAATGTGACGCCTGCCGGGAGGTGCCCCTATTGTGTTGTATCGACGCGGTAGTGGAGAACGTTTCATCCGCCCCACCCGTGCCAATGGACGGGTGGGGAGACGGGTCGGGTGGGGAAGCTGCCGCTACTGCGCCTGGCGTTGACCCCATGGTAGCCCCAGACCAGAAAAGTTGAAACGTCCACTAACTGGGAACGGGGGTGGCGGGCGAGTGAGGGAAATCCCGCCGTCACACCCGGGACGGGGCGGACGGGGGAATCTGACGGAGGCGGTTGGTTGAAGCCCTGCCCGCGCACAGGCAGTGCCGTGCCGGGCTCAACGGCTGAACAGCAGGGGGCCGGTCATTCCTCCGGGAGCTCGACCCATCCGGTGTCGTGGCTGCGGAAACGCGTGAGCTTGTGCGTGCCATCGCACAACGGCTTGATGCCCGAGGCTCCGCAGCGGCACAGGGCCACCACGCGGCGGTCGGGGCGCTTCGGATCCGCGCCGGGTTCCAGGGCGATGGCGATGTCGCCGCGGACCAGCAGTGGTCCGTCGGGGCAGGCGGTGATGACGGTGGGCTGATCGTGCTCAGACATGGGTCAGGCTCCTGTTCTCTTCCCGGGATTTCAGCGCGCGCAGGGAGTGCGCCGCGGTCAGCAGGCGCGAATCGCGGTAGCGCACGCCCCCACGGGCCCGTTCGATGAGCGCGAGCCAGATGCACAGTCCACGCTCCGTGACCCACAGCGGGGCCCACAGTGCGGCGGTGCGGTCGAAGATGCGGTCACCACCGCTGCGGCGACGTCCGACCTCGGCCGCGGCGGCCGTGCCGGCGAAACCGATGAGCAGCCACACCGGGCGTCGTGAAGCGAGGAGTGCCGCGGGCAGGATCGCCAGTTCGGCCGCGAGCCGGGTGGGCTGGGCGAAGCTGTCGTAGGCCTGACGGACGCGCTGGCCGAGGAAGCCGCGGGTCGAGGGCGGGCGGCGGACGACGAAGAGGTCGTCGGCGGCCAGCTCGCGGCCGCCGCGGGCCAGGACGGTGCGGATCAGTTCGAGGTTCTCGAAGAGCAGGTCACCGTCGTAGCCGCCGGCCAGGTACTCCAGCCGCACCCCGAGCGTGCCGGGGTAGTCGGAGCCGAAGGCCCGGTTGAGGAGCGTGCGGCCGGTGTCCCAGCGGGCGTGCCAGGGCAGCGGGGAGCCGTCCGCGGTGACGAAATGGTTCTGGGGGCGGACGATGGCGTGGTCGTCGAGCGCCTCGGACATCCGGGTCAGGGTGGTGGCGGTGTAGCGCACATCGTCGTCGGCGATGATGACCTTCTCCGCGCGCAGCGTCGGGATGGCGGTGAGCACGCCGGCGACCTTGCCGTTGCGGGCCAACTCAGGGTCGGCGGGGATGACGTTGACCTCGTCCGGCAGCGCCGCCTCGTGGCGGGCGCGCGCCTCGGGGCTGGAGCCGTCGACGAGGGTGACGCGGGCGTGGGTGACCACCCGGCCCAGGTACTCGGCGAGTTCGGCGAGTTCCGCCGGATCGGCGTCGTCGCTCCACTTCAGCGGCAGGAGGTATTCGAGCACGGGTGTGGGGACGGTCATCGCGCCTCCCGCAGGGCCGAGTGGCCTTCCGTCCACGCGGTCTTCAGGTGGGCGCCGACCAGGTCGTCCATGTGCAGACTGGCGCAGGCACCGAAGACGATGTCGGCGGCCACCTCAGGATCGTCGTCGGCCAGCGAACCGGCCAGGTCACGTGCGGCGATCTGCTCGTGCACCGCGTCGGCCTCGACGTGCTCGTCGTAGTACCAGGTGACCTCGGGTCCGTGGCCGAGACGCCGGAAAGCGTTGCCGTAGTGCTTGTTCGGCAGCGAGGAGGTCATCTCGAAGGCGGCCAGGTGCCCGACGATCGCCCCGCGCAGTCGCCGGTGCAGCCCGAAGAAGCTCATTGTGTTCACCGACGCCAGTGTGACCGCCGGGACCAGGTTGAGATAGGCGTCGGGGGTGTCGCTGAGGCCCATCCCGCGCAGGGTGCGGGCGAAGATCGACGCGTGCAGCCGCTCGGGGCGTCCGCCGCCGTACTCGTCGGACTGGATCTCCACCAGCGCGGCCTTCGCCCGGCCCCGCAGCCGCGGGATGGCCCAGGAGTGCGGATCCGCCTCGCGGAGCGTGTAGATGCTGCGCAGGATCAGAAACTCCCGCAGCTGTTCATCGGTGGCGTGGCGGGCCGCCCACATGGCCAACTCCGGTCTGGCCACCTCATTCGTCAGGTCGAACAGCATCTGGGTGACCTCCGCGCCGGTGGGGGCGTTGTCGCCCCGGGCGGCGTCGGGAAGCTGCACGACCTTCCGCAGGGCGGTCTCGAACTCCGCCTCGATGCGGGCGCGGACTGCCAGCAGGCCGGGGTGCCACTCCCAGTCGCCGACCACGAAGGGCACCGGCCCGTAGTGGAGGAGATAGAGGATGAACAGGGTCAGCTGCAGGTCGTCGTCGGTGAGCAGGTCCCCGGAGTCGGCCAGGGCGCGGTCGACGGTCTCCGCGAGGTGGCTGACGTCGGAGGCGGGGGAGCCCGGCTCGCGGGACAGCAGCTCAAGCAGGATCTGGCTGGCGGTGCCGCGTGGGGCGGGTGCGGTGGTGGAGATGGTCTCGACGGTCGTCATTCTCGGTTGTCATTTCTCTGAAAGGCTGATGGGAATGCGATCAGGCGCACCGGGTCATGCGGCCTTGCGGACAGTGAGTCGGTGAGGCGGGGAGACTGCCCCACCCCGGTGCCATCGTGGGATGGGGGCGGGGCGGGGCGGTGTCGCTGAGCGTGCCTCTGGAACGGAAGTTACCGGAGGAGCCGCCCCGATTTACTCCTTATTGAACTTTTCCTGGACCCGGCCGGCCACCTTCTCCATGGTGTTGGGCAACTCGGTGGTGCCGTAGAACCGGGCGTCCGGATGGGTCGGCGGGTTCATCGGCGCTCCCTCCGGCGGGGTCTCGACGTAGGTGAAGTTGGCCAGGCCGTCCGGGGCCGGGCCCGAGGCCCAGGAGCCCTCCGCCATGTGCTCACCGTCGGAGAAGTTGATGGCCTGGTGGGAGAACTCCTCGTGCTCCTTGCTGCGCGGGAAGTTGCTCGGCACCGGCAGGTTCTCGTTGCCCTCCTTCTGCAGGTCGCGGGCGGCGGCCAGCCACTGGTTCTGGTGCATGGTGTCGCGCGCCAGCAGGAAGCCCAGCATGTCCTTCACGCCGCGGTCGTCGGTCATGTGGTACAGCCGGGCGACCTGGGTGCGACCCTGCATCTCAGCGTTGATGTTGGAGGTCATATCGGCCAGCAGATTGCCGCTGGCGGTCACGTAGGAACCGCTCCACGGGTTGCCCATGCTGTCGAAGGGACGGGCGCCGGCACCGGAGACGATGGCGTGCTGCAGGTCGGTGCCGCCGATGACCGCCGCCACCGCCGGATCATCCTGGATGGCCTTCTCGGTGATGCCCAGCGGGGAGTCCTCGAGCAGCTGGGCGACCATGGTCGCGAGCATCTCGATGTGGCCGAATTCCTCGGCGGCGGTGCTGAACAGCAGGTCGCGGTACTTGCCCGGGATGTGGGAGTTCCAGGCCTGGAAGCTGTACTGCATGGCGACGGTGATCTCGCCGTACTGGCCGCCGATCACCTCCTGGAGCTTGCGCGCGTAGTCGGCGTCGGGCTTCTCCGGCTTTGACGGGTACTGCAGTGTCTGCTTGTGAATGAACATGCGTCATCTCCTCGGTTCTCGCTTCGGACTGTCCGCGCAGCCGCCGCGGCGACGACGCGGGCAGAGTCGAGCTCGGTCCCTCTCCACCTGCCCTGATCGATTGTCTGTCAGGGGCGCCGGTTGTGAGGGGTTGATGTACGGGTCGGTCATGTCAGGCGCAACTCACTGCCTCAGTGAGTGTGGCCCATGCTATACGCGGGGCGGGCGTTCGTGCCGCGCATTTGCCGGAGCCTGATGGGGCCGGAGCCCGCCCCTGCGGTCGTCGCGATCCCCTGCGGGAGCGGGGCGCGGATGGCGGTCGGGAACGTGAAGTGCTGGTCATCGTCTTTCTGTCATCCGCTCAGGGCCCCTGTGGCATGCAGGGGTGGGCAACTGGCGGTTCTGAATCGGGTGCGGGATTTCTTATATTCTTCCGGCGCCTTCCACTCCACCCTCCGAAGTGATGGCCGCGGGCGTCGTCGTCGCGCGCCGTCCCGCAAGCCTCGGCGCTTGAGGGGGGAGCTGACGTTCCGGCGGTGCGGCTCGCCCGGTCCGCCGCGGTCCTGCATCGGGAGATGGGCACGTTTCCGCTGCTCAGCGAGGTGCGGGATGGTGGATGTGATTGCCGTGCACGTGCGTCGGGCCCGGAGATGTAACGCCAGCTGGGAAGCGGGCCAATCAGCCGGGAGGCGTCAGGTAAGGTTGGAGAAGCTATAGAGAAAGGTGCCGCCACTTACATGACCACCAACTTTGCGGAGAAGACGTTCACCGATCCGGCCCGGATCCGTAACTTCTGCATCATCGCGCACATCGACCACGGCAAGTCGACGCTCGCGGACCGCATCCTCCAGCTCTCCAATGTCGTCGCCGCGCGTGACATGCGCGACCAGTACCTCGACAACATGGACATCGAGCGCGAGCGGGGCATCACCATCAAGGCGCAGAACGTGCGCCTGCCGTGGGTTCCGCGATCCGGCCCCCACGAGGGGGAGGAGATCGTCATGCAGATGATCGACACCCCCGGCCACGTCGACTTCACCTACGAGGTCTCCCGCGCCCTGGAGGCGTGTGAGGGGGCCATCCTGCTTGTCGACGCCGCCCAGGGCATCGAGGCGCAGACGCTGGCCAACCTGTACCTGGCGATGGAGAACGACCTGGAGATCATCCCGGTCCTCAACAAGATCGATCTGCCGGCCGCGGACCCGGAGAAGTACGCCCTCGAGATCGCCAACATCATCGGCTGTGAGCCGGAGGAGGTGCTGCGCGTCTCCGGTAAGACCGGTGTGGGCGTGCCCGAGCTGCTGGACAAGGTCGCCGAGCTCGTCCCGGTCCCCAGCACCGACGCCCCCGACGACGCCCCGGCACGCGCCATGATCTTCGACTCCGTCTACGACACCTACCGTGGTGTGGTCACCTACATCCGCATGATGGACGGCCGCCTGGCCCCGCGTCAGAAGGTGCGGATGATGAACACCGGGGCCGACCACGAGATCCTCGAGATCGGCGTCGTCTCGCCGACCCCGAAGAAATGCGAGGGGCTGGGCCCCGGCGAGGTCGGTTACCTCATCACCGGTGTGAAGGACGTCCGTGAGACGAAGGTCGGTGACACCGTCACCTGGGCGAACAAGGGCGCCACCGAGCCGCTGAAGGGCTACGCCGAGCCGGTGCCGATGGTGTACTCGGGTCTGTTCCCGGTGTCCCAGGCCGACTTCCCGGCCCTGCGGGAGGCCCTGGACAAGCTGCAGCTCAACGACGCCTCCCTGACCTTCGAACCGGAGACCTCCGTGGCGCTGGGCTTCGGTTTCCGCTGCGGGTTCCTCGGACTGCTGCACATGGAGATCACCCGCGACCGCCTCGAGCGCGAGTTCGACCTCGACCTGATCTCCACCGCACCGTCGGTGACCTACCGCGTCATCGCGGAGGACGGCAGCGAGCAGCGCGTGCACAACCCCTCCGACTGGCCGGAGGGCAAGCTGCGCGAGGTCTACGAACCGATCGTGAAGATGACGCTGATCGTCCCCTCCGAGTTCGTCGGCCCGACAATGGAGCTGTGCCAGTCCAAGCGCGGCCAGATGGGCGGCATGGACTACCTGTCCGAGGACCGCGTCGAGCTGCGCTACACCATGCCGCTGGGTGAGATCATCTTCGACTTCTTCGACATGCTCAAGTCCCGCACCAAGGGCTACGCCTCCCTGAACTACGAGGAGGCCGGCGAGCAGCAGGCGGATCTGGTCAAGGTGGACATCCTGCTGCAGGGCGAGGCCGTGGACGCGTTCTCCGCGATCGTGCACCGTGATCACGCCCAGGGCTACGGCAACAAGATGACCGTCAAGCTCAAGGAGCTCATCCCGCGCCAGCAGTTCGAGGTCCCCGTCCAGGCGGCGATCGGCTCGAAGATCATCGCCCGTGAGAATATCCGTGCGCTGCGCAAGGACGTGCTGTCCAAGTGCTACGGCGGCGACATCTCCCGTAAGCGCAAGCTGCTGGAGAAGCAGAAGGCCGGCAAGAAGCGCATGAAGAACATCGGTTCCGTCTCCGTGCCGCAGGAGGCCTTCGTGGCCGCGCTCTCGACGGATGAAGGATAGGTGAAGCCCGTACTGAAATGGGCGGGTGGGAAAACGCAGCTTCTTCCTCACCTGCGCCCTTTCTTCAATCCTGAAAAACGGTACATCGAACCGTTTCTCGGTGGCGGGGCCCTGCTCTTCGACCTCATGCCGGAAGCGGCCGTGGTCAATGACAGCAACCGGGAGCTGATGGCCACGTACCGGGCGATCCGGGAGGAACCGGACGCGGTGTTCGAGGCCGTCCAGTCCCACCGCAACGAAAAGGAGTACTTCCTCGAGCTCCGCGCGGTGGACCCGGAGACCCTGGATCCCGTGGCGCTGGCCGGGCGGATGATCTTCCTCAACAAGACCTGCTTCAACGGTCTGTACCGGGTGAACAGGCAGAACCGGTTCAACGTCCCCTTCGGCAACTACCGGCGCCCGTCGTTGCCGGGTCTGGAGTACCTGCGGGAGTTGTCCGCCTTTCTCCAGCGGGTTGAGATCCACGACGGTGACTACCGCGATTTCCTCCGGAAGGTCGTGCGGCCGGGGGACCAGGTGTTCCTGGACCCGCCCTACGACCCGATCTCCCGCTACTCCGACTTTACCCGGTACACCCCGGCGAAGTTCTTCGCCGACGACCAGTCGGAGGTCGCCGAGCTGGCCCGGGAGCTGAGCGAACGGGGCGTGTTCGTGGTGATCACCAACAGCGACACCGAGCTGATCCGTTCCCTCTACGAGGGTTTCCGCATCCACGAGGTGGCGGTGCGCCGGGCAATCAACAAGGACCCGGAGAAACGGGGCGGAAGCGAGCTGATCATGGTGGGGCAGGCGGCATGACGACGACCCCCGTGTACCCGGAGACCCGCTACATGGGCTCCAAGGAGAAACTGACGGCCCGGATCATGGAGACCGCCGCGGAGTTTGGCAAGGACGTCTTCGTCGACGTCTTCTCGGGCTCCGGGGTGGTCGCCCACGCCGCGAAGCGGCACGGCTACGCCGTCCACACCAACGACTACCTGCGGTTCTGCGCCACCTACACGAAGGCCATGGTGGAGAACAGCAGCGAGCGGCTCAGCGACGAACTGGTCGAGCGCCTGGTCGCCCACCCGGATCCCGGTGACGGCTTCGTCGAACGGACCTACACGGACATCTTCTACCACCGGACCGACACCCGGGCCATCGACCGGATCCGCACCGGCATCCGGGAACTCGGGCTCAGCGAGTACGAGGCGGCGATCGCCGTGTCCGGGCTGGTGCGCGCCTGCCTCAAGAAGCGTCCCCGCGGTATCTTCACCTACACCGGGCTGCGCTACGACGACGGGCGGAGGGACCTGCGCCTGAGCATCGAGGAGCACTTCCGCATCCAGGTGGCCAAGGTCAACGCCGCGGTCTTCGACAACGGCCGGCGCTCCTACTCCACGAACCTGGACTTCCGGGAGCTCGAGGTGCCCGAGAACGCGATCCTCTACCTGGATCCGCCGTATTACTCGCCGGTCTCCGACAACCAGTACGTGCGCCGCTACCACTTCGTCGAGGGACTGTCCCGCGAGTGGCGGGACGTCGAGATGCAGCCGCACACCAAGACCAGGAAATTCGCGAACTTCCCCACGCCGTTCAGCACCCAGAACGGAACACTGGAGGCCCTGCGGGAGATTCTCTCCGCCCACCCGGGCAATGACGTGATCCTGTCCTACAGTTCCAACTCCCTGCCGACGAAGGAGGAGCTCGTCGAGCTGTTCATTCAGGTCGGCAGGACGGTCCGGGTGGCCGAGGTCAACCACCGCTACAGCTTCTCGACGCGGGAGAAGACCACCAGGAACCAGGTCAAGGAATATCTCTTCACGTCCCCGGGGGTCTGATACCTGAGCGGCGTGCACGGCAGCGCGGCACCACGGCGTCGTCACGCAACAGGCCCCGGAACCGGTGCACATCCAGTTCCGGGGCCTGTCTTCTGCGCGCGTCTCAGGCGTTGACCGGTTCCCGGACCTCCGGGAAGGGCATGTGGGAGACGTCGATGTTGGGGTCGGTGTCCTGGTGGGCGACGACCTCGCGGGCCTCGCCCGGGGTCTCCACGGTGGGGAAGGAGCCCGTCAGGGGCTTCTGGGAGAACTCCGGCAGGAAGAACAGGGCGACGCCGGCCAGCAGGGAGAAGAACATGATGTAGAAGGCCGGGACGATATCGAGGCCCGTCTTCTGCAGCAGGTACTGGGTGAACAGCGGGGTGGTGCCGCCGAAGAGGGACACGGCCACGTTGTAGCACAGGCCCATGCCGCTGAACCGGGAGGCGGTGGGGAACAGCGCCGGAAGCGCCGCGGCGGAGTGCGCAATGTACAGGGCGTAGATGAAGCCCAGAATCAGCAGGGCGACGGTCACGCTGGCCACTGTGCCGCGGTTCATGATGATGAAGGCCGGGACCAGCAGGACCAGCGCGCTGATCACCGCCGCGAGGTAGACCGGCTTGTGTCCGAAACGGTCGGTCGCCTTGCCGACCACGGGCAGGAACAGCGCTGTGGCGGCGAACACCGGCACGGTGACCGCGGCGGCGGAGATCGACCCCAGGCCGACCTGCTCCTCCAGATAGACGGGCATGTAGGCGGTCAGGGCGTAGCCGACGGTGTTGGTGGCGGCGACCAGGGCCATGCCGGTGAGCAGGGCGCGCCAGTGGTGGCGGATCACGCCGGACAGGTTGAGCCGGGCGTAGGGGTCATCCTGGTCCTCCTCGACGGGCTCGACGACGTCCTCGTCCTCCCGGGTGTTCTCGAAGGCGGGGGTCTCCGGGAGGCGGGTACGCACCCACACGGCGATGATGCCCAGCGGGATGGCGGTGAGGAAGGGGATACGCCAGCCGAAGTCCTCCATTGCGCCTGGGCCGGCGAGCGAGGTGGTGATCCAGTTGGTCAGGGCGACCACCGCCGCACCGGCGGCGAAGCCCAGCAGGGACCCCATGTCGAGGAAGGAGGTGAAGTAGCTGCGGCGTTTGTCCGGGGCGAATTCCGCCACGTAGGTGGCGGCACCGGCGTATTCGCCGCCGGTGGAGAAGCCCTGGACGAGCTTGAGGAGGTAGAGCAGCACCAGCGCCCACCCGCCGATCGCGGCGGCCGTGGGGAGCAGGCCGATCAGGGCGGTGGCGACGGCCATCATCGCCATGGTGCCGTAGAGGACCTTCTGCCGGCCGATGCGGTCGCCGAGCGGTCCTAAGACGATGCCGCCGAGCGGGCGGACCAGGTAGCTGACGGCGAAGCCGAGCAGCATCGCGAGCAGCCGCCACTGCTCGGGCAGGCCCTGGGTGAAGACGGCGGTCATCGTGACGGTCAGGTACCCGTAGATGCCGAAGTCGTACCACTCCATGAAATTGCCCACGACGGTGCCGGTGATGGCGGGCTTGAGTTTCTTCGGCGGGACGATGTTGATGTCGTCGTAGGTCAGTCGCGGGGTGGTCTCGGGGGGATATTCAATTGTGTTCTTCTGCGTGTGCTCTTCTCGCACGTGCTCTCAACCTCTCAAGGTGATCCTCAGTCGTTCTGGTGGTCTTCCAGGGTCCTGATCTGGTCCTTTCGCCGGCGAGCAGGGGTCGGGGCACGCAGGCGGCCGACCCCGGGGGTTTTGATGATGGCTGAAAAGATTACCTATGCGCGGGGTCAAAGTCAGATCGATTGTGTGATTCACGACACGGGAATCAGAGGGTAAGTGCTGGCCAACAGGGGTGCATAACATTTCTGTAACACGTCTACGGCACGGGGCGTGGACCCGGAATCCCCCTACCAAATGGGGGAGCCCCCGAGGGGCCGAGGAGGTGCTTATCGACGCCTCGGCCCGAGCGCCGCGTACAGCGCGCGGTGCCGGGCCCGCACCTGGCACCAGGAGGCGTGCGCGGCCGGGTCCGGCAGGACGGCCTCCCCGGCGGCGTTGCCCTGCACGAGCGGGGCGACACCCGTGTCTGTGAGGCCCAGCGCGTCGGTCGCGGCGAGGGCGCAACCATTGAGCGCGGCGTCGACGCCACTGATCACGCGGACCTCGCGTCCCGTGACGTCGGCGACGATCTCCATCCACGGCCGCGAGTTCGTGCCACCGCCGACCACGGGCAGGGGCCGGTCGCCGTCCTCCGGCAGGCTGTGACTCAGCCCGAGGGCCACGCCCTCCAGCACGGCGGCGTAGATGTCGATCGGTCGGGTGCCGGCGCGCATCCCGGTCACCGCCGCCCCGAGCGCGTCATCGCGGACGGGGAAGCGCTCGCCGTGGATGGACGGCAGGCTGAGCAGGCCGTGGAAGCCACGGATCCCACGTTCGACGAGCATGCGGTCGGCGTCCTCCGGTGGTAACCCACCCAGGAACGTCGACCGTGCCCACTGTGCCGTGGCTCCGGCACTGAGCACCGCGGCAATCCGCAGGATCCCGCCATCGGGCAGCGCGAGCTGGTGGACCGCGCCGGGGCCACCCATCGTGATCTCCTCCCGGACTTCCGCGTGCCAGCCACTGGAGCCCAGGTAGAGGTAGTCGTCGCCCGGAGCCACGCCCACGATTCCGGCGGTGGTGGCGGTCGCGTCCCCCGGGGCCAGGACCACCGGTACCCCGGCCGGGAGGCCGAGCAGCTCGAAGGCGCCGTCGCCCGTGTCGCCGACGTGGCCGCTGCGCACCTGCGGCAGCACGGCGGCGTCGATCCCTGCGGCGGCGGCGACCTGTCCGGAGAACCCGCGGATGCGGATGTCGAATAGTCCGGTGGTGCCGGCGGTGGTCTCGTCGACGACCGTGCCGAGGCCGAGCCGGTGGATCAGGTACCCGGCGGGGGAGAACAGCAGGGTCGCGGCCTCGGCACGCGGGTCGTTCAGCTGGGCCAGCCGGCGGAACATGGCCGCGTTGCTCGTGGCGTTGTGTTCGTTGCCGGTGATCTCCTCCCAGTCGGGTACCACCTGCGCAATCTCCGTGGCCTGCCGGCTCGCGCGGGTGTCGCTGTAGAGCACCGCGGGACCCAGCGGCCGGCCGGAGGCGTCCAGACAGATCAGATCCTGCATCTGGCCGGTCAGCGACAGCGCCGCGGGGCGCACGCCGTCCCCCAGGCATCCGGTGATCGCCGCGCGGGCCGCGTGCAACCAGTCCGCGGGATCCTGCTCCACCCCACCGCCGGGCAGGTTCCGGGTGGGGTAGGGACGGAAGGCGCTGGCGGTGGGGCGACCCGTGCGGACGTCGATCAGGGCGGCCTTCGCCCCGGAGGTCCCCAGGTCGAGGGCGAGAATCGCGGGCGTGGTCACCCTGTGGATCGTAGCAGCGGGGGAACGGGTGCACGGGCGGCCGGACAGCCCGGCCGAGGCCGCGGTGCCGTTACTGCCGCACCTTCTCCGCGGCCAGCGGGACCATCTTCTCCAGGGCGTACGGGATGGAGAGCACGGAGTTCAGCGAGTAGGCCTGGCTGATGGCCTGCTCCTCCGGATCCCCCTCGTCGAAGACGATGGCGTGGCCGCCCTCGACGGCCGGGAGGCGCTGGAATTCGGCCTGTTCGGTGACCTCGGAGGCGGGCAGGTAGATCGGGAAGACCACCAGCAGGTCGGCGTCCAGGACGTCGAGCTGCTCCTGGGAGACCGGGGCGGTGAAGCCCTGCGCGGTCAGGGCCGCGACATCCTCGGACTGCTCGAAGCCGAGCTGCTGCATGAACTGCACCCGCTCGGAGCCCTCGACATAGGCGCCCCAGCCCTCGGAGGTGAAGGAGGCGACCGCCACGGAGCTGCCCTCGAACTCGGGGTGCGCGTTGCGGGCCTGCTCGAACTGCGCATCGAGGTCGTCGAGCAGCTGCTCGCCCTCGTCCTCCTTGCCGAGTGCCGTGGCGATCATCTCCACCTGTGCGTCGAGGGGCGTCAGGTAGGAGTCCCCGCCCTCGGGCACCCCGACGGTGGGGGCGATCTGGGAGAGGCGCTCGTAGCGCTCCTGGTCCCCCGAGCTCTTGACGTCGAGGATGAGGTCCGGCTGCAGGGCGGCGATCCGCTCGTAGTCCGGCTCCAGCGTCCCGATGATCTCCGGGGGCCGGTCGTAGAGGCCCTCGGCCCAGGGGCCGACCCCGTTACCGCCGAAGTCCAGCCAGTCCGACGCCCCGACCGGCTGGACGCCGAGCGCCAGCGCCGTCTCGGCGTCGCCCCAGCCCAGCGCGACGACGCGCTCGGCGTCCTCCGGCACGGTGACGTCGCCGAACTTGGTGCTCACGGTGGCGCCGGCGGCCTGCTCCCCGGTGGAGGTGGTGTCGACGCTCGAGGTGCAACCGGTGAGCAGCAGCGCCGCCGCCCCGACCGCACCGGTGCCGACGGCCATCTTCCGGAGGGTTCGCATGATGCTGGGAGTTTTCACGGTCCGTGACCTTTCGGTAGGGACTCGCCCCACTGCTGGGCGAATTATCAAGTGTTGCCAGTCATCATATAGGGTAACCTAAGTTATTTGAGAAAAAGGCTGTGCGGGCCGCCGGCCCCCTCCCGTGCCCTCCCGCCTCCGGCCCGACCGACCTCAAGGATGAGATGTCTGCCAGCTCTGTGGCGTCGACCCACGGCACGCCCCCGACTGTCCCACCCTCCGCGGCGGGGCGGTCCACCGGCGCGCGTCTGCTGCTCGCCGCCCTGGGGGCCGTCGTGCTGCTGGTGGTCCTCGCCGCGCTGAGTCTGCTGCTCGGCTCCCGTGACCTGCCGCCGCGGGAGGTGTGGCTGGCACTGAGCGGCACCGTGACCGACGCCAACTCGGTCGTCGCCACCCTGCGCCTCCCGCGGACGGCGGCGGCGGTCTTCGCCGGCGCCTCCTTCGCCGTCGCCGGCGCCCTGATGCAGGCCCTGACCCGCAACGCCCTGGCCGAACCGGGGCTGCTGGGCGTCAACGCCGGGGCGGCGTTCGCCATCGCCCTGGGGGCGGGTTTCCTCGGAATCACCGCCACCGGCGCGCTCCTGCCGTTCGCGTTCCTCGGGGCCTTCGCCGCGGCGCTGCTCGTCTTCGTCATCGGCGGCGTCACCGGTGGGAACGCGGCCCCCGCCCGGCTGGTGCTCACCGGTGTGGCACTCGGCGCGGTGCTCTCCGGCATCACCCAGGCCCTGGTGCTCAGCGATCCGGCGTCGTTCACCGTCATGACCGCCTGGACCGCCGGATCGCTTGAGGGCCGGGCCTGGGGCGACCTCCTCCCGGCCCTGCCGCCGGCCGCGCTCGCGGCGGTCGTCGCACTCGGGATGGCACGGGCGCTCAACGTGCTCTCCCTCGGCGAGGAGTCCGCCCGGGCACTCGGCGTCAACACGGTGCTCATCCGCGCCGTCACCCTCGCCGGCATCACGGTGCTCGCCGGTTCCGGTACCGCCGTGGCCGGGCCCGTCGGCTTCGTCGGCCTGCTCGTGCCGCTGGTCGTCCGCGCGCTGGTGGGCCCGGAGCTGCTGCGCGTGCTGGCGTTGTCGCTGCTCATCGGACCGAGCGTCGTACTGGCCGCCGACATCATCGGCCGCCTGATCCTGCCCAACGGGGAGGTGCCCGTCGGCATCGTCATGGGGGTGGTCGGCGCCCCGGTGCTCATCTGGCTGTCACGCCGACGGGAGCTGGCGAAGCTGTGAGGGGGAACACCACGAAACCCGGATCCCCGGCCCGCCCGCCCCGGCACCGGTTCCCGCGCGCGGTGACCCGCAGCCGCGTCGTCACTGCGGTGCTGGCCGTCGCGGTCGTCTGCCTGGTGATCGCCGCGCTCGGGATCGGAGAATTCTACGTCGCCCCGCAGGACGTGATCCGCTCCCTGCTCGGACGGGACACCGGCTTCGCCGCCGTGGTGGTCAACGAGTGGCGCGCCCCACGGGTCGCCGCGGCCTGCCTCTTCGGGGCCGCCCTGGGAATCTCCGGCGCGTTGTTCCAGACGTTGACCGACAATGCGCTCGGCTCCCCGGACGTCGTGGGCTTCTCCACGGGGGCGTACACCGGGGCGCTGATCGCCATGACGGTGATCGGGGCGGGCGCGGGTGGGACGGCCGTCGGCGCGCTGCTGGGCGGGGTGGCCACCGCCCTGCTGGTCTACCTCTTCGCCTTCAACCGCGGGGTGGAGGGGTACCGGTTGATCATCGCGGGCATCGGCACCACCGCGGCGCTCAGCTCCGTCAATGTCTGGCTCCTGCTGCGGGTGGACGCCGGGGAGGCGATGAACGCCGCGATGTGGGGCGCCGGCACCCTGTCGGGCATCACCCTCGGGTCCGTGGCGATCGCCGCGGCCGTCATCGTGCCGGGCCTGCTCGGCACCGGTCTGATCGCCCGCCCGCTGCGTCAGCTCGAACTCGGCGACGACGCCGCCATCGCCCACGGCGTGCGCGTCGAGCCCGTCCGCCTGCTGATCATCGTCATCGCCGTCGCCCCGGTCGCCGCGGTCACCGCCTTCGCCGGACCCATCGCGTTCATCGCCCTGTCGGCCCCGCAGATCGCCCGGCGGCTGCAGCGCAGCGAGGGGCTGCCGCTGATCGGCAGCGCCCTGACCGGTGCGCTCCTGCTGCTGCTCGCCGACCTGGTCGCCCGGCACCTGCTGCCCGGCGGGGTCCCCGTGGGCACCGTCACCGTCGTCATCGGAGGTATCTATCTCATGTGGTTGCTCGTTCTCCAGACCCGACGGAGCGGAGGTCGACGGTGATCCGCCCGCAGCAGTATCCCGCCGGCCGCTCGGATGAGGGCCTGTCCGTCCGGGGCGTCAGCCTCGGCTACGGCGGGGGGACGATCGTCGACCACGTGGACCTCGACGTCGAACCCGGCTCCTTCACCAGCATCATCGGTCCCAACGGCTGCGGGAAATCCACCCTGCTCAAGGGCATGAGCAGATTGCTCACCCCCACCACCGGACAGGTGCTGCTCGACGGCTCGCCCCTGCAGAGCTGGAAACCGAAGGCCGCCGCCCGCCGGGTGGGCCTGCTGCCGCAGACCTCCAACGCACCGGACGGCTCGACGGTTTACGGGCTGGTCCGGCGCGGACGGTTCCCGCACCAGGGCTTCCTAGCACCGTGGAACGACGCCGACGAACGGGCCGTCACCGCCGCCATGGCCCGCACCGGCGTCACCGAGCTGCGCGACGCCCAAGTCGGGGAGCTCTCCGGCGGCCAGCGTCAGCGCGTGTGGGTGGCGATGACCCTGGCACAGGAGTCCGGGATCCTGCTGCTCGACGAGCCGACCACCTTCCTCGACATCGCCTACCAGCTGGAGCTTCTCGACCTGTTCGCCGAACTCCACCGCGAGGGCCGCACGATCGTCGCCGTGCTGCACGACCTCAACCTGGCGGCCCGCTACTCCACCCGGATCGCCGCTATGCGCACCGGCCGGATGCTGGCCTACGGCACCCCCGGGGACGTGATCACGGAGGAGACCATGGCCGCCGTGTACGGGGTGTCCTGTTCCGTGATCCCCGATCCGCACACCGGCGGCCCCCTGGTCGTCCCCGTCTCCCGGAGCCCACAGTGAAGCCCACAGTGAAGCCCACAGTGAAAGACGCGGTGAAGCCCGCGGCGACCGGCACCGCCCCGCCCACCGGCGGCGCCATCCTGCTCCGCAGCCTGCGCCGCCGGTGGCGCACCTGCCTGCCGGGCGCGGTCTTCCTGATGCTGTGGCAGCTCAGCGAGGCGCTCGTCCCGGTGGCCATCGGGCTGATCGTCGACCACGCCATCGGCCCGCGCGACGCCCGCGCCCTGCTCATCGGCCTGCTCGGGATGTCCGCGCTGTTCGTCGTGCTCAGCTTCGCCTATCGCTTCGGCTCCCGCGCCCTCAACCGCGCCGCCCACCACGAGGCCCACGACCTGCGCGTGGAGGTCGCCACCCACGCGATGACCGGCACCGCTACCGGGGAGCTGGTGCCGGGCGAGGTGATGTCCCGCTCCACGGCCGACGCCGACAAGACCGTCACCGTCTTCGACCAGCTCGGGATGGGGGCGTCCGCCCTGGCCGGCTTCCTCGGCGCAGCCGTCTACCTGCTGGTCACGGACTGGCTCATCGGCCTGCTCGTGCTGGTGGTGACGCCGGTGATCTCGGTGGTGATGTCGCGCTTCGGCCGGGGCATCTCCCTGCGCAGCCGTGACCAGCAGTCCGCCACCGCCGAGGCCGGGGCCCGCGCCGGGGACATCATGGCGGGGCTGCGCGTGCTCAAGGGACTGGGCGGCGAGGCCTGGGCTCGGGAGAACTACCGCGCGGCCTCGCAGGACTCCGCCCGGGCGGCGGTGGGCACGGCATCGGTCACCGGCAAGGTCGCCGGGATCGGTGAGCTTGCCGTCGCGCTGACCCTGGGGGCCGTGCTGCTCCTGGCCGGCTGGCGGGTCATCGACGGGGACCTCGGCGCCGGTCAGCTCGTGGGCATCGTCGGGGTGGCCGTGTACCTGTCCGAACCCATCCGGCTGCTCGGCAACACCATCGCCCTCACCGCCGTCGCCCACGGGGCGGCCACCCGCATCGCCGAGTTTCTGGGCCGGTCGGACCCGCGCCGGGCCGGTACCGCCCGGATCCGGCGCGGCGCGGTCACCCTCGGGCCGCCGGGGACGGGTACGCGTGTCGACCTGCCCGTCGGCGGCCTCTGCGTGCTCGACGTGCCCGACGCCGCGACCCACGACGCCGTGCTCGCGGCCATCGCCGGCACCGCCCCGGGGGCGGTCATCGACGGCCGGCCGGCCGCGGAGTTCGCCGTCGGACCGGCCGGGGGAGTGGTGCTCGCCCCGCACTCCGCCGACCTGTTCGAGGGCACCCTGCGCTCCAACATCACGCTGACCCATGACGGGAACGCCCCGGTCGACCCGGCCGTGCTCGAGGCCTCCGCGGCCCGCGAGGTGGTCGACGCCGACCCCGCTGGGCTGGACGGGGGGATCCGCGAAGCGGGGTCGAACCTCTCCGGCGGGCAGCGTCAACGCATCGCGCTCGCCCGGGCGCTGCACGCCGATCCGGTCCTCCTGGTGCTCGACGATCCCACCAGCGCAGTCGACTCCGTCACGGACCACGCCATCGCCCACGGGGTGCGCCGCCTGCGGGCCGGGCGCACCACACTGGTGATCAGCGACTCCCCGTCGTTCCGCGCGGCCGCCGACACGGTCATCGAACTCGCCGGCGCAGGCGCGGAAGGACGACGACCGTGAGCGGAATCCTGCCGGAGGCCCCGGCCCGGCGCGCCGCGCGCCGGGTGGCGGCGGATCTGCGGCCGGGGTGGCCTTATCTGGTGGCCGTGGTCGTCCTCGGCCTGGTGACCGCCGTCGCCGGGCTCGCGGGCCCGTGGGTGGTCGGACGGCTCGTCGACACCTTGTCCGTGAAGGACTCCTTCGCTGTCGTGGCGGGCGCGGCCGGCGTCGTCGTCGCCGCAGGCGTGGTTTCCGGACTGGGCACCTGGCTGGGGCAGGTTTTCCTGAGCCGGGCGCTCGAGTCGGCGATCGCCCGGCTGCGCGAGGCCGTGCTCTCCGCGGGGCTGTCGCTGGATTCCCGGGCGGTGGAGAGCACCGGCCGCGGTGACCTCGTCTCCCGCATCGCCGACGATTCCCGCGAGGTCTCGGCCGCGGCGACGACCGTCCTGCCGCTGGTGGTGCAGTCACTGTTCACCGTCGTGGTCTCCGCGGGGGGGATGACGGCGGTGGACTGGCGGCTCGGCGTGATCGGGCTGGTGGCCATCCCCCTGTACTGGTCCACCCTGCGCGCCTACCTGCCGCGGTCCGGGCCGTTGTACCGCCGGGAACGGGAGGCCTTCGGCGTGCGGACCCAGCGGCTGCTCGGCGGGATCGGCGGCGTGCGCACCCTGCGCGCCTACGGCGCCGAAGCGACGGAGCTGCGGCGCATCGACGGCGCCTCCGCGCGGGCGCGCGGCCTCTCGATCTCCGTGTTCCGGTTCGTCACCTGGGCATTCAGCCGCAATAACCGGGCCGAGGCCGTCGTGCTCGTGCTCCTCCTCGGAGCCGGCTTCCTGCTCGTGGACGCGGGCGCGGTCACCGTCGGCGCCGTCTCCACCGCGGCGCTGATCTTCCACCGCCTGTTCGGGCCGATCGGCACTCTGGTGGGCATGTTCGACCAGGTGCAGTCGGCCGGGGCGTCCCTGGTGCGCATGGTCGGGGTCATCGACGCGGCCGGGCACGCGGCGCCGTCGGGGCGGTTCACTCCCGCCCCGGCGGAGGGGCTGAGTTTGTCCGGGGTCCACCACAGCTACGACGGCGACCGTGCGGTGGTCGCGGACGTTGATCTGGCGGTGCGCCCGGGCGAGCACGTCGCGGTGGTCGGCGCCACCGGCGCGGGCAAGTCCACCGTCGCCCTGATCGCCGCGGGACTGCTCACCCCGGTCCGCGGTACCGTCCGCCTCGGTGGGGTGCCCGCCCCGCAGGTCGATCCGGTGTGCCTGCGGTCGTTCGTCGCCATGGTCAGCCAGGAGGTGCACTGCTTCCGGGGCAGCGTCCTCGACAACGTGCGCCTCGCCCGGCCGGAGGCAACCGACGCCGAGGCACACGCGGCCCTCGCCGCCGTGGGCGCGGACAGGTGGGTGGCGGGCCTCGTCGACGGCGGCGACACGGTCATCGGCGACGGCGGCCACCGCCTGACACCCGTGCAGGAGCAGATGCTGGCGCTGGCCCGCCTCCAGCTGGCCGACCCGCGGTTCGTGATCCTCGACGAGGCGACCGCGGAATCCGGATCCGGTGGTGCGGAGCGTCTCGACGCCGCGGCGGCCGCCGTGCTCGCGGGCCGGGGAGCACTCATCGTCGCCCACCGGCTGAGCCAGGCGGCGGCCGCCGACCGGGTGGTGGTGATGGACCACGGCCGGATCATCGAGGCCGGCACCCACGAGCAGCTGAGCGCCGGATCCGGCGTGTACTCGAAGCTGTGGGCGGCGTGGCAGGGCGGAACGGAAGGCCGCTGAGTGCAGGCTGCGGGTGAGGCCGGTCGCTGCGGCCCGCAGGCGGCTGGGATACTCAAGGGGTTTCCGCGCCACCCGGCAGCAACGGGGGGCGGAGCATGGGAAACGCGACGTGAGACCGGGTGTCTCACGTCGCGTTGTCAGTGGTGCGGCGGTTTCGGTCCCGCCGTCCGGTAGGGGTCGCGGTTACTTCTCGAGGCGCTTGGCCAGCAGCTCCTTGCCCTGGTCGCCGGCCTTGCGGTTGCTTTCCTGGATCTTGCGGAACCATTCCGCCAGTTCGGTGTCGCCGGCCTCCTCTGCGTCCTGGATGTAGTTCTCCATCCGGAAGACGGTGTGCAGCGAGGCCTCGAGGACCCAAATGAGGTTGTAGTTCTTGTCCTTGACGGGGCTTTGGGGTTCGGTCATCACACTCACTCCTTAAGTGGTGTCGAGATGTGCTGGTTTCCGGTCCGTTGGTTTTCCCGGTCCACTGCCCAAGCTGAGAGACGTGAATCACATTGTCAATGAACGGGGATGCTCTCTGATCCGCTCCCGGCAGATGACTAAGGGCGGGGATTGCCCTCGCCGCCGGCGGCGCCGGGGGCGTCGCGCCCCTTACCGTCCGCGACACCGGGCTCCTCGGGGCGATCCATGCTGGGGGGAGCAGCGTCATTGGTGCCCGTGGCGCCCAGCCGGTCCTCGATCGCGTCGCGGGCCTTGCCGATCTTGTCGGCCTTGTCCGCGCCGAGCCGGTCGGTGGCGGCCCGCTCCGCCTTGTCGAGGAACTCGCCCGTCTTCTGCTTGCCGGACTCGCTGTTCAGGAAGTCCTTGGCCTTGTCCATCAGTCCCATGATCTCGTCCTTTCCTCGGTACGTGTGGGTTCCGGGACAGCGTCACAGGTGTGACCCGGACACTACCGAGGGTACCGATCTTTGACTCCGGACCGGGACCTGCTGCGCAATTGGCAGGGAAAGATCAGGGGCCGCTCACCGGCCCGTCAGCCGGTGAGGCTGGCCCGTAAGGCTCAGTACAGGGCGTGCTTGACCGCGTCCCAGGCCGGCTGCAGCTGCTCGCTGTAGTTGCGCCAGTTGTGCACGCCGGGCCCCTTGTATTCGACGTCCTGGTGATTCATGCCGGCGTCGTGCATCGCGTCATCGAGGGCCTCGGTGCAGTCCAGCACCCCACGCTCGAGGACGACGCCGGCGAGCATGTTGTAGAAGGGGTCGTCGGCGTAGTCGGCGATGTCGGCCTCGGTGAGGGAACCGTTGGCCGCCGAGAGGTACACGGCCATCTCACCCAGGCCCTCGGGGTGGGAGACGACGTCGTGCTCGCGCCAGGTCTCGGAGCCGTAGGGGCCCCACATGTTCTCGGTGTCGCCGCCGCGGGAACCCACGATCAGTGAGACCGTCTGGCGGCCGATCGGATCCATCGTGGAGTAGCAGCCGGAGATGCCGATGACCGCATCGAAGAAATCCGGGTTGGTGTTGGCCAGGTGCACGGCACCGGTCGCCCCCATGGACAGCCCACCGATGCCGCGGTGCCCGTTGAAGTTCAGCTCCTCCTCGGCCTCGAGGAGGGGCGCGAGTTCCTCGGTGATGAAGGTCTCCCACATGATCCGGCCCAGGGCGGGGTCCTCCTCGAGCCAGTCGGAGTACATGGACGCCGCGGCGCCGAGCGGCATCACGACGGTGGCGTTCTCCTCGGCGAAGACCTCCGGGCCCGCGCCGTTGTTGATCCAGCCGGAGGAGCCCTTGCTGCCGCCGATGCCGTCGAGCATGTACAGCATGGGGGCAGGGGCACCCGGGTCCGCGGGCTTCAGGATCTGGACCTCGACGTTGCGCTGCATCGACGGCGAGGCGACGGTCCAGCGCTCCAGGCGCAGGTCCGCGTTCTCGATCTGCTTGTCGACGATCGCGGGGGTCTCGATCGAGGGATCCGTGTCCAGCGGGTAGCCATCCTCCGAGCTGATCAGCGGGCCCGACAGGGGGACCTCGGAGGAGCCGAGCAGGGACATCGAGCTCAGCAGGGCGTTGAGCGAGGAGCCGCTCGAGCCGGGGTCGGCGGAGGAGCCGACGATGAGATCGCGGATCGGCTCGTCCGAGGAACCGGAACTCTGGGCGGTGGCGGGGGCGGCGAGGGCGGTGGTGATGGCGGCACCGGCGATGAGGGCGCCGAAAACTGGCCTGCGCAAGGCGGTGGGACCTCCGGGAGGTGAAAGAGATGATGAACGGGGGGGAAATCTATCACGTTCCCCTTCAAATAATCCCATTCCCGGTCGACGGGGTACTCAGTCCCCGCCCAGCGCCGCCTCCGCTTCCATCCACACCGGCTCGGTGTCCCCGCGCAGCAGATCCTCCACCCGGGCGGCGGTGTGCAGCACCAGATCCCAGCGGAACTCCTCGGGCAGTGGTTCGTCGTTGCCCGAGTGCAGCCGGAACCACTCGGTGCAGGTGCGGCGGCGGGGAGCCCCCAGCCGGCCGCCGGCGAGGTAGCCCGCCGCCTCGCACTCGATGATCCGCATCGGCCCGCGGCGACGTATCACATAGGGGTTCTCCCACACCTGAGGCGAGTAACCGGAGAGAATCGAGGCGACGCACAGGCAGATCTCGGCGAAGACCTCCGGGCCCAGCTGCGGATTGAGCTCGAGGTGGTACCAGGCGTCGCGGTGCGGCAGAGCCGGGCCCGCCGGCATCCGGGATACCGCCGCGGGGTTGACCCGCTGCCGACTCGTGGCGCTTCCCAGTCCCTCGGCCCACTCGGCCACGGCCCCGATCTTCCACAGATTGCCCAGCATCGCCACGCTGTGGGCGGGCAGTTCCGCATGGAGGTCCACGTAGACGCCCGCGGCCCCCGCATCGTGGACGACCCGCCGTGACCAACCGTGGACGGCGTCGCCGGTGGCGGAGCGGAGGGAGCGGGGGGACGAGCCGGTCGTGTCTCCGGCGGCGGGGGTGCGGAGCATGTCCCGGTCGATGTAGTGGGCCTCCGTCGTCGGCTCACCCGCCGCGGGGGTCTCCCGGGGCGTCTCGAAGCGGATGGGCGTGGCGGTGGTCATCGGCCGGTGGCCGAGCATCCGCCATTCGCTCTCCGGGTACACGGGCAGACGCCAGGCCCGCTGGATGACCTGGGTCAGATCCTCGCAGCGGTGGATGTCCACGACGTCGCTGACCTGCAGGGCGACCAGCGCCGCCTGGTCCACCGGGTAGGTCGGCAGGTTGCGCACCACCTCGACGACGAACTGCTCCAGCCGCCTCCGACGCGCCGGGTCCTCCTCCTCACGCAGGCGACGGTGAATCTCGGTGAAGGTCATGACGGCTCCTACGGGTCAGGGTGGGGAAGTGCCGACTGACGCCACTTTCCACGATGCGGTCATCTACCGGCGAGGATACCGGGGAGACGGGCTCCGGCAACCACCTTTCCGGCAGGTCCCCGTCAACCGGCCCGGCGAAAAGGGGCCGCACGGTCAGTGCGGGTCGACCTGCTGACGGATGATCGTGCCGTGTCGGCGACCGTGGACGCGGACGGCGAAGGCCCCGACACTGAGGGTGACGGTCAGCGCGGCCACCACGTGCACGGCGTTGAGCCCGAGCCGGTGGTAGGCCATCGCCCCGAGGAACGCACCCGCGGTCAGCCCCGTCCACATCTTCAGGTGCCCGAGCCAGGCGGCGTGGCTGCCGCCGAAGAAGGCGTCGACGAAACGCTGGCCCATCTTCACCAGCGTGCCCGTCATGTACGTCAACGGGATGGCCACCTCTCCATCGCGTTCGAAGATGCTGTTCATGGCGCCGATGCCGAGGGAGAGCAGGACCACCGCGGTCCGGGGCAGGTCCACGAACACCAGGAGGGAGGCGAGGGCGAACAGCACGCACATATTCGCCATGACCACCTCGCGCACCCGGTGGCGCGGTAGGTGTCTCACCGCCAGGCGCCGGACCAGGGCACCCTCCATCACGCCGAGGAGGAAGAACACCACAGACGATCCGGCCAGCAGGGCCAGACCGGCATCGCCCTCCACCGTGGAGGTGGCGATGCGGGTGGTGTTGCCCGACATGAAGGACAGGAACACACCCCCGAGGAAGAGAAAACCGATCGAGTCCACGAAGCCGGCGATGAACGCGTAACTGGCGGCCAGATTCCGTTCGCCGGCGCTGTACCTCAGCAACCCAACGCTCCTTAACACTCCCGCCGGGCCCGGATCCGGGAATTGATCCGCTGCTCACGGCGCCCCTGTAAGTATCGCCCGTCGTGGCCGCGGCGGGGTGGATTATGCCGAGAGGGGGTGTGCGGGGTGGCGGTACTCACCCCTGTCGTGGGAGCGTGCCGATCTCGCGGCCTGCCGCGTCGAAGCAGTGCATCGTGTCGTCGTCGATGGTCGCGGTCGCGGCGTCGGCGAACCAGTCGTCCACGTTTTCGCAGGCCATGAGCGTGCTCGTCATGTCGACGAAGGTGATCTCGGTGTCCGCGAGATACCAGGAGCCGGTGAACTGGTTGCACCCGTCGGTGCCGTGGGCGCGGCCGTCGGCCTCCAGGGTGAGCTCGGGGTGGCCGGGCTCCCGGCTACCCCAGGTGCCCTCCGGGTCAGGCGCGTCTTCGCCCGGCGGGGAATCGCACCCGCACAGCAGGAGAGCGCCCGCCGCGGCTCCCACGGCCACCAACACCGTCCTCGTAGTCATGAAGACATGCCTGCCCGGTCCGGGCGGGAGCCGGAAGTCGGACCGCCGGCTGCGGCCCGCCGGCCCCGCCGCGGCCTACGCCGTTGCCGTCACCGTCACCGGGGCGGTGTCGCCGCGGAGCAGGTCCTCGATCTGGGCGGCGGCCTCGAAGACCACGTTCCAGCGGAACTCCTCGGGCATCGGCTCGCCGGAGACGTACTTGTGGAACCACTCGGTGCGCTTCGAGCGCATGGGCACCCAGAGTCGCTCGAGGGCGATGTAGGCCGCGGCCTCGGATTCCGGGCCGCGCAGCGAGCCCGCCGGTACCGGGCGATCCCAGAGCTGGTCGACGTAGCCGCAGAAGATCTCGCCGAGGCAGCGGGCGATCTCGACGAAACCGTCGCGGCCGACCTCGTGGTGGATCCGCAGGCGGTACCAGGCGTCGAGTTCACTCATCATCAGGTAGGGCGCGGCGCCCGTCTCGGGACGGTTGTCGATGTAGCACCAGGAGGTCGCTCCCTCCCAGTCGTGCTCCCAGGTGGCCACCGCTCCGATCTTCCACAGGTTGCCCAGCATCTCGATGCGCCGCAGCGGGCGGCCGGCCCCGAATTCGAGGTAGGCCATGGACGGTTCCGTGACATATCCCAGGCGCTTACGCCAACCGCCCACCGCGTCGCGGTAGGCGGGCAGATGCACCTGGGAGTGGTGGATGCGCTTCATGTCGGAGGCCAGATAGTGGTCCTCGAACTGGATGCGGTCGCGCCCCTCCCGCCCCTCCTGGGGCATCTCGAGCCGGACGACGGCGGCGTCGGGTTTCGGCTCGTAGCCGAAGAACTCCCATTCGGAGGCCGGGCGTAGCTGGAGCTGACTGACCATGCCGATCACGGCCCCGAAGTCCTCGTAGCGGGAGATCTCGACGGCGTCGACGAGTTGCATGGCGGCGGACACCGCCTGCGGGACGGTGAGCTGGGGCATGGCGCGGACGAGCTCGGCGGTGAACTGATCGGTGCGGGCACGCAGTTGGAGGTCCATGGTTGTCTCCCTTCCGGGATGATGGTTGAGTGGTGCTCCTCGCGGCGAAGATTCGTAATGTGGATCACACTTTACTGTGAAGTAGGTCCCACGTAAAGGATGCGATGACAGGATGGAGGGTTATCTCTCCAGGTAACAGACGGATCACGGAAACGGCCAAACCGTTATGAGTTGGCGCCCACCCGAGGACGGCCGAAGCCCGGGACACGAATGTCGTGTCCCGGGCTTCGGTCATGTCACCGGTTCCGTGCGTGGGGCGAACGGCGCGAGGTCCACCCGGCTCCTACCCGCGTGATGACGTCCGCGTCGTGCCGTCACCGTCTTCGTCGGCGTCACCAGTGTCACCGCCGCCCTCGCTGCCGGGGAGCGTGGCGGTGTCGGGGTCCTTGTCGTCATCGTCCTGAGAGGTCCATCCGTCGGCCCACTCGCCGGTGCTGTAGTCGTAGTCGACCTCGTTGCCCTCCTCGTCGGTGCGCTGGTACCACCGCGTGACGCGGTCGGAGGTCGAGTCGAAGTCCGCTCCGGCGCCGCGGCCCTCCGGGGCGGGGGAGACGCTGAGCTCGAAGTCGTCGCCGTGCTCCTCGAGGCCGCGGACGACGGCGTTCTCGACGGCCGTGCGGGCGTAGGTGCGGCGGATGGCCACCGGATCCGTGGCCAGGTCCCGGAGGAAGGCCACGATCATGAGGATCAGCACCGCCGAGAACGGCAGCGCGATGAGGATGGTGAGGTTCTGCAGGCCACTGAGTGCGGTCTCCCCACCGGCGAGCAGCATGACGACGGCGATGCCCATCATGCACAGGCCCCAGAACACCACGACGAGCTTGCTCGGGGCCGGGTCGCCCTTCGACGACATGGTGCCCATGACCACCGAGGCGGAATCGGCGGAGGTGACGAAGAAGATCGCCAGCACCAGGATGAGGATGAACGGGGTGACCGCACTGAGCGGCAGCTGGTCGAACAGGGCGAACAGCACCTGTTCATTGCTGGCGGTGCCGTCGAAGGCGTCGACGCCCTCGCGGTGGAAGCTGATGGCTGCGCCGCCGAAGATGGTGAACGCCAGGATGAGAATGAAGGTGGGCACCGCCATGGTCACCAGCGCGAACTCACGCAGGGTGCGACCGCGGGAGATACGCGCGATGAACATGCCCACGAACGGGGTCCAGGCGATCCACCAGGCCCAGTAGAAGGCCGTCCACCAGCCCTGGAACTCCAGGGTCTCCTCGCCCCAGGACAGGGACTTGCCCATCATCGGCAGCATCTCGTCGAGGTAGGTGGCCACACCCGAGGGGATGAGGTTGAGCAGGAAGAGGCTGGGGCCGAAGACGAACACGAAGGCCACCAGGGCCAGGGTGAGCGTGATGTTGATGTTGGACAGGTAGCGGATGCCACGGGCCACGCCCGAGACGGCGCTGATGATGAACGCCACCCCCAGCACGGCAATGATCACCAGGATGGTGTTGTTGGCCAGGGGTCCGGCCCCGGAGATGATCTCCATGCCCTGGCTGATCTGCACGGCGGACAGGCCGAGGGTGGCGGCGGTGCCGAACAGCGTGGCGATGATCGCCAGCATGTCGATGATGCGCCCCGCCAGGCCGTCGGTCTGCTTGGCGCCGAACAGCGGGCGGAACACGGAGCTGAGCAGGGAGACCCGGCCGCGTCGGTAGGTGGAGTAGGCCAGTGCGCCGCCGACGAGGGCGTACAGACCCCAGGCGGACAGACCCCAGTGGAAGTGGGACTGGGCCACGGCCTGGTGGAGGGCCTCCGGGGTGCCCGCCTCGACGGTGTGCGGGGGCGGGGAGAGGAAGTACGACAGTGGCTCGGAGGGACCGAAGAAGAAGATGCCCACGCCGATACCGGCGCCGAACATCATGGCGATCCAGGAGAAGCGGGAGAACTCCGGCTCCTCGTCGTCCCGACCCAGCGTAATCCGGCCCTTGCGGGAGAACGCCAGGTAGATCATGACGCCCAGGCCGAGGATCATCACCAGGTTGAGCAGCCAGCCGGTGTTTTTCATGCCCCAGTCGAAGGCGGTGGAGGAGACCTCGGAGACGGACTCCGGGTTGGTCACGCCCCAGATGATGAAGGCCACGATGAGCGCGGCGGTGACGAAGAAGAGACCGCGGTCCAGGCCGAAGCGGTTGCGCTGCTCGTCCACGCTGATGCCGGGGACCAGGCCGGGGTGGATGTCGTGCGGGTAGATGCCCACGGACGCGCCGCGCGTGGGGCCGAACAGCCGGCGGGAGAGGCCGCCGGCGAGGGTCTCGTTCGAGGGATTGGGGGGATGGTCAGTACTACTGTCGGACTGATCGGACACGGGGGTGTTTCCCTTCACTGCCCGTTCCCACGGCCAGATTTGGAGGTGAATTCTCAAGAATCGGAAGTTGTCGGACATTATTCAGCCGTTCCCCCGCTCCGGCAAATCCAGTGACCCGGGATCCGGGCGGGAACAAAGTGCTGAGCGGGGGTGTTGAATATTACTGTGAGAATCGATATCTGGTCCGATTACGTCTGTCCGTTCTGCACCGTCGGCGAGCGCCATCTCTCCCTGGCGCTGGAGAATCACCCGGCCCGGGAGGGCGTCGAGATCGTCTGGCGCAGCTTCCAGCTCGACCCGGATGCCCCGACTGAACCGGAGGGCACGATGGTCGAGTACCTGTCGCAGTCCAAGGGCATGCCGGTCGGGCAGGTCGAGGCGATGAACGCCTCCCTGGCCCAGCGCGCCGCGGCCGTCGGCCTGGAGTTCAACTGGCGCGAGGCGGTCAACGCCAACACCAGGGACGCCCACCGCCTCGGCCACCTGGCCCGCGGGCGCGGCCTGGGCACGGCATGGGACGACACCGTGAAGTCCGGCTACTTCACCCAGGGGAAGAACGTCGCCGACCACGACCAGCTGCGCGTCTTCGCCGAGCAGGTCGGCCTGGAGCGCGCGGAGGTTGACCGGGTGCTCGCCTCCGACGAGTACGCCGACGCCGTCGCCGAGGAGATCGCCCTCGCCCGGCAGATCGGGGTGCAGGGCGTGCCCTTCTTCGTCTTCGACGGCAGACTCGCCGTCTCCGGCGCGCAGCCGGTGGAGGTCTTCACCCAGGCCCTGGACCAAGCGGACCAGGCGGACCAAGCGGACCAGGCCGGGCAGAGCGTCCGGGACGACCAGTGACGGTCTGGTTCACCTCGGACCTGCACCTGGGCCACCGCTTCGTGGCCCGTACGCGCGGGATGGAGGTCGACGACCATGATGAACTGGTGCTCGCCAATCTCGCCGCGCTGCCGGCCGGCGACCGCCTGTGGGTGCTCGGCGACCTCTCACGCGGTGCCCCGGAGGACGAACAGCGGGCGCTGCGGTTGATCGCCGAGCACGCCGCGCACCTGGAGATTCATCTGGTCCCGGGCAACCACGACTCGTGCCACCCGCTGCACAAGTCGGCCTTCCGCATGCAGCCGAAGTTCCTGGAGGTCTTCGCCTCGGTGCAGCCGTATCAGAAGCTGCGCTGGGAGGGACGTGCCGTCTACCTCAGCCACTTCCCGCGTCCGGGGCAGGACCACGAAAGGACGGAGTCGCGCCACGACGACGTGCGGCTCGACGTCGACTGGCTCGTCCACGGGCACCTGCATTCGACGTCGCCGGTGAGCTGCCCCGGGCAGGTGGATGTCGGCCTGGACGCCTGGGGGATGCGGCCGGTGCCGCAGCCCCGGGTCCAGGAACTGTTGTTCCGGCCCGAGGCCGGCTAGGGCGTGTCTGACAATTAGGGGGGAAGCGCGGCATGGGATCCTCGATCCCATGCCGCGCTTCATAGTTTTATGAGACACGCCCTCAAACCAATGCCATACCAGGCGAAGCTCGAAGGAAAAATAAGGCTACCAGCAAGTTCCAGCGGTCGACTCCCCGTTCAGATATTCTCGCTCGAACGCTTCCTTAGAAGAACAGTGACCGTTAAATACCCCCGCATTAACGGCATCTTCCGCTGTCGCTCCCGGGGCAAGTTCTGCCCATACGCCAGGCGCAACCGCTACAGCCTCTCCAGTGCCTGTTCCCTCAAATGCCCACTGCATGTTTTCGGGAAGCTCCGAGATCGGGACAATCTGCGGGTAGCCTTCTGGCAAAGTGACCGTCTCTGCCGGCGCCTCAGCAACGGTCTCCGCTGGCACCTCAGTAACCGTCTGCTCACCCTCGGGGCTCGAACAGCCCGCCAACACCAAAGCCGTCGCACAGATGACGAGAATTTTCTTCACAACGCAACCATATCTCGAATAGCAGTGCTGAATGTCGAAACGCCGCCCGGAAACGCAAGGGCTCGAAGGGCGGGAGGCCACCGTCTTTCAATGCGGAGTCCTGCAAGGGGCGCAACGTGGTGGGACGGTTCTTCGACAACCTCAAGCAGTGGCGCGGGCTGGCCGCCCGGTTCGACAAACTCGTGGTTGTCTACCGGGCTGGCCTGGTGACCGTCGCGGTCGTGATGTGGCTGAGGAGATTGCTAAACACGCCCTAGCGGTATTCCGCGGCGGCGCGGACCCGGCCCGCCAGGACGACGATCTCCTCCGGGGTCATCGGTCGGCCGGGGTGGGCTGCGGCGGAGTCCAGCAACCCGTAGCCGGCCATCTGCACGGCCAGGTGCGTCTCCCAGCGCTTCTTCGCCAGCTCGGGGTGGTTGTTGGCCAGGGAGTGGGCGGCGCGGCGCTCGCTGAGCAGCTCGTACTGCAGGTCGCGCCGCTCGGTCAGGGCGTCGGCGGGGCTGGTCACCATCAGCGCGCCGAGCAGGGAGCCCATCGCGTCGAAGCTGCGCTGGACCAGGCGGGCGTGGTGGCGCGGCTCCGAGTTGGCGAACCAGACCCACAGCAGCAGGATGCCGAAGATGATCGACAGGGCCACCTCCAGGGAACGGGAGACCACCACGTCGCCGAGCGGATCCGCGATCGAGTTGCCCATCAGCAGCGCCAGCGGCGTGGTGAAGATGACGGCGAAGGCGTAGTTGCGGACGACGAAGAACTCGGCGAAGAACTGGCAGACCGCCAGCGCCAGCAGCAGGGTCACGCCCTCCACCTGCAGCAGGTGGAAGACCGCGAACAGGCCGATGCCCGCCACGGAGCCGACCAGGCGGTGCAGGCCACGGATCGTGCCCGGCACCCGGTCGGGGCCCCACTGGAGGATCAGCAGCGCGGACACGATCGCCCAGTCCGGGCGGTCGAGGCCGAAGGCGATGCCGACGGTGCTGGCCAGCAGGGTGGCCACCAGGATCCTGCCCGCCGTCAGGGAGGCGTGGCTGTACGGGTGCATCGAACGGTAGAGCCGGTAGGCGATCGTCGGCCGCGCGTGCGGGATGGAGGTGCGCGAGAGGTCGATGTAGTTCGGGGTGTCCGTCAGTTCCTCGACGGTGCCGTCGTTCGGCAGCATTACGCTGGCGTTGACCAACCGGTGATGGGCGGCCGTGGTGCGGCGGACGAGATCCTCCTGCCGGTGGTCGATGACGCGGCCGTCGCGGAGCACTCCGGCGTCCGCGAGCGAGGCCCAGGCATTGGCCAGGGCGGTCTTGGCCTGGTGATTCTTCGCCACGGCGGGCTGCGGGGCGTTCTCGAAGTCGGCGACGGCCTTCTCGAGGGTGCCGACGGCCTGCTCCTGGGGGCGGCGCGCGTTGAGCAGCGCCGGGGCCATGCCGATGATGACGCCCGAGGCGACGCCGACCAGGGCCCAGGCGCCCACCTCGACCGGGTTCAGGCCCAGTCGGGCGACGACGGTGGAACCGCCGGAGACCATGACGATGAAGAAGGAACCCGGCGGATTCAGTCGTAACGCGTTCTGGATGAACCCGCCGCCCGTGGCGATCAGTGAGGTGTAGACCGCGGCGAGCATCAGCCACCAGTGGGAGCCGCCGGCGTCGATGTTCTGCCAGACGAAGGTGCCCACGAAAGCGCCGGTGGTGGCACCGGCGGCGATCAGCAGACCGGCGGTGAGCATGATCCGCCACCGGGCGCGGAAGGGGTGGCCCTCGCCGTAGATGACGGTGAAACCGCCGGCGGCGATGAGCAGCATCTCGTTCTCCAGCCCGAACGTCAGCGCGATCAGGCCGGGGATCGTCAGCGCGAGTGCAGCCCGCAGCGAGCCCGGCCAGCGGGGGCCGGTGGAATGGAAGGCGGTCAACAGCTGCCAGGCGCGCGGGCGGGCGGGCAGGGGCTCCGTCTCGACGTTCGCGCGCTCGGTGTTGCGCGGGGCGGTGTGCGGGACAGGCTCCCGCGGGGCCGTCTCGTGCGATGACTCATCTTCCGGACGTGAATCGGACACCAGATGCTCTCCCTTTCAGTTGTGCGGTGCCCCGACTCCGCGCGTCGTGCGGAGTGCGACACGGCGAACCGCGGAAACGGATGCTTCTTCCCCCACCTTAAGCCGGGGTGGCCACGGGAGATGCCCCGGAAGTGGCGTTTCAGCAGGTGACACCACGCGGTCGCCGCCCCTGGAGTGCGCCACCTCATGGGCAGACGGCCGGGAGAAACACTTGGTCTAAACGGGGTAGACAAGACAGTCTGTCATGCTCTAGGATTCGTCACATCAACGGACACCTGAATATAAACTGGAGAAATTCATGATCCTGACCGGCCTGGCCCTCGGCGCCGTGCTCGGCATCGTCATGCAGCGCGGCCGGTTCTGTGTCACCGGCATGCTGCGCGACATCTTCCTGCAGCGCACCTGGCGCAGCTTCGTCGCCCTGCTCATCGTCATCGCCGTTCACGCCGTCGGGCTCGCCGCCCTGACCTCCACCGGCGTGATCTCCCCGAACTACAGCACCTTCGCCCCCGCGGCCATCGTCATCGGTGGCTTCGTCTTCGGCCTCGGCATCATCCTCGCCGGCGGCTGCGCCTCCGGCACCTGGTACCGCAGTGGTGAGGGGCTCGTCGGCTCCTGGATCGCGCTGATCATGTACGGCCTGTCCGCCGCCGCGATGAAGACCGGTGCGCTGAGCGGCTTCAACGGCTGGATGAAGTCCTGGGAGACGAGCGCGACCACCGTGCCCGAGACCCTGGGCGTCTCCCCGTGGTGGTTCGCCATCGCCCTGGCCGTGGTCACCTTCTTCCTGGCCCGCCACTTCCTGGCCAAGGACGCCGCCCGCCCGAAGGTCACCCTCAACCAGCCGTGGTGGAGGAAGCCGCTGCACATGTACACCGCCGGCGCGGTCATCGGCCTGATCGGAGTGATCGCCTGGCCGCTGTCGGCGGCCACCGGCCGCAACTCCGGCCTGGGCATCACCACCCCGACCTCGGACGTGGTCAACTACACCACCACCGGCGACACCGCCCACATCAACTGGGGCACCATGCTGGTGCTCGGCCTGCTGGTCGGTTCCTTCCTCGCCGCCAAGGCCACCGGTGAGTTCCGCGTGCGCGTCCCCGACGCCACCACCACCGTGCGCTCCGTCTTCGGCGGGGCCATGATGGGCGTGGGCGCCTCCCTGGCCGGCGGCTGCACCGTCGGCAACGGTATGGTCCAGACCTCCCTGTTCAGCTACCAGGGCTGGGTCGCGCTGCTGTTCATCGCGCTCGGCGTGGGCGCCGGCGCGAAGCTGTGGCTGAAGCCGAAGAAGGTCGTCACCCCGGAGCCGACCGAGACCTACACCACCGAGGAGTCCGTCCACCACACCGGCGCGGTCTCCGCCGAGGACGCGGTGCTCAATCCGACCTCCGGCGACATCGACGGCGACATCGACGGCGGCACCGAGGGCGGCGTCGTCACGAAGCCCTCCTTCGCCGTGGCCACCGGTACGGTCGCGCTCAAGGCCCCGAAGCCGGCGCGCAAGGCGCAGCCGTTGGGGGAGGGGCGCTACCTGCTCGACGCCATGGGCGCGGTCTGCCCCTTCCCGGTCATCGAGGCCAAGGACGCCATCCAGGAGATCGACACCGGCGAGGCGCTGGTGATCGACTTCGACTGCACCCAGGGCACGGAGTCCATCCCGCAGTGGGCCGTGGACAACGGCCACGAGGTCACCGACTTCCACCAGAAGGGCGAGTCCGCCTGGCAGATCACGGTGGTCAAGGGCTAACCGCCGCTGGCCGCCGCCTGTTCCGCGCCTTCCATGACACCGGGGCCCCGGGGAGTTCACTCTCCCCGGGGCCCCGGTGTCATCTGCCTCGAGGTCAGCTGCCCGTCCCGGACGCGGAAACCGTCATCCCCAGCTGCAGATCCTCGCCCGGTGCGAGCTCCACGCCGCGCTGGCGGGCACCCAGCAGCGCCGGTTCCACGCACACGAAGCGCTGCCACTCGCCGGGGCCGATGTCGGGCAGCGTGTCGGCGAGTTCGGCGCCCGGGTTCCACACGACGGTGGAGTCGGTGCCGTCCGGGGTGACGGTGATGGTGCGGTCGCGGTCGACGATCGTGACCTCCGGCGTGCCGAGCGCGATGCGGTCGAACTCGCCGTCGAAGGTGATGTCGCCCTTCTGCCGGGAGGCCTGGCCGGTCAGCCGGTCGAGCACGTCCACGCCGTCCAGGCCGCGGACCGAGATCTCCGCGACGTCGGAGACCGCGAAGTAGGGGTGGAAGGCCAGCTGCACGGTCTTCGTCTCATCGGACTCGTTGGCGGCGGACAGCTGCAGGTGCACGCCGTCGGACAGCTCGATGCCGAGCAGCTGGAGGGCGAGCCCGTCGCGGGTGAGGGAGGCGCGGAAACCGCCCTTTCCCGTGCCGGTGTCCCATTCGCTGCGGCGCGCCCAGCCGTGCTTCGGCTCAAGTCCGAGCAGGTCCGCGAACCAGGGGGCGATGACGGGCACGCCGCCGCGGATGGATTCGCCCACTCCGTAGCGGCTGGTGGAGCTGAGGTAGAACAGCTCGCCGTGCGTGGTGTCGGCACTGGTCAGATGCGCGCCGACGGGGGAGATGGTCAGTCGTCCGGAGGTGAGGAGATCACTCATGACCCCAGCCTAACGACGTTTCGCGCAGCCGGTGGTGGTGTCCGGACGGCCGCTAGACTGTCCTGAATGGAACCTGGCCACACCCCCGTTGACCTGCAGACCACGACCCGCCGCGCGTTCGGTCTGTCCGTGCGCGAACACACCATGACCGTGCCCTGGGACTGGCACAACCCGGGCGGAACGCTCGAGGTCTTCGCCCGCGAGCTCGCCGCCGAGGACGCCGGCCCGGACACCCCGGTCCTGCTCTTCCTCCAGGGTGGGCCCGGCAACCCCGCCCCGCGGCCCGTGGAACTGGGCGGCTGGCTCGGGGAGGCGCTGCGGCATCACCGCATCCTCCTCCTCGACCAGCGCGGCACGGGACGCTCCACCCGCCTGGACCGGCACGCCGACGAGACGCTTCTCGACGCCGCGCATCTGTCGCTGCTGCGCGCCGACAGCATCGTCGCCGACGCGGAGGCCCTGCGTGCGGGGCTGGGCGTCGACCGCTGGGACGTGCTCGGCCAGTCCTTCGGCGGGTTCTGCATCACCACCTACCTCTCCCGCCACCCGGAGTCGATCCGCTACGCCTACTTCACCGGCGGACTGCCGGCCATCGACGTCCACGCCGACGAGGTCTACCGCGCGACCTTCGCCAGGCTCGCCGCCCGGCACGAGGCCTTCTACCGCACCGTGCCCTGGGCGGAGCGGCGCATCCGGGAGATCTGCCACCACCTCAACAACTCCGACGAGCGCCTGCCCACCGGCGAGCGGCTGAGCTCCCGGCGCTTCCGCACCATCGGCATCGAGCTCGGCCGCGCCACCGGCTTCCACTCCCTGGCGCACCTGCTCGACGCCCCCTTCCATGATGTGCGCGGGGAGAAGCGCCTGCGCGGCGACACCCTGGCGGAGCTGGGTCAGCGGTTGTCCTTCGAGGCCAACCCCCTTTACGCGGTGGTCCACGAGTCGATCTACGGCGGTTCCACCCCCGGTCCGACCGCCTGGGCCGCCAACTGCGTGCGCGAGGAGGTCGAGGGTTTCGAGGAGAACCTCGACCCTGTCCGCGACGAGAAGTTCCACCTCACCGGCGAGCACATCTTCCCCTGGCAGTTCGAGGAGGATCCGGCGCTCGTGCCGTTCCGGCGCGTTGCGGAGGACCTCGCGCAGCGGGAGTGGCCGCGGCTCTACGACGAGGCGTCGCTCGCCGGAGCCCCCGCCACCGGCGCCGCGGCCGTCTACGTCGACGACATCTACGTGCCCATGGAGCACTCCCTGGCGACGGCCGCCCGCATTCGCGACCTGCGCCCCTGGATCACCAATGAGCACCAGCACGACGGGCTGCGCGCCGACGGGGAGAACATCTTCCGCCGCCTCCACGCGATGGTGCGGGGGTGACCGCTTTCACAAAGCGTGACGTGTGACCTATAGTGCACACGTCTCCCCACCATCCGAGACGCACCCACTGTGCCGCGCCCACCCGTGTGCGGCCTGCCGTTGTAGGCCCACGTTCTCGGAGATTCCGCCATGTCCACCACCAGTCAGTCAGCCACACCGCCCGGTACCGCCGCCGCGAAGGAGGACCGGTCCGCCGCCATCGCGGTGACCGCGTTCCCGTTGTTCATCCTCGCGGGCACCGCGCTGGCGTTCTTCTTCCCGGCGCCGTTCCTGCCGCTGTCGGGCTACATCACGTACTTCCTGATGATCATCATGTTCGCGATGGGTCTGACGCTGACCATCCCGGACTTCCGCGAGATCGCCCGTCGGCCGCTGCCGGTGCTGCTCGGTGTCATCGCCCAGTTCGTGATCATGCCCCTGAGTGCCATCCTGGTGGCCCGGGTGCTCGGCCTGAACCCCGCGCTGGCCGTCGGCCTGCTCATGCTGGGCTCGGTGCCGGGCGGGACGTCGTCCAACGTCATCACCTACCTGGCCAAGGGCGACGTCGCGCTGTCCGTGGCCATGACGAGCGTGTCGACGCTGCTCTCGCCGATCATCACCCCGATGCTCATGCTGCTGCTGGCCGACACCCGCACCGACGTCGACGGGTGGGGCATGGCGCTCACCCTCGTCCAGACCGTGCTCCTGCCGGTCGTCGGCGGCCTGGCCATCCGCTACTTCGCGGACAAGTGGATCGGCCTGGTCACCCCGGTCCTGCCGTGGATCTCCATCCTGGGCATCGGCGGTGTGGTCTTCCCCGCCGTGGCGGGCAACGCCGAGCGGCTGGCCTCCGTCGGACTGATCGTCTTCGCCGCCGTCCTCGCCCACAACGTCTTCGGCTACGCCCTCGGCTACGTCGCCGGCCGCGTGTTCGGCCTGCCCGGCTCCGCCAACCGCACGATGGCCGTGGAGATCGGCACCCAGTCCGCGGGCCTGGCCTCGGGCATGTCGGCGAAGTTCTTCTCCCCGGAGGCCGCCCTGCCGGGGGCGGTGGCCGCGGTGCTGCACAACATCACCGGTGCCGTCTACGCCTCCATCGCCCGGAAGTTCCCGCTGCCGGAGGAGGAAAAGGGCGAGGCTGCTCCCGCCGCCACCGCCGAGGAGAAGGTCACGGTCTCCTGAGCCGGTGAGGGGCGGCGGGAATTGCTTCGCACATTCTTTCCCGGGCCGGTGTCGTGGTCTAAGATCATGCTCAACTGTTATCGGGTCAGTCGACCGGAAGGTGCGGTGATAACCATGCAGATGCCGGACAACCGTGAACATGTGGCCCTGTCTGTCGAGGAGAGCTCGGAGTTCTCCCGCCTGACCGCCATTTTCGAGGTCGTCGAGGAACACGTGCTTGATCCCGAGCTCCTGCTCCAGGTCTATTCGGGGTAGTGGCTGCCGGTCCCGGGCCGGATGCCGGTACCGGAAAGGCCCCTCAGCGCTGGAAGTGCTGAGGGGCCTTGGTGATCCTCGCCGACCGGCGGGATGGAATTGCCCGCTGGTGGGGGAGTTCATCCGGCGGTGAGCCGGGGAGGTGGCGGGTCCGCCGCGAACCCCACCAGGTGTCCCGGCCGTGGGGTAGCGCCCGCACTTCGCATAATGATGCACAGCGGTCATGGGCGGCAGCACGATGCACTGCGGTTCGGTGGAACGCGGATTGGCAATCCTCGCAAGCGGGGGCACTTCAGTGTCGTACATCATGAAGTGATCGTATTGTGATGTAAGTCATTTATACGCGCCTGCTGACCTGTGAGGAGAGGATGACATGACCGCCGTCATCGATACAAAGGAGACCGCCACCCGGTGGCTCGCCGCGCTCGAGGAAGCGACCTCGGGCCCGGACGCTGATTCCGTCGCCGAGGCCGTCGGGAACCTGTTCGAGACCGAGGGCTACTGGCGGGATCTGCTCGCCTTCACCTGGAACCTCACCACGGCGGAGGGGGTCGATGACATCCGGGAGATGATCCGCGGAACCTGGCCGGCCAGCCAGCTCACTGACATCAAACTCGACGGTGAACCCGTCGACGAGGGCGACGGTGTCACCCGGGTGCAGTTCACCTGCCATTCCCGGGATTTCCGCTGCACGGGAATCGTCCGGCTGCGCGGGGGCAAAGCGTGGACGATGTTGACCTCGGCCCGCGAGCTCATCGAGCATCCGGAGCCGAAGGGGCGCAGGCGTCCGCTGGGGGCCGAGCACGGCCAGCGCACCGACAAGCGCAACTGGGCGGACCGGAAGGCCGACCGGCAGGCGGCCCTCGGTGCCACGGAACAGCCGTACGTCCTCATCGTCGGCGGCGGGCAGGGTGGCATCGCCCTCGGCGCGCGCCTGAAGCGGCTCGGGGTGCCCACGCTCATCGTCGACAAGGCGGCCCGCCCCGGTGACCAGTGGCGCGGCCGCTACCACTCCCTGTGCCTGCACGACCCCGTCTGGTACGACCATCTGCCGTACCTGCCCTTCCCGGACGACTGGCCGGTGTTCACACCGAAGGACAAGATGGGCGACTGGCTCGAGCACTACGTCGGGGTGATGGATCTGGACTACTGGACCGGTGCGGAGTGCGTGCGAGCGAGCTTCGACGAGTCGGAGAAGCGCTGGAACGTCGAGATCGACCGGGAGGGGGAGCCGTTCCTGCTGCACCCCACCCAGCTGGTGCTGGCCACCGGCATGTCCGGGGTGCCCAACCGGCCGCATCTGCCGGGCGAGGAGAACTTCGCCGGGGAGGTCCGGCACTCCTCGGAGCACCCCGGCGGGGACGTCGACCGCGGGAAGAACGTCGTGGTCCTCGGCGCGAACAACTCCGCCCACGACATCTGCGCCGACCTGTACGAGAATGGCGCCAAACCGGTGATGATCCAGCGCTCCTCGAGCCACATCGTCCGCTCCGATTCCCTGATGAAGGAGGTCTTCGGGCCCCTCTACTCGGAGGACGCGCTCGAGGCGGGCATCGACACCGACACCGCGGATCTGCTGTTCGCCTCCTGGCCGTACAAGGTCCTGCCCGGGGTGCAGAAACAGGCCTTCGACAAGATCCGGGAGGACGACAAGGAGTTCTACGACAAGCTCGAGAACGCTGGCTTCCTCCTCGACTTCGGTGACGATGACTCCGGTCTGTTCCTGAAGTACCTGCGCCGCGGCTCCGGTTACTACATCGATGTCGGCGCCTCTCAGCTCGTTGCCGACGGTGAGATCCCGGTGCGCTCGGGCGTGGGCATCGACCACGTCAGGGAGAATTCGGTGGTGCTCACCGACGGCAGCGAGCTGCCCGCCGACGTCATCGTGCTCGCCACCGGCTACGGCTCGATGAACGGCTGGGCCGCCCAGCTGATCAGCCCCGAGGTGGCCGACCAGGTGGGCCGGTGCTGGGGCCTGGGATCGGACACGACCAAGGACCCGGGTCCGTGGGAGGGCGAGCTGCGCAACATGTGGAAGCCGACGAACGTCGAGGCGCTGTGGTTCCACGGCGGCAACCTCCACCAGTCGCGCCACTACTCGCGCTACCTTTCTCTGCAGCTCAAGGCCCGCTACGAGGGGTTGGACACCCCCGTCTACAAGATGGCGGAGGTCCACCACACCGGGTAGCTGCTCCCCCTGACGGCGAACGCCCCGGCAGCTTCACGGTTGTGATGCTGCCGGGACGTTCCGATTCTCCGGGAGAGTCGCGGTTCGCGCGGGCTCAGCCCCGTGGCGGAGGGGGCGGAACCGGAGCGCCCTGAGGAGGTGTGATCTTCGGGTACGTGCGTGAGGCGGCGGTGGGGCCGGCCGCCGCTGCCTCCGAGGAGCTGGCACCCTTCGGGTTCGGGCGGTGGGGAGTGGGATCCCAGTTGCCGTCGACGAGCTTCTTCTGGGTCCAGATACCGACTCCGAGGACGGCGGCGCCGATGAGCAGGATGAGGATGAGTCCGGCCACGGAGCCGAGCTGTGCCGCGGAGCCGATGAGGATGCCGAACCAGCCGAAGTCGGCGTCGCCGAAGGTGGTGTTCTCGGAGCCGAAGGCGCCGAGCACCTGCAGGAGGAACGCCGGCAGGAAGGTGATCAGCAGACCGTTGACGAAGCCGCCGGCCACGGCGCCGCGTCGTCCGCCGGTGGCGTTGCCGTAGACGCCGGCCGCACCGCCGGTGAAGAAGTGGGGCACCAGCCCCGGCAGGATCAGGGCGATGCCGAAGGCCGGATTGAGCCACAGGGACAGCACCGCGAGGCCGACGAGACCACCGGCGAAGGAGGTGATGAAGCCGATGAGCACCGCGTTCTGGGCGAAGGGGAAGACGATCGGGGCATCCAGGGCCGGGATGGCCCCGGGGACGACCTTTGCGGCGATGCCCTGGAAGGCGGGCACCAGTTCGCCGAGGATGGTGCGGACGCCGAAGAGGATGACGGCGACGGCCACGCCGAACTGCAGACCCTGCGTCACGGACTGCATCAGGTAGTTGCCGACGCCCGTGGCGCCTCCGGCGAAGGCGGTGTAGGCATCCTCGGTGCCGGCGCGCAGCATGAACAGGACGGCGAGGATAACGTACATCAGGGCCATCGACAGGGCGGTGGCGACCATGGAGTCGCGCAGGAAGCGCAGGCCCTCCGGCAGCTTGAGCTCCTCGGTGGAGGCGCTGGCCTTCTCCCCCTTGCCGCCGACGAGCTTGCCGACGGCGCCGGCCGCGACATAACCGGCGGTGCCGAAGTGACCGATGGCGATCGAGTCATCGCCGGTGATACGGCGGGTCCACGGATGCGCGATGGCGGGCAGTGACACCATGAGGATGCCCAGCAGCACGGCCCCGAGCACGATGACGATCCAGCTGTTGAAACCCGCGGTGACCAGGACGATCGTGAGCATCGTGGCCATGAACAGCACATGGTGCCCGGTGAGGAAGACGTAGTGCAGCGGGGTGAACCGCGCCAGGATGAGCGAGACGGCGAATCCGAGGATCATCAGCCAGGCGACCTGGGAGCCGTACTCCTGCTGGGCGATGCCCGCGATGGCCTCATTGGTGGGAACGACTCCCCGGGCGCCGGTCGCGCCCTGGATCATGGCGCCGAGTGGATCGAGGGCGGCGACGACGAGGCTGGCGCCGGCGTTGATGAGCAGGAAACCGAGGGTGGCCTTGATGGCACCGCCGATGACCTGGCCGGTGGGCCGCCGCAGTGCGGCGAGCCCCACGGCCGTGATGATGCCGATGAGGAAGGCGGGAACGGAGAGAATCTCGTTGACGAGAAACTGGGGGATGGCGACGAGCCAGTCCATGTGGTGGTCCTTCCCGGCGGTCAGATGTCGTAGAGATCGCGCATGGCCGCGTCGATCTCGGTGGTGGACGTGAAGTTCTCTATGACGTGGACGGGAACCCCGACATCACCCAGGGTGCGGGCGATCTCCCCGGAGGTGAGGATGAGATCCGACTCCTTGGCCTTGCCCTTCGCGGAGATGGTGTCGGTGGCCTCGACGGTGATGTACGGGGTCCAGCCCCAGGTGTCGAGGACCTGCTCCAGCGTGTTCTTGAGGAACAGCGAGGTACCCAGCCCGTTACCACACACGGTGAGAATCTTGTTCCGCGTTCGGGCGGCGGCCTCCGCGTCATCGGTCTCCGGCGGAGCGGAGGCCGCCGTCCCGGTGAGGATCTGTCTCAACTCGGTGACCGAGTCGGCCCGGTCCAGAGCCTCCCGCTTGCCGCGGTTGCCCAGGAGACGCGCAAGTTCCGCCATGGCGGAGGTGTGGGCCCTGGAATCGACGGCCGCGAGGGCGACGACGAGGGACACAGGGTCGTTTTTCTCGTGACCGAACTCGACGGGCTCGGCCAGCCGCAGCCAGGACAGGGAGGTTTCCTTCACCGCCTCCGAGGGGCGGGCGTGGGCGAAGGCGAAACCGGGGGAGATGACGATGTACGGGCCGTTGGTGTGGACGCTGTCGATCATCGCCCGGGTATAGGCGGGCTCAATGGTTCCGGCCCGCTCCAGCAGCCGACCGGCCTGGGTGACCGCGTCCTCCCAACCGGAGGCGCGGGCATCGAGATCGACCGCTTCATCGGCGAGTAACTCGTTGATGGTGGACATGGAAAAATCGTACCGAGGCAACCGTCCCGGGCCGCGGTCCACACCATGTCAGCCCACTATCGTGATGAAGCCGTGACTACACCTCCGGCAGCATGTCCCCGGCGGTGGGGTAGGAGTTCTGGGCGCCCTTCCGGGTGACACTGAACGCCCCGACCCGGGCCGCGTACTTCGCGGCGTCGACCAGCCCGTCCCCGGCGACGATCCGGTGGCAGAACGCGCCCGCGAAGGCGTCCCCGGCGCCCACGGTGCTGATGGCCCCGACCTTCGGTGTCGGGATCTGCACCAGTTCCTCCCCGGTGGCCACCAGCGCGCCCTGCGCGCCGATGGTCAGCACCACGGAGGGGAAGCCGGCGTCGAGAAGCGCTTTCGCCAGCTCCCGCGGCTCCGAGGAGACGGTGTCCACACCGAGCTGGGCGAGGATGAGCCCGGCCTCGTGCTCGTTGGCCATCAGCGGATCGGCCTTGAGCAGAGTTGCGGCGTCGACCTCGATGACGGGCGCGAGATTGACCACCACCCGCCCCCGCGCCAGGCGCACCGCCTCGGCGAAACCGTCGGCCGGGACCTCGCCCTGCAGCAGGACGACGTCCGCGTCGCCGATCAGCTCCGCGTGTTGCGCGACGTACTCCGCGCCGACGGTCGCGTTCGCGCCGGGCACGACGACGATGGTGTTCTCGCCGCGGGCGTCGACGGTGATCACGGCCAGGCCGGTGACCTCGTCGGTCTCCGCGACGGCGGACAGGTCCGTGCCCGAGGCCCGCAGGTGCTCCGTGGCCGGTCCCGCGTACGGATCGCGGCCGACGGCGCCGACCAGCGCGACGTCCGCCCCGAGGCGCGCGGCGGCCACCGCCTGGTTGGCGCCCTTGCCGCCGGCGGAGATGTCCCCGCCGGCGCCGAGCAGCGTTTCGCCCGGCCGCGGGTGGCGGTCGACGGTGACGGACAGGTCGGCGTTGATCGAGCCGACGACGACGATTCCCATGGCAGAGACTCCTAACCTCGTGGAAGGATGACCCCACCAAGATTAGAGGGTGGGGTGCCCGGCACGACCCGGGGCTGCAGTGTTTGCGGCGGCGCCTAGAACGGCACCCCGCTGTGGAATACGGCGTTGGCGTACGGGGTGGTTTCACCGGAGCGGATGACGAAGGAGGCCGAGGCGACCATCTTCTTCAGCTCCTCGTGGCTGACCTCCCGGGGCTCGCCGGGCAACAGGTCGCGGATCTCGGCGGGCGTCTGATGGGCGATGGTCACCGTCTCGACGACGACCTCGGCCAGCACCGCCTCTACGACCTCGCGGAACCGGGGGATCCCGAACACCAGCGCCAGATCGACCACCGGCACGGTGGCCGGGACGGGCAGGCCACAGTCAGCGATGACGAAAGTGTCCGTGTGCCCGAGCCGGTTGATCCGGGCGGCCAGGTCCGGGTTGAGGATGCCGGAGCTACGCACGACCGCACCATCCCCGGACGGGAGCCTGATTCCGTTCGGTCACAGGAATTCCCCGACGTTGTCGCGGGTCACCGTGACGACCTCGACCGGCACCTCTTCCTCGGGGGTCTCCTCGTCGAGGAGCTTCGCGGCCTGCTCCACCGCCTGGGCGCCCAGCTCAGAGGGTTGCTGGGCGATGGTGGCGACCATGCGGCCGTCGTCGACCGCCTGGAGACCGTCGTCCGTGCCGTCGAAGCCGACGACGAAGACCTCGGAGCCGGCCCGGTCTCCCAGGGCCTCCAGGGCGCCCAGGGCCATCTCGTCGTTCTCCGCGAAGATGGCCTTGACGTTCGGGTGCGCCTGCAGCAGGTTGGTGGCCACGTTCAGGCCCTGGGTGCGGTCGAAACCGGCGGTCTGCTGGGCGACGACGTCGATATTCGGGTAAGCGGCGATTCCCTCAGTGAAGCCCTGACCGCGGTCACGGGAGGCGGAGGAGCCGGCGATGCCCTGGAGGACGAGGACCTCGCCTTCTTCCCCGATGGCGGCGGCGAGGGCGTCAGCGGCCTGCTTGCCGCCGGCGACGTTGTCGGAGGCGATGAAGGAGGCGATGTCCCCGCCGTTGGAGGAGCGGTCCACGGCGACGACCGGGATGTCCGCGTTGTTGAGGGATTCGACGGCGGGTACGACGGCGTCGGAGTCGGTCGGGTTGACGATGACCACGTCAGTGCCCGAGGTGGCGGCGTTATTGAGTTGGTTGATCTGGGCGGACGGATCGTCGGAAGCGTCCTGGATGTTCAGGTTGATCCCGAGCTCGTCGGCCTTGTCCTGCGCACCGTCCCGCAGCTCGACGAAGAAGGGGTTGGTCTGCGTGGACAGGGCCAGGGTGACGGTTCCCTCTCCGGCGGAGTCGCGGTTGCAGGCGGTCAGGCCGAAGGCGAGGGCGGCGGTGGCGGTGATGGCGATGGACTTGCGGAGGATGGACATGACGTTCTTCTTTCTGGGAGAGGGGGGTTAGGTGGTGGTCTTCTTGCGGAGGACGTCGAATCCCACGGCGAAGGCGATGACGAGACCGATGACGATCTGCTGCCAGAAGGACGAGACGTTGAGCAGGTTGAGTCCGTTGCGGATGACGGCCAGGAGGATGGCGCCGATGAGCGTGCCGGTGGCCTTACCGGTACCGCCGGCCAGCGACGCGCCGCCGATGACGACGGCCGCGATGGCGTCGAGCTCGTAGCCCACCCCGGCTTGCGGCTGCGCAGAGGACAGGCGTCCGGCCATCACCAGACCGGCGAGCCCGGCGAACAGACCTGACAACGCGTAGACGGTCACCAGGATCTTCTTGACCGGCAGACCGGACAGGCGCGCCGCCTCCATGTTTCCGCCGATGGCGTACATGGAGCGGCCGATGACGGTGCGGGAGAGAATGAACCAGCACAGCAGGCCAGCGATGACCATCATGACGATGGGGATCGGGATCCCGGCCACGGTGGAACCGAGCCAGTTGACGGACGGGGCCGTGGCGATCGGCGAACCCTGGGAGATCACCAGGGTCGCTCCCCGGGCGATGGACATCATCGCCAGCGTGGCGATGAACGCGGGAAGCTTGCCGTAGGCGGTGGCCAGGCCGCTGATTGCTCCGGCTGCCAGGCCGGTGAGCAGGCCCGCCAGGAGCGTGAGCCACCCGGGCAGTCCCGCATCCGTCCAGAAGTAGGCCGAGACCATCGCACCCAGGGCGGCGACGGCACCGACGGACAGGTCGATACCCGCGGTGACAATCACGAACGTCATGCCGAAGGCGAGGATGGCCACGGTGGCGGCCTGGATGCCGATGTTGATCAGATTGTTGACGGTCAAAAAGTGCGGGGTGGCGATGAACAGGGCGACGCACAGGACGACCAGGCCCACGAGGGCACCGTTGTTCATCACCCAGTTCACTACCGTGCGGCCGGTCCCAGTGGTGTGGCCGTTCGCGCCTTGCTTCGTTTGCGTCGCTTTTGTCGCGGTGGTCATGGGGTTTCCTTGTCTGAACGGGAGGTGTCATGCTCGAGGTGGCCGATGGCGTTCTCGGTGAGCGAGTCGTCGACGTGGGAGACGGCGAGCGCCATCACCTCGTCCTGGGTGGCGGTGCGGGGCAGTTCCCCGGCGAGTCGTCCACCCGACATCACGAGGATGCGATCGGACATTCCGAGGACCTCGGGTAGTTCGCTGGAGACCATGAGCACCGCGCCACCTGCGGCGGTGATCTCGTTGATGATGTTGTAGATTTCGACCTTCGCGCCGACATCGACGCCGCGGGTTGGTTCATCCAGCAGCAGGACCTTCGAGCCCGCCAGGACCCAGCGGCCGAACACCGCCTTCTGCTGATTGCCGCCCGAGAGGTTGCGGATGGGCTGGTCGAGATCGGCCATCCGGATGCGCAGCTTCTCGGCCACCTCACCGGCCCGGCGGCGTTGCCCCGCCCGGTCGGCCAGGCCCAGCCGTGAGGTCGAACGCAGGGTGGCCAGGCCGAGGTTCTCGCCCACCGAACCGTCGAGGACCAGGCCCTGGGACTTGCGACTCTCCGGCACATGGCCGATACCGCGCCGGATTGCCTCCGCGATATTGCGCAGGGGGAGCGGCCTGCCGTCGACGCGCACCGCGCCGGAATCGATCGCGTCGGCTCCGGCGAGGGCGCGGACCACCTCGGTGCGCCCCGCGCCGACGAGCCCGGCCAGCCCCACGACCTCCCCGGCCCGGACCGTGAAGCTGACATCCTCGAATTTCCCGTGGGAGGACAGGGTGTCGACCTCGAGGATCGGCTCGCCGATCCGCGGGGTCTGGCGCGGGAACTGGTTGTCGATGTCGCGGCCGACCATGAGCCGGACGAGCTCGTCCTCTTCTGTGTCCGCCGGGACCTCGGCGACGAACTCGCCGTCGCGCAGCACCGAGACGCTGTCGGCGATCCGGGCGATCTCGTCGAGGTGATGGGAGATGAACACCATGCCCACCCCCTTGGCCTTGAGGTCGTCGACCACGCGGAAGAGCTGGTCGATCTCATGTCCGGTCAGGGCGGCGGTGGGCTCGTCGAGAATGAGCATCCGGGCGTCCATGGACAGCGCTTTGGCGATCTCGACGAGCTGCTGGCGGGCGATGCCCAGCTCCCCGACGGGGGTGTCGAGGTCGACGTCGACGCCGATGACCTCAAGGGCGGCGCGGGCGTCGCGACGCAGTCTCGGATAGTTGACCAGGCCGAATCTGCGGGGAGTCCGGCCGAGCAGCACGTTCTCGGCCACCGACATGGAGGGCACCAGGTTGAGTTCCTGGTGGATGGTGGCGATGCCCAATGCTTCGGCGGCCTTGGTGTTGGGCAGGACAGTTTCCCTGCCGTCGACGAGGATGCGGCCTCCGTCCGGCTGGTGGACGCCGGACATCATCTTGATCAGGGTGGATTTGCCGGCACCGTTCTCGCCGAGCAGGGCCTGGACCTTGCCCGGGCGGATGGAGACACTGACCTGTTTGATGACATTGACGGGGCCGAAGGACTTCGAGACTTTGTCGAGCTCCAGGATCGTGTCGCTCACGACGTAGCCTCCTTTGCGGGGGAAGTGAAGTTGGATGAGGGCCGGATGATCAAGGTGCTGGGGGTGTGGACGGAAGCAGGCGGTGATGCACCGGCGATCAGCTCGAAGAGCAGGTGGAACGCGGTTCGTCCCAGCTCGGCGACCTGTTGGTCGATGACCGAGACCGGGCAGGCCTGCAGGCGCAGCACGGGATGGTCGTCGTAGCCGATCAGCGCCAGATCGCGGCCGATGGCCACGCCCCGGGCGTGGCAGGCCTCGAGGGCGCCGATGGACATCATCGTGTCGCCGGCGATGATCGACCTCACCCCGCCGTCGATGAGCTGACCCGTGCCGCGGTAACCCTCCTCACGGTCGTAGCCGCCGCGGTAGACCGGCTGCTCCGGCAACCCCAGCTCTCGGCAGGCGGTGAGGAAGGCCGCCAGGCGCCTGCTCCCCGTCGAGGTGTTCATGGGGCCGGAGAGGTAGCCGACCGGCAGGTGGCCGAGTTTCGCGAGGTGGGCGACCGCCGCCTTCAGACTCGGCCCAGGGTCGGAGGCGACGGTGACCAGGTCGGTGCCGGGCAGCTCGCGGTCGACCAGGACCACCGGCAGGCCCGACTCCTGTAGCTCCGTGAGCACTTTCTCCGTACCGCGGTAGGGGACGGCGAGGATGCCGTCGACCCGCAGGTCGGCGAGGACCTCGAGGGAGTCGCTGAGTTGGGCGGGGTCCTCGGAGGTGCTCGAGATAATGGTGGAGAACCCCTGGGAGGTGGCCTCGAGCTGGATGGCGGCGGCCATCTCCGCAAAAAACGGGTTGACCAGGCTGGGAATCGCCACCCCGATGATATTGGTGCGGGAGCTGCGCAACGCCCGGGCCTGCGCGTTGGGGCGGTAGTTCAGATCGATGGCGCGCTGCTGCACCCGGTCCCGGGTCTCCTGGGAGATCACGGGGTTGCCGGCCAGCGCGCGGGAGGCCGTGGACACGGACACCCCAGCGGCGGCGGCCACGTCCTTGAGGGTGGGGATCGGGAAATTCACGGATACCTCGGGTCGGGGTTTATGCAATCGATTGCAAAGTAGGATTGAAGTAAAACTAAGGTGATGCCCCGCACACTGTCAAGTGCCCCGCATCACTGCAGATTTCTTAGGTGCCTGGGGCCACGTCATCTCCCGCGGTGGGGGAGGCAACCCGATTCACGATGAGAAGTCCGTCCCGCCAAACCCGGGCAGCGGGTAGCGTCGGATGCCATGGACACCCCTCCGCTGCTCCCGGACTGGCTGGCCGAACAGGTCGACGCCGGGCGCACCGACCTGCAGGAGCTTTTGGGCACCAGCCCGTTCTCCGGGCCCGCGCTGCGCACCGTGGCCGAATCCGGGGATTTCGAGGTCGTCGACGGTGAGGTCCGGCGGGTCACCGAGCCCACCCCGGCCACCTGGTTCGTGCAGTCCGAACCGTCCCTGCGCGCCGAGGACCCGGGGACGGGCATCTACTCGATGGCGCTCACCGTCACCACCGAGATGCTCGCTGACGCCGCCGTGACCGTCCCGCGCGCGGTGGCCGCCCTGCTCAAGGTCCCGCGCCTGTGCCACCGCAGTCTCCACTCCCGTCTCGGCCCGCAGGCGATCCACCTGGGCCAGGAGGATGCGCGCATCGGCTCCATCCGCCGCTTCCTTGAGGACCTCGGGGTGGGGGCGGGGGAGACCGTCCTCCTCATCTTCGACCGCACCGGAAGCTTTGACGTCCAATATGTCCCACGCTGACCACGAACCCGCCGACCTGATCCTGGTGGAGGGCGCCGACGGCATCCTCGCCATCGGCACGGCCTCGCAGCTCGACGAGTGGGAGGCCTCCGCCGGAAACAGCGGCGCCGGTCGGGCCATCCGCTCAGGGAACCCCGACGCCCGCACGCGCGAGCTCGCCGGGGAGCTGCTGCCCGCCGCCACCGAGGTGGCGACGTCGTTCCTGCGGCGGCGCTCCGCGTCCTCGTCCGGGGAGATCCGCCTGCTCACCCGCGGCGCGGACGGCCGGTACACCTCCAGCACGCTGCTGAGCCCCGCGCAGCTGGCCGGCCTGACGAGGCTCAACCCGCAGCTGCTCGTCGTCCAGGCCGCCGTCACGGCCGTCAGCTCCGCCCTGGGGGAAATCCGCGAGTCCCTCGACGAGGTGCGCGAGGGCGTCGAGGAGCTGCTGCGCGCCGCCGACGCCGAGCAGCTCGGCGACGTCTACGGCCGCCACCGCATCCTGGTCCGCATGGTCGGCGACCTCGCCGACGGCCACCGCCTGACGACGACCGACTGGGAGGCTATCGCCGGGCTCGGCCCGGGACTGGAGGTGGGCACCGAGAAGCTGCGCCGCCACCTTCTGGGCCAGCTGTCCACCCTGACCGTGGACGCCTCCCCGCGGGCGCGGGCGAAGGCGCTGCGGCGGATGGTGGGCACCGGGCGCATGGGGGATCTGCTCAAACTGCTCGTCACCGCCGAGGAGACCCTCGCCCTCTACCAGCGGCTGCGCCTGGAGCGCGTGCACGACCGGGAACCCGGGGCCGTCGAGCAGACTGTGGCCAGCATCCGCCGCATCCTCGACGAGAACCTCGTGTTGGACACCCAGCTCGCCGTCGAGCTACGCCGCATCCTCAACGACGTCGCCGTCCTCCGTCCGGCCGAGGGCTGGGACGTGCTGACCCGCCGCTCACTCGACGCCCACCGCGCGCAGCTGGCGGCGGACGTCGAGGAGTTCCTCAGTCACCGCCAGGCCCAGGCGGAGCGCTGGGAGCTGGCCGACTCGGCGAGGGTGCGCGACGCCGTCCACCACTACCGCGGGCGCGCCGGGGCGATCGGCCGGGCGGGCCGGCGGGGTGTGGCCAAGGGACTGAACACACTGGCGAGGAGGATTGATCCGACATGATGCGTCTGTTTGCGGCGTTCACGCCCTCCGACGAGGCCCGGGAGCACCTGGTGGCCGCGCTGCGCCCCATCCGGGAGCGCACCGGCCAGGAGCTGCGCTGGACCGACCCCGACAGCTGGCACCTGACCCTGGCCTTCTACGGCGACCAGCCCAACGATCCTGCCGATCTGGAACGCCACCTCGCCGCCGTCGCGGCCGGCTACGGGCCCCTGGAACTGGGGCTGCGCGGGGCCGGTTCCTTCAATCAGCGCACCCTGTGGATCGGCGTGGACGGGGACACCACCCAGCTGCGCCACCTGATGGCCGAGTGCCTGCTCGACCCGGGGGAGCGGCAGCGCCAGCGGGCGCACCTGACCGTGGCCCGCACCGGCAGCCGCACCCGCGACCGGTGGCTGCTCGACGACCTCGTGCACGCCCTGGCCGTCTACGACGGCCCGCAGTTCACCTGCGACCGGATTGAACTGGTGCAGTCCCACCTCGGGGCGGGGCGTTCCGGCGGGCCGCGGTACGAGACCGTGTCGGAGATCCGGTTGCTGGGGTAGTCCGGGCCGTGTGGTGACCGGAGGCGACAGCCCACCCGGTCCTGTTCGCCAGGCCCAGGGGATTGCCCTGGCGAAAAAGGCCGGCGAGTACACAGGTCGCAAACGTGCTCTCAGTCCGGAGAAAGTTGCAGAGGCCCGTCGGCGGGCCGACGCCGGCAAATCCACGGTCGCCATCGCCAAAGACCTCGGCGTCAGCAGGGCCACCCTCTACCGGGCACTATCGAAGGGCGATTAATCCTCCCCATGTGCATAGCTTGCGGGGAGGTGCGGTTGTCGGTGGCTCAGGCCCCCGGGAGCAGGGGTACGCGATACCTGCTTTAGGGCTGCGCGACTATTTGTAGACATCGCCGCGGGGCCCGACTCGGGCGACTTCCACGATCAGTCGATGATCTTCTACCGAGTACAAGATCCGGTGGTCACGTACCCGGATACGGTAGCCTTCTCGGCCTCCCAGGTCGACATGCCCATCCGGGTACGGGTCAGTGGACAGAGCCTGGATAGCGTGGATGATCTGCCCATAGAGCTTTGGGTCACCGCGCTGGATCTTGCGTAGGTCCCGAGCTGCCCGCCTGGTGAGGTCGATCTGATATACCGCCGTCATAATGAACAAAACGTACCATATGAATGTTTGTACTAAATGTTGTGTTTTGTTGCTTTTCCTGACATGATGAAGTCATGGCCACTGCAATGAACAACCTGTCCGCGGTCTCCCTGGGGGAGTTGCGCAAGGAGCTCGGTGAGATCGTCAACCGGGCCACTTTCGCGGGTCAGCGCACGGCTGTGACCCGTCATGGCAAGAAGGTCGCAGCGATTGTCTCCGTGGAGGATCTGGCCCTGTTGGATGAGCTGGAACGTCGAGCCGATCTCGAAGCATTGCGGGAGGCCCGCCGCGAGGATGACGGGGAGCGTATCTCTCTGGATGATTTTCTCGCCGGCAAGGATCTCTGACGAGCCCCCTCACCCCTGTCAAGGGCATGTTCTGGCGCCTCCGGGCCGGACAGCCGGCCCCAGCTGCAAACCGCTGGGACCCTGCCTTCCCGGCCCCATGGACCCTCCAGGCGCGGGAAGTGGCAGATTGAGCAGCATTCTTAGAGCGCCCGAGTATCCTTCCAGAGGGCCTGGAGGATGCCGTCCAGCCCGCCTCTCGACGATGGCGAATGAAACAACGCCCACGGATGGTTGTTCGCCCAGTTCCTCGCCGGTCTGTCGCCGCCATCGTCCACACCGGCCAGTCCCAGACGACTTCTGAAAACGACAGCACGGGCGTCGGTTGGCGCGCGAGCGGCGCAAAAGGGACCCCGCATCGGTACACGTGCGTACCGCCCCCTTTTGGGATGGGGAGAGACAGGAGGACTCCCCCTCCAAGCCCACCCGCCCCTACAGCACCGGGATGGCCGCCAGCAGGGACTTCGTGTACTCGTGCTGCGGATCGCGCCACACGTCCTCGGTGGGGCCGTGCTCGACGATCCTGCCCTCGTGCATCACCGCGACGGTGGTGCACACCTGCCGGACCACGGACAGGTCGTGGGAGATGAACACCAGGGTCAGCCCGTACTCGTCGACGAGCTTGTCGAGCAGCTCGAGCACCTGGGCGCGCACGGAGACGTCGAGGGCGGAGACGGCCTCATCGGCGAGCAGCACCGCCGGTTTACCGGCGAGGGCCCGGGCGATCGAGATGCGCTGGCGCTGGCCCCCGGAGAACTCGTGCGGGTAGCGGCCGGCCGCGTCCGCCGGGAGCCCGACCTCGGCGAGCACCTCGCGCACCCGGTGCCGGTCGGGGCGCGGCATCCCCTCGGCCACGGACCTGTCCACCCGCAGCCGCGGGTTCAGCGAGCTCATCGGGTCCTGGAAGACCACCTGCACCCCGTCGTCCACGGTCACCGTGCCGGAATCGGGGGCATCGAGACCGGCAAACTGGCGCAGCAGGGTGGTCTTGCCGGAGCCGGAACCGCCGACGATGCCCAGGCGCTCGCCGCGGCGGACGGTCAGCGAGACATCGTCGAGTGCGCGCAGCCCACCGAACTCGCGGGTCACTCCCTCGAGCCGCAGCACCGGCCCCCCGACTTCCCGGACGGCCGCGGGCGCGCCGGGGCGGGAGGCCGCGACGAGACCGGCGGTATACTCGTGCCGGGGCGCCTCCAGCACCGAGGGAGTGTCGCCGGATTCGAGGATCACGCCGTCGTGCATGACGTGGACGCGCTCGCACATCCGGGAGATCACTCCGAGGTCGTGGGTGATGAACAGCAGGGCGACGCCGCGCTCCTCGACGAGCCGGGACAGCAGCGTGAGGATCTGGTCCTGGACCGTCACGTCCAGGGCGGTGGTCGGTTCGTCGCAGATCAGCAGGTCGGGGTTGTTGGCCAGGGCCATGGCGATGAGCACGCGCTGGCGCTGTCCGCCGGAGAGCTCGTGCGGGTAGGCCGACATCTTCTCCGGCGGCAGGGCGACGTCGGAGAACAGGTCGGCCACGTCCGCCCGCCCGGCGACCTCGGCGACCTGTTTCCCGACGGTCATCAGCGGGTCGAGCGCGGTCATCGGCTCCTGGAAGACCATGGACACCGCCCTACCGCGCAACGGGCGCATGCGGCGGTCGTCGAGGCCGATGATCTCCGTGCCGTTCAACGCCACCGAGCCCCGCGCGGTCAGCGTGCCGGGCAGCAGGCCCATGACCGCCAGGGCCGTCAGGGACTTGCCGGAGCCGGACTGGCCGATCAGCCCGACGCGTTCGCCGCGGCCGATCGTCAGCGAGATGCCGCGCACCAGCCCGGCGGCGTCACGCCCGGAACGACCCGGGAGCCCGCGGCGGCTGACGTGCAGGTCGGTTATCTCCAGGACAGTCACCGCTGCCTCCTTCGCGGGTCGAGGGCGTCGCGCAGTCCGTCGCCCAGCAGGTTGAATCCGAGCACGGTCACGGCGATCGCCAGGCCGGGCCAGAACGCCAGCTGCGGGGCGGTGCCCAGCGAGGCCTGCGCGGACTGGAGCATCCGGCCCCAGGACGGGTCGGGCGGGGCGGTGCCCAGGCCCAGAAAGCTCAGGGCCGCCTCGGCGAGGATGGCCAGGGCGAACGCCACGGACGCCTGGACGATGACCACCGCGCCGATATTGGGCAGCACGTGGCGCCACGCGACCACCAGCCCCGGCACCTTCGACACCTTCGCGGAGGCGATGTAGTCCTGCGTCATCACCTGCAGGGTCCCGGCGCGGGCCACCCGGGCGAAACCGGGGATACCGGCGATACCGATGGCGATCATCGCCGTCAGTGTCGACGGCCCGAAGACCGCCCCGGCGACGATCGCCAGCAGCAGCGCCGGGAAGGCCAGCATGATGTCGGACCCGCGCATGATCAGCGTCTCGGTCCAGCCGCGGCGCATGCCCGCCCAGATGCCCAGCGGCACGCCGACCACCAGGGAGATGCCCACGGCGACCAGGCCGACGAACAGCGTGATCCGCGAGCCGGCCAGGATGCGGGAGAACACGTCCCGGCCGTAGCGGTCGGTGCCCATCAGGTGCTCGGGCGTGGAGCCGAGCAGCCGGTCGGCGGGCACGGCGTGGACCGGGTTGTAGGGGGTCCACGCCAGGGAGATCAGCGCGGTGAGGACGACGAGTGCGACGATGGCCGCGCCGATCCACCCGGAGACGGGCAGGCGTTTCAGGTTGGTCATGCGCTCCTCCTGATCCGCGGGTCGATGAGCCGGTAGGCCAGGTCGACGAGGAAGTTGACGGTCAGCGTGAACACGACCAGCAGCATGACGATGGTCTGCACGGCGGTCAGGTCGCGGTTGGCCACCGAGTCCAGCAGCATCGTGCCGAGTCCGGGGATGAGGAAGACGCGTTCGATGACGACGGCCCCCACGACCAGGGTAGTCAGCTGCAGGCCGGTGACGGTGAGCACGGGTAGGGCGGCGTTGCGCAGGCCGTGGCGGCGCAGCGCCTGGGCGACCGACGCCCCGGAGGCCCGGGCCGTGCGCATGAAGTCCTGGTCCATCACCTCGAGGATCGCGGAGCGCACGTAGCGGGTCAGGATCGCCGCCTGCACCGCGGTCAGGGCGATCACGGGCAGGATGAGCCGTTGCAGGAAACCGCCGGCATCCACGTTCGGCGGGATCCAGCCGTTGGCGGGCAGCCAGCCCAGTTGCACGGAGAACACCGTCACCAGCAGCACGCCGGCCAGAAACGAGGGGATGGCGATGCCGATCTGCGAGGCGGCGGTGATCAGTGAGCCGTCGAGCCGCCGCGAGCGCCGCGCGGCCCACATGCCCATGGGCACGGCGATGAGCAGGGACAGCACCATCGACACCCCGATCAGGATCAGGGAGACCTGCGCCCGGTCGACGATCAGCGGGGTGAGATCCTGGCGGCTGGCCAGGGACAGGCCGAAGTCGCCGGTGAGCAGTCCGCCCACCCACTCCAGGTACTGGGTGATCAGCGGGCGGTCGGTGCCCAGCTGGGCCGAGAGCTCGGCGACGGCCTCCTCGGTGGCGGTCACCCCGAGGGCCACCCGTGCGGGGTCGCCGGGGATGGCGCGCAGCAGCAGGAAGATGACGGCGGAGGCCAGCAGCAGGGAGACGAGGAATCTCAGCGCGAGGCGCGCGATGACGCGGAGAATCATGCCTTCTCCATCTCCGACAGCTGGAGGGCGTCGGTGACCACGTTCGGGTTCACGCCCTCCACGCCGGGGGAGAGCACCACGATATTCGGTGAGTTGAACAGGGTCAGCGCGCCGGCCTCCGCCATGATGCCGTCGACGGCCGCGCGCATGTGCCGGACCTGGTCTTCGCCGGTGTCGGCGGCCAGCAACTGTTCGCGCACGCCCGCGTCGTCGAAACCGAGGTAGCCGTCCGCGTCGCCGAACAGGGTGGGGATGTCGCGGGGTTCGACGTGGGCGATGATCGACATCTGGTAGTCATGCGCGCCCATGACCTCGGCGAGCCACACGGCGGGGAACTCGACGGTGGTCAGCTCGACGTCGAAGCCGACCTCGCTCAGCTGCGAGTACACCAGTTCGGAGATGTTCTGCGCGTAGGGCAGGCTGGGCACGGAGATGGTCACCTCCGGCCGGTTCCCCTCGCCGTAGCCGGCCTCGGCCAGCAGCTCCCGCGCCCGCCCCGGGTCGTGGGGGTAGTAGTTGTGGCCCGTGAACCAGGGGTCGGTCGGGGGCACCGGTGCGCCGCCGGTGTCGGTGGCCAGGCCCTCCCAGACCACCTCGTTGACGGCCGTGCGGTCGACGGCGTGGGCCACGGCCTGCCGCACGCGGACGTCGTCGAACGGCGCGGCGTCGTTGTTCATGGAGAAGATCACCTCGCCGTTGGTGGTGCCCACCTCCACCTCGTACTCCTCGGGCAGGGTGTCCAGCAGCTCGGGCGCCTGCATGGCCCACACCAGGTCGATGTCGCCGGAGCGCAGCGCGTTGACGGCGGAGACGGCGTCGGAGAAGTAGCGGATCGCGGCGTCCTGGTGCGCGGGGGTTCCCCAGTAGTCCTCGCGGACGTCGAAGGAGATGGACTCGCCGACGGCGAAGCGGTCGAGCACGTACGGTCCCGTGCCGACCGGTTCGGTGGCCAGCGTCGGAATACCGGACGGCGTCATCATCGCGCCGGTCAGCGTGCCCATCGACCACAGCCAGTTGTTGCTGGGGCGCGACAGGGTGACCTGCAGGACGTGCTCGTCGAGCACCTCGACGTCCTCGACGACGTCCATCTGGGACTTCAGGCCGTTGGTCCACTCGTTCTGCACGTACTCGATGGAGAATTTCGCGGATTCGGCGTTGAAGGGGTCACCGTTGGAGAAGGTCACGTCCTCGCGCAGGTCGAAGGTGTAGCGGGTGCGGCCGTCGGAGACCTCCCAGGACTCCGCGAGCTGGGGCCGGATCCCGCCGTCCTGGTCGATGCGCACCAGCCCCTCGTAGACATTCGACATCAACGCCTGCGGGATCGCCGCCCCGCCCGTGGCGGTGAAGTCCAGGGAGGCGGGCACCCCGGTGGTGCCGACGACTATCGACGCCCCGGCCACCCGCCCGATCTGCGTCGCGGTGGAGCCCGCGGAGCAGGAGGCGAGCACGAGGCCGACCAGGCTGATGACCGCCAGCAGTGACGCCGACCACCTTCTTGAATGCATGGGTGCAGGTTATCCCCGGCGGTTTGGCGCGCAAAAATGGCCGGAGCAGGAGTAATGGTCGAAGTTGTGTGCACAACTCGGCGGGCTTCGGCGCGAACCGTGGGGATCATCCGTCCTGCGCCCGCAAACCCGGGGCAACTTGTATTGCCAGGTGCACCGACGGGGACGCGGCGTGCCTTATCCCCGATTCCCGTTCGGGGGTGGCGGACCGCCTACCGGCGGCCGGTCACCGCCGGATTTCCATCCACAACGGTGAGGGATTGCCGCGCACGGTGTTCACGCCCAGGGTGACCAGATCGCTGCGGTAGCGGTAGTCGGAGAACTCCACTGGCTCACCGGCGCGGGTGAACGCGCGCAGCGTCAGGCGCAGCAGGGGAGTCCCCGGTGCGATGTCCAGCAGCTCGGCGTCGTCGGCGTCGGCGGGAATCGCGTCGAAGGAACGGGCCAGGTTGTCGTAGTCGACGCCGGCGTCCAGCAGGCGGCGGTGCACGGAGCCGGCGTCGGGGTCGAAGTCCAGCAGGTGGCGTCCGATCTCCAGCGGGTAGTTCTGCCGCTCAACGAGCACGGGCACGGCGTCGGCGAGCCGCAGGCGGTGCACGGAGACGATCGGCCCGCCCTCGGCCACCCCGAGGGCCGCCGCGACATCCGCGGGGGCCGGGCGGCGGGCCACCCACCGGGTCTCCTGTCCCGGGATCGCACCCAGCCGTTGGAAGGCGGTGGTGGCGGAGATGGTGGCCTCGAAGGTCTCGGTCGGGGTGGTCTCCAGCACCGTGGATCGCCGGCCGCGCCCGGAGGAGATCAGCCCCTCCGAGCGCAGGGTGGCCATGGCCTGACGCACCGGCCCACGGGAGGAGTTGAACCGCCGGCACAGCTCGGCCTCGGAGGGCAGCGGGTCACCGGGGGAGAACTCCCGTGTTCCGATGGCGTCGCGCAGCCACGCGGCGATCTCCTCGTGCTGCTGCAGCGGGCGGGTGGGGTTCACGGGTCACTTCCGGGGGCAGGGGATCTGGGGACGGCAGTGATCCTACCCAGCCGCCGGCCCGGCCCGTGCTGGTCTAGCGTGCCATCTCCCCGTGGATCATCGACACCGAGGACGGGTTGTTGCCCCGGATGGAGTTGAGGGTGAAGCTCGCCTTGTCGGGCAGGTACCGGTCATCGGAGGACTCGACGGGTGTGCCCTCGCCGGTGAAGGCGCGGCGGCGCACCCGGAGCAGGGGAGTGCCCTCCGGGACCTCGAGCAGGGCGGCGTCCTCGGCGGTGGCGCCCACGGCGTCGATGGTGCGGGTCGCGTGGTCGATGTCGACGCCCGAGTCGAGCAGGCGCTGGTAGATCGAGCCGGAGTCCGGGTCGAAGCTGAGGATGTGCTGCCCGGCCTCGAGCGGGTAGTTCAGCCGCTCGACCATCGCCGGTGTCCCGTCCATGAGGCGCAGCCGGAACACCGAGACCACCGGGGCCCGGTCGGGGATGTCGAGGGCGGCGGCCAGGCCGGCGTCGGCGGGGCGGCGGGTGACCCACTGGGTCTGCTGGCCGGGCGTGATGCCGGAACTGACGCACCACTGGGTGAAGGAGATGACCCCGTCGAAGGACTGGGAGGGGACGGTGTCGAGCACCCGGGAGCGTCGGCCCTGCCCGGAGGAGATGAGCCCCTCGTTGCGCAGGGTGGCCATGGCCTGGCGGACGGTGCCTCGGGCGGTCTCGAAGCGGCGGCACAGTTCCGCCTCGCTCGGCAGCGGCTCCCCCGGGGCGTACTCGCCGTCGCGGATCGCGGCGCGGAGATGGGCGGCGATCTCCTCGTACTGCTGAAGACGGGCCTCGGACACCTGGGACACCTGGAAACCTCCGGAACTTAACTGGACAGATTCTTCACTGCCCGAACAAGTGGTGACGTTCTTGTTGAGCATCCTAACCCGCTTTTCGGGTTTCGGTGGGGGAATCCGGGAGAAAACGACCTCACTTGTCCGGAAAAACATGAATTTTCGGTTAACTTGTCTAGACGGGAGAGATAATACCGGTCCGGGAGCGCATGATGTCCGTATGGAAAATTCCTCTGATCTCATCGTCGTCGGGTCCGGCATTCTCGGGCTCGCCACCGCTTTCCTGGCCCACGAGCAGGGCCGCACCGTCCACGTCATCGACAGCTCTGACCGGCCCGTCGGTTCCTCGATCCAGAACTTCGGGCACGCCTGCTTCACGGGGCAGGCCGACATCGTCCAAGGTGTCGTCCGTGACTCCCGCGCGGGTTGGCTGCGTGCCGCCCAGGCCGCCGGCTTCTGGGCCGCGGAATCCGGCACCCACGTCCCGGCCATGACCGAGCTTGAGCTGCAGGTTCTCCGGGAATTCTCGGAGCACCGTGAGGGTGAGGTCACGCTTCTCGACGGCCGCGGGGTCGCCGGTGCGATCGGTAACCCCGACCTGCCCGCCGTCGGCGGCGCGCACCTGCCCCGTGACATGCGCGTCGATCCCCGGGAGGTGGCGCCGGTGCTCGCCGCGTGGCTGGCGCGGCAGGGGGTGCGGTTCACCTGGAACACCCGGGTCACGGACGTGGGTGACGGGAAGGTGGCCACCACCCGCGGGGAGTTCGCGGCCGGGCAGGTCGTCGTCTGTCCGGGGTACGGTCTGGCCGGGCTCTTCCCGGAGCTCGCGGAGCGCCACGGGGTCCGGGTCTGCACCCTGGTCATGGCGCTGATCGACCGTCCCGAGCGGGTGCGCCGGGACCTCGGCATGCTCACCGGCACCTCCCTGGCCAGATACGACGGTTTCGCCGCCATGCCGTCGGTGCCGGCCCTGCGCGCGGAGCTGGCGGAGCGGGAACCGGAGTTGGTCGACTGCGTGGCCAACCTCATGGCCACCGGCATTCCGGGCGGGCTGCTCGTCGGCGACTCCCACGCCTACTCGGCCACCCCCGAGCCCTTCCTGGACGAGGGGATCGCCGAACTCCTGCTGGACAGGGCCACCGCCCTGTTGGGCATCGACCGGCCGGTCGTGCGTCAGCGGTGGCTGGGGCGCTACTCCGATTCGCCGGAGACCAACCTGGTGCTGGAGCGGCCGGATACGCGCACCACGGTGGCCGTCGTGACGTCGGGGATCGGCATGACGCTGTCCTTCGGGATTGCCGAACTCATTCTTAACGGCGGGGAAATTCCGGGCTTTTAATGGCGGGGAGGTGGCCCCCGAATGATGGTGGGGTTACTTGTACATGAACTCTTTCAACTCAGCTAGACAAGTTTGGTCCCGCCGCTGAAAATAAGTTCCGTACCTGGCGGAGACGGGCGCAGTGAACCCCCTTTTCCCGCCCGAACCCCCACCAACTTGTCTTCGAAAGGTCGACGCAATGTCCCTCCAGTCCGTCCTCCGCGGGGCCACCGGCATCGGCACCGCCGTTGCCGCCGCCTCCCTCCTCGCCGCCTGCGGTTCCTCCGAGGCCGCCAAGCCGATCACCTTCGCCGCCGTGCCGTCGGAGTCCGCCGCCACCCTGGAGACCTCCTTCGAGAACATCACCGAACTCCTGGAGCAGGAGACCGGCCAGGCGGTCGAGTTCCAGAACGCCTCCGACTACGCCGCCGTCATCGAGGGCATGCGCGCCGGTCAGATCGACGTCGCCTCCTTCGGTCCCTTCGCCTATGTCATCGGCAAGGACTCCGGCATCGACATGGAGGCCGTCGCCTCCCCGACCAACGACCCGGAGGTCGCCCCCGCCTACACCTCCCTGGCCTACGTCCGCGAGGGCTCCGACATCGACAGCCTCGAGGATCTCCGGGGCAGGAACGTCTGCTTCGTCGACGCCGCCTCCACCTCCGGCTACCTCATCCCCATGAAGGGCCTGATGGACTCCGGCATCGACATGGACACCGACCTGACCGAGATCCTCGCGGGCGGGCACGACGCCTCCCTGCTCTCCCTGGACGCCGGCAACTGCGACGCCGCCTTCGCCCACGACACCATGCTGCAGACCCTCGAGGAGTCCGGCCAGGTGACGCCGGGTTCCCTGGTCCCCGTCTGGGAGTCCGACCCGATCACCGAGGACCCGATCACCGTCAACCGCGGCTCCCTCGAGCCTGAGCTGGCCGACCGGATCGCCACCATCCTGGAGGAGCAGGCCAACGTGCCGGCGCTCGTCGAGGCCGGCATCTGCTCCTCCGGGGAGGACTGCACCCTGCCCGAGGAGATCGAGTACGGCTTCCTGCCGGTCGACGACTCCGACTTCGACGCCATCCGCGACGTCTGCGCGGTCACCGACGCCGACGCCTGCCAGAACGTCGGTTAAGGGAAACACACCATGAATCAGAAGCTCCAGCAGGAAATCGACGACCTGTACGCCGTCCAGCTGTCCCACGTCACCAAGGACTTCGGCGGCGGGGTCCTCGGCCTCGACGACGTCAAGGTCGGCTTCCGCAGCGGCGGCATCACCGTGCTGCTCGGGCTGTCCGGCTCCGGCAAGTCCACGTTGCTGCGCCACATCAACGGCCTGCACACCCCGACCTCGGGCACCGTCCGCGTACTCGGGCGGGACCTCGACAGCATCCGGGCGCGGGAACTGCGCGAACTGCGCCGGGACATCGGCGTGATCTTCCAGTCCTTCAACCTCGTCGGCCCCATGTCCGTCCTCGAGAACGTGTGCACCGGCCGCCTCGGCTCCCTGAAGGGCCCGCGCATCTCGCTGATGATGTACCCGAAGTCCGTGCGCCGGGAGGCCCTCGAGAACCTCGACCGCGTCGGCCTGGCCGACCGCGCCCATCAGCGGGCGGACACGCTCTCGGGTGGTCAGCAGCAGCGCGTGGCCATCGCCCGGGCGCTGATGCAGCACCCGAGGATCCTGCTGGCCGACGAGCCGGTGGCCTCCCTGGACCCCGTCTCCTCCCGCGACGTGATCGACCTGCTGTGCCGGATCTCGGCCGAGGACAATCTGACGGTCATCGCCTCCCTCCACCAGGTGCAACTGGCGATCGACTTCGCCGACCGCATCATCGGCCTGTGCGGCGGACAGGTCGTGCTCGACCAGAACACCGACGGCCTGACCGCCGAGGAGGCCTCCCGGATCTACTCCAGCGTCTCCGGTCTGGACGGCCTGGGCGAGACCGCGCCCCAGGTCCCCGCCCGTGGTGTCGAGGTGTACTGATGACCGCCCCCACCGTCCCGCCCGCACCGGAGCTCCCGGCCCGGCCGAAACCCCCGGTCTCCACCGCCGCCGCGGGTGTCGTCCTGCTCGCCCTCGCCGTCGCCGGCGCCTGGTCCGTGGGCGCCGTCGGCATCGACGTCGCCACCCTCGCCCGCTCGGTGGACAATGCGGTCAGCTTCATCGGCCGCATGTTCCCCCTCGACTTCCCCTCCCTCGGGGAGACGGTCGAGCTCATCGTCGAGACCCTGTCGATCGTGTTCCTGGCCACCCTGCTCTCGGTCATCCTGTCCGTCCCGCTGTCGCTGGCCGCCGCCTCCGCGACCAGCCGCGGCCGGTTCTCCCGGGGCACTGCGCGCACGCTGATCGTCCTGGCGCGCGCCCTGCCGGACCTGGTGCTCGCCATCGTCTTCCTCCGCATGTTCGGGCTGGGCGCCATGGGCGGCATCCTCGCCATGGGCATCCACTCCGTCGGCATGGTCGCCAAGCTCTACGCCGACGCCATCGAGGAGCTTGACGACGGCCCCCGCGAGGCCGTGGAGTCCACCGGCGGCACCCGCCGCCAGCAGATCTGGACGGCCGTCCCGCAGCGGCTCATGCCGCAGATCATCGCCACCGCGCTGCACCGCTTCGACATCAACCTGCGGACCTCGGTCCTGCTCGGCTACGTCGGCGTCGGCGGCCTCGGCCTGGCGATCGCGGACTCCCTGCGCGTGCTGGACTACCAGCGCGGCATGGCGCTGGCCCTGATCGTCCTGGTCCTGTGCATCGTCATCGAGATGATCTCCGGCGCGGTGCGCGCCGCGCTCATGCGCTCGGCCGGCGGTAAGGTCACCGGCGGCACCTGGGCCGACCGGATGTTCAACCGCAACCGGACAACCGGTGGCGGCGATCTCCGCCTCACCCCGCCATGGACCAGGGAACGTGCCCGGCGTTTCGGCTCGGTCGCGCTGATCGTCGCGTTCACGGTCTTCGCCCTGTGGTGGGTGGACATCTCCCTGGGCCAGTTCCTCCGGGGGCTGCTGAACCTGCCGGAGACCCTCGCGCTGTTCTTCCCGCCCTCGGCGGACGGGATGCTCCCGCTGCTGCTCGAGGAACTGCTGGTCACCGTCCAGATCGCCCTGGCCGCCACCTTCATCGGCGCGGTCCTGGCCATCCCCATCGGCGTGTTCGCCGCCCGGAACGTGGTGGCCAACCGGTACGTCCAGCAGTTCTTCCGCGTCGTCATCGTGGTCATCCGCGGCATCCCGGAGCTGATCCTGGCGATCATCTTCGTGGTCATCTCCGGACTCGGCGGCGTCGCCGGCACCCTGGCGCTGTCCCTCGGCGCCGTCGGCCTGCTGTCCAAGCTGATCGCGGACTCCCTCGAGGAGACCGACATCAACGTCCAGGAGTCGATCCGCACCGCCGGCGCCACGGGACCGCAGATCTTCTTCGCCGCCACGCTGCGGCAGGCCGCACCCGCCTTCGTGGCCCACACCATGTACCTGCTGGACACCAACATCCGCTCGGCGACCCTGCTCGGGGTCGTCGGCGCGGGCGGCATCGGCTTCCAGCTGCTCAACGCCTCCCGCATCAATCAATTCGACGTCGTCACGATGATCCTCATCCTCATGGTCGCAGTCGTCCTCCTCGTCGAGGCACTGTCCATGTGGCTGCGCAGGGTCGTCCGATGACCGGAAAGGAGCACCCCACCATGATCCGTCTCGCCGTGTTCGACATGGCCCACACCACCGTCGACGACCGCGACGAGGTCTACCGCGTGCTGCGCGAGGCCACGGAGCGGGAGGGCGCCCGCTACACCGACGAACAGTTCCGCCACCACATGGGCACCGAGAAGAAATGGGCCATCCGCCGGCTGCTCGAGATCGGCGGCATCGACGCCACCGACGACCGCGTGGAGCAGGCCTGGCAGTGGTTCCGCGCAGAGCTGCGCCGCACCTACACGGAGAACCCCCCGGTTGCCCTGGACGGTGTGCCGGAAGCCCTCGACGCCCTCCGCGACCGGGGCATCACGGTGGCGCTGACCACCGGCTTCTCCCGCGAGATCGCCGACCTGATCATCGACGCCCTCGGCTGGGACATCGGGTACTCCGCCGCCGGGGACGAGGTCGCGGCCGGTCGGCCTGAGCCGGACATGATCTTCCGGGTGATGTCCGAGGCCGGAATCAGCGACCCGGCCGAGGTCATCAGCTGCGGAGACACCGAGGCCGACGTCGTCTCCGCCCGGCGCGCCGGCGTCACCTCCGTCGGCGTGCTCACCGGCCACCTGAGCCGGGAGGACTTCGAAGAGCTCGACGCCGACCTCGTCCTCGACTCCGCCGCCGACCTGCCGGACCACCTCGTGCTGGAGGCCAAGTGACCACCGCGACCGCCCAGATCTGGACCGGCGGGCCGGACTTCGAGTGCCGGGAGATCCCCCTCCCCGAGCTCGCCGCTGGTGAGGCGATGATCCGGCTGACCACCGCCACCATCTGCGGCTCCGACCGACACACCGTCGCCGGCCGACGTTCAGCCGCCTGCCCGTCCATCCTCGGTCACGAGGGGATCGGAGTCGTCACCGAGACCCGCCGGGATGATCTGACGGTGGGGCAGCGGGTGGTGTCCAGCGTGACCACCACCTGCGGCACTTGCGCCAACTGTGCCCGTGGCCTGACCGCCAAGTGCTCGTCTGTGGAGAAGGTCGGCCACGAACCGCTCGATGGACCGTGGCCACTGTCGGGCACCTATGCCACCCACCTCCACCTACGGGCGGGGCAGACCGTGGCGCCCGTACCGGATAGCGTGCCCGATGCGCTCGCCTCGACGGCCGGCTGCGCAGCGGCCACTGTCATGGCCGTGCTCGAGGCGGCCGGGGACCTCACCGGCCGCCGGGTGCTCGTCAACGGCATCGGCATGCTCGGAACCATCGCTGTTATCGCCGCCAGGGCGCGGGGCGCCGCCCACGTGATCGCCTGCGATCCGGCGCCCCGCAGCCGGGAACTGGCCGCCGGTGTCGCCGATGAGACCATCGCCCCGGGAGGCACCCACCTGGTCGACGTCGCCTTCGAGTTGTCCGGGGTGGCGGCCGGGGTGGACGCGTGCCTTGCATCCCTCGACATCGGCGGGACCGCTGTGCTCGCGGGGTCCGTTACTCCCGGTCCCGAGGTCGTGATCGACCCGGAGTGGGTGGTGCGTGGCTGGCGCACGATCACGGGCGTACACAACTATGAGCCGAGGCACCTGATCGAGGCGGTGGATTTCCTCGCCGCAGAGGGGCACCGCCTCCCGACGGACCGGATCTTCGGCGGTCCGGTCACCCTGGAGCAGCTACCGGCGCAGTTCGCGTACCCTGACGGGACGTTACGGACCGTGGTCGAGATTCAGCGGGTCTCCGGGGAATCGAACCGCTGACGTTTCCGGGGTGCATCGCCGGTCCTGAACGTCCCCGAACGGAGGGCGGGCTGCACGGACCCTGAGGTTGTTCGCAAAAACTAACACGGGGGCGGGATGACGGACGCGTTGTGCCTGTTCGGCAGGCGAGGGGGCGTGAACTTTTGCGACCACCCCGCAGGCTCCGGGGTAGCCGCCGGAGAGCGGACGCGGCAGAGGCGAGAAGGCCCAGGATCCCACCTCCCGTTCAACGGCCCGTGCCGAACACGCACGCGCCTGCCTACGTGCCGATACGATCGCACACAGGAGGGAGATCGATCATGGACACCATCCGCTTCGACCGGCTCGACCCGTCGGTCTACGCCCGCCAGGCCCGCACGGGACTGCGCACCGACATGACCACCCGCGCCGCCTACACCTCGGACGCCTCGATCTTCCGGCGGGTGCCCGCCGCGGTGCTCGAACCCCGCTCGGTCGAGGACATCCGCGACGGGCTGATGATCGCCCGGGAGAAGGGGTGGCCGATCGTCGGCCGCGGCGGCGGGTCCTCGGTGGCCGGCAACGCGATCGGGGAGGGGCTGGTCATCGACACCTCCCGCCACTTCAACCGCATTCTCGACCTCGACCCGGTGGCGCGCACCGCCACCGTCGAACCCGGCGTGGTGTGCGACGCGCTGCGCGACGCCGCCGCGGTCCACGGCCTGACCTACGGCCCGGACCCGTCGACGCACTCGCGCTGCACGATCGGGGGCATGGTCTCCAACAACGCCTGCGGCTCGCACTCGATCGTCCACGGCACCGCCGCCGACAACCTCGTCGACGTCACGCTCATGCTCGCCGACGGCCGCGAGGTCACCGTCGGTCCGGAAGGCTGCGACGACCCGGAGATCGACGCGCAGCTGCGGCGGCTGGCCGAGGCGGATGACTGCCTGCTGCGCAGCGAGCTCGGCCGCTTCCCGCGCCAGGCCTCCGGCTACGGGCTGCACCACCTGCTCGACAACCCGGCCAAGGCCATCGCCGGCACCGAGGGCACCGTCGGCGTCATCACCCGGCTGACCGTCAACCTCGTGGCGAAACCGCGGGCCACCGCACTGGCGGTGCTGGCCTTCGGCTCGATCTTCGACGCCGCAGCGGCCGCCGCGGCCCTGCGCCGGGTTGACCTGCCCGGTCTGGCCACCGTCGAGGGCATGGGCGGCGACCTGATCGATGCGCTGCGCAACCGCCCCGGCCAGAAGAACGCCGGCGACAACCTGCCCGGCACGGACCGCGACGCCGACGGCTGGCTCTACTGCGAGACCGGCGGCGCCACCCCGGAGGAGGCCGCCGAGCGCGCGGCGGCCGTGACTGAGGCAGCGGCCGTCGACACGCTCGCCGCGCAGGTCTACACCGACGCCGACGAGATGCGCGGGTTGTGGCGCATCCGCGAGGCCTCGGCCGGCATCGTCACCCGCCTGCCCGACGGCGGCGAGGCCTGGCCGAGCTGGGAGGACGCCGCCGTCCCACCGGAGCACCTGGCCGACTACCTGCGTGACTTCGACGCCCTGCTCGACCGGCACCACCTGCACGGCATCCCCTACGGCCACTTCGGCGAGGGCTGCGTGCACGTGCGCATCAGCTTCGACTTCCACTCCGAGGAGGGGGTCGCCGTCTTCCGCGAGTTCATGGCCGACGCCGCCCGCCTCGTGGTCTCCTACGACGGCTCCCTGTCCGGCGAACACGGCGACGGCCGGGCGCGCTCCGCCCTGCTGCGCGAGATGTACTCGTCCGCGCTGCGCGACGCCTTCGAGAAGTTCAAGCTCATCTTCGACCCCGACCGCGTGTTCAACCCCGGTGTGCTCGTCTGGGCTGATGCGCTGACCGACGGCCTGCGCCCGGGGCCCGCGCAACGCACCTTCGAGATCACCCCGGTGCACAGCTTCCCCCACGACCGCGGCTCCTTCCTCAACGCCGTCAACCGCTGCGTCGGGGTGGCCGCCTGCCGCTCCGAGGAGGGCGCGATGTGCCCGTCCTTCCAGATCACCGGCGACGAGGTCCACTCCACCCGCGGCCGCGCCCGGGTGCTCTCCGAGATGTTCCGCGGCGAGAGTCTGCCCGAGGGCTTCCGCGCCCCCGAGGTCGAGGAGGCCCTCGACCTGTGCCTGTCCTGCAAGGCGTGCGCGGCGGAATGCCCCGTCACCGTCGACATGGCCACCTACAAGGCGGAATTCCTCCAGGAACACTACCGCGGGCGGCTGCGCCCCCGCTCCCACTACCTGCTGGGCTGGCTGCCGCTGCTCGGGCACCTGGCGCACACCCTGCCCGGTGTGCCCCGTCTGGCCGACGCCGCGCTGCGCACCCCGGGGCTGTCCGGGCTGATGAAGCGGCTGGGTGGGCTGGACCGGAAGCGTCCGCTCATCCGGTTCGCGCACACCTCGCTGCGCAAGTGGCACCGGAAGCGGACGGGCGGCCGGTCGGCCGGTACGGACGGTGCGGACGGTGCGGACGGGGACTGGGAGACCGTCGTCCTGTGGCCGGACACGTTCACCTCCTCACTCGACACGGGTCCCGGCCGGGCGGCCGTCGAGGTGCTCGAGGCGCTCGGCTACCGGGTGGAGATCCCCGATGCCTTCGTCTGCTGCGGGTTGACCTGGCACTCCACCGGTCAGTTGGGCATGACGAAGAAGGTCCTCGAGCGCACCGCGAAGGTGATGAAGCCCTATCTCGACCGCGGGCTGACCGTCGTCGGCCTCGAGCCCTCCTGCACGGTGATGCTGTCCACCGAGGTCACCGCGCTCTCCGACCACCCGGACCTGGCGCGCCTGGCCGCGGCCGTGAAGCCCTGGGCGGAGGTCGTCGCCCCGCGCCTGCGCGCGCTCGTCGAGAAGGGGGAGGTGGATGCGGCGGGGCCGGCGACCGCCACCGCCCTGACGCAGGTGCACTGCCACGAGCGCTCCCTCGGTGACCCCGGTGCGGCGTCGGCCCTTCTCGACGCCCTCGGCATCGACGAGGAGCAGATCGCCACCGGCTGCTGCGGGCTGGCCGGCAACTGGGGCTTCGAGGACGGGCACGCCGAGATGTCGCTGGCCCTCGGCGAGCGCGAGCTCTTCCCGAAGGTGCGCGCCGCCGAGGGGGAGGTCATCGCCGACGGCTTCTCCTGCCGCACCCAGATCGGGCAGGGGACAGGTGAACGCGCGAAACACCTCGCCGAGGTCGTGCACGACCTCCTCGCGGACCGGGGCGTGGCAGAGTAGGACACCATGCTGCAGGTGCTCATGGGTTTCATGGTGGTGGTCATCGTGATCGCCGTCGGCTGGCTGCTCGGCCGCCGCGACTCGCTGGGGGCGGGCGGCCGGCAGGCGCTGTCGTCGTTCGTCTACCTGGTGGCCACCCCGGCGCTGCTGTTCGACCGGATCATCCACACCGACCCGGCCGAGATCCTCTCCGCCGATCTGGTGGTCATCTCCGTCTCCGCCCTCGTGGTCGGCTTGCTGTTCTTCCTGCTCAGCCGGCTGCTCCTGCGCCGCAGCGCCGCGGACAGCATCATCGGCATGCTGGCGTCGTCCTATGTCAACGCCGGCAACCTCGGCATCCCGCTGGCCGTCTACATCCTCGACGACGCCGCCGCGGTCGTGCCCGTCGTCCTGTTCCAGGTGGCCTTCTACGCGCCCGTGTCACTGACCGCGCTCGACCTGCTGCACCGCTCGAAGCAGTCGAATCTGCTGCGTAACCTGGTCGTCATCCCGCTGACCAACCCGATGCTCATCGCCGCCCTGGCCGCGATGCTCATCGCCTTCCTGCACGTGCCGGTGCCCACCTTCGTCGAGGAACCCGCGGCCATCCTCGCCGGCGCCGCGGTGCCGTTGGCCCTGGTGGTCTTCGGCATGTCGTTGCACGGTGGCCGGGTGCGCCTGGGGGCGGACGTCCTGGCCGTCGCGGCGTTCAAGAACATCCTCCAGCCGGTGGTGGCCGGCCTGCTGGCCCACTACGTGTTCGGCATGACCGGCCACGCACTGTTCACCGCGGTCGTGCTGGGAGCCCTGCCCACGGCCCAGAACGTGCTCACGTACGCGTTGCGCTTCCGCACCGACGAGGCTCTGGCGCGCGACGCGGGTGTGGTGACCACCCTCGTGTCACTGCCCGTCCTCATCGTCGCGACCGTGCTGCTGGGATAAACTCACAACCACCATGAACGCGATCACGCTGCGCCCGAGCGCGGCCCACCTGGCGACGTCGAGGGCCGTCATCGTCTGCGCCGTCTTCGTCGTCGGGTTGCTGCCGGTGCTCGCCGGGCTGCTGTTCTCCGCGTCCCGGCAGACCGATGAACTGTGGGCCCGGCTCTACGCCGTCGCCGCGCTGGCCCCGGCCACCGGCGTGGTCATCGCCCTGATCAGCGTGGTGGTGGTGCTGTGGCGCCGCTCCCGGCCGGTGCTGCGCATCGACGGCTGTGTGACCATCCCGCACACCGGCGTGTCCTTCCCCCTCGAGGAACTCCACACCGTGCAGCTGTGGTCGCGCGGCCGGACCTTCGTGACCCTGTTGCCGGGGCACGTCGACGAGCGCGTTCCCCACGACCGGAAGGCCGTCGCGGCCTACACCGTCGCGTTTCCCGCCGGGGCCACCCCGCGGCCTTTCGAACTGATAAGTCTCATCAAAGAAGTGAAACCGGGCGTCAAGGTCGATAAGATCGGTTCCCTGACCTGACGCCCCCGTTCCCGCCGCACCTCGGACCGGGGGTCTCCCACACGAGAGAGCGGCACTGATCATGGAGAACCCTCCCAGTACACCCGACTATTCCCACCGCTCGGAGACCAGGGAGGTCTCCGAGCCCGAGGAACGGGAACCGAAGAGACGCTTCCTCGGCCTGAAGTCGGATCCCTTCATCTTCCTCGGAGCCACCGGATTCATCGTGGTCTTCGTCATCGGCACCATCCTGCTGGGCGAGTCCGCGCAGATCGCGTTCGCCTCGGTGGCCGACTCGCTGATGACCAACCTCAGCTGGCTCTACATCGGCGGTGTGTCGATGGCGTTCCTGTTCCTCATCGGCATGTTCGTCTCCCGCTACGGCCGGGTGAAACTCGGCGATGACGACGACGAGCCCGACTACTCCCTGCCGGTGTGGTTCTCCATGCTGTTCGCCGGTGGCCTGGGCGCGACGCTGATGTTCTGGGGCGTGGCGGAGCCGATCAACCACGCCTACAACGTGCCCATGGACAATCATCCCTCGATGTCGCAGGAGGCCGTCGAGCAGGCGTTCGCGTTCACCTTCTACCACTTCGGCATCCACATGTGGGTGATCATGGCCCTGCCCGGGCTGGCGCTGGGCTACTTCATCTACAAGCGCAAGCTGCCTCCGCGCCTGTCCAGCATCTTCGCCCCGCTGCTCGGCGGGAAGATCTACGCCTGGCCCGGCAAGCTCGTCGACATCCTCGCGATCATCGGCACGACCTTCGGCATCGCCGTCTCCGTCGGCCTGGGCGTGCTGCAGATCAACGCCGGCATGAACATGATCTGGGGCACCCCGCTCGCCAGCTGGGTCGAGCTGCTGATCATCCTGTTCATCACCGTCATCGGTTGCCTGTCAGTGGCCTCCGGCCTGGACAAGGGCATCAAGATGCTGTCGAACATCAACATCGGCCTGGCGGTGCTGCTGATGCTGTTTATCCTGGTCACCGGCCCGTTCCTGACGCTGATGAAGCTCATCGTCGAGTCCTTCGGCATCTACGCCGACACCCTGCCGGAGCTGATGTTCTGGGTCGACTCCTTCAACAACAACCCGGGCTGGCAGGGCAACTGGACCGTGTTCTACTGGGCCTGGTCGATCTGCTGGTCGCCGTACGTGGGCATGTTCATCGCACGCATCTCCCGCGGCCGCACCGTGCGCGAGTTCATCGCCGGCGTCCTCTTCCTGCCGACCCTGTTCGTGATCGTCTGGTTCGCCGTCTTCGGCCGCGCCGGCATCGAGGTCGAGCGCGAGAACCCCGGCCTGCTCACCGAGCGCGTGGTGGAGGACGGCGACGTCCCGTTTGCGCTGTTCGGCCTGCTCGCCGAGTACCCGCTCACCGGCGTCGCCTCCGTGCTGGCGCTGGCGGTGATCATCATCTTCTTCATCACCTCCATCGACTCGGCGGCCCTGGTCAACGACATGTTCGCCACCGGCGAGGAGAACCAGACGCCCACCTACTACCGCGTGGGCTGGGCGATCGCCATCGGCGCGGTGACTGGCGCGCTGCTGCTCATCTCCCCGGAGTCGGGCATCGCCACGCTCCAGGAGGTCGTGATCATCGTCGCGCTGCCGTTCTTCCTCATGCAGTTCGTGATGATGTACTCGCTGGTCAAGGGCATGGTGGACGACGCCTCCGCCCAGCGCCGCATCCGCACCCGCCAGTGGGAGAAGACCGACACCCCCGAAAAGCTCGAGGAGCACGAGGCCCGGCCCGCCCCCGGCTTCGACGAGGAGGGCAACGAGCTCGGCGTCCCGGTGCTCGAGCACGACGAGGACGGCAACATCGTCATCCCGGGCAACGTCGTCGTCGGCGGTGACCTCGGCGTGGTCGGCGACATGGTCGATCAGGACGAGGCCGTCGACATGCAGCGCCGCTTCCGCATCGTGGAGCAGTCCAAGCCGCGTTCCCGGGACGAGGACTTCACTATCTGACGCGTCCTGTGATGCTGAGCATGTCAGGGCCCCGCCCGTCTCCGGTACGGAGGTGGCGGGGCTGTGTGGTGTCTGCGGCGGTGAACAGTATCGGATGCCGGACAGCCAGCCGGTCGGCGTCTGGCCCGTACCGGGGCCGACAGAATCGGAACCGGGAGCCCGCCGGTACGGGACGCTGGCCCAGAACACGCCCTGTTGTCCGGGCGAACAGGGGGTGCGGTCTCCCTTCGGGATTCCGGCGCCCGAACCGGGAGGGGTGGACCTCCGCCAAATGAATCCGATTCGTTGTGCTTTCGACACCTGGAGCTCTGACCTGCCGGTTGTCGTTACAACGTCCCGCAGATACCACGATCTCCCCCAGAATGGGCCTGTCAGTGGAGCCGGCGGCATGTCTGAAATGCCGGGTTTCCCTACCGTGGGCGGTGATGCCGAAAAACAACCCGGCAGATCTGATCATGAACTGAAGGGACACCATCATGGCGAATAACGTGAATCGCCCGGCAGGGGACGCGGGGACCGGTGACCGCCCACTCACCGGGGCCAGGCCGGCCACCGAGGGGCGCCGCGAGACCACCCCGGCGGTCGAGCCCACCTCCAGCGCGGTCCACACCGAGACCGCGCCCGACGACCACAGCGCCCAGGAGGCCTGGCTGGGCACCGACGACCCGAACGTTTCCAGGGGTAACGCCTCCTGGGGCGCGATCATCGCCGGTACCGTGACTTTCATTGCCCTGACGCTCCTGATCGGCGTGGGTGCCGCGGCCCTGGGCCTGCAGGACTTCAGTGGCACTGTCGTCGGCATCTGGACCCTCGTGGGTCTGGTGATCGCTTTCGTGGCCGCAGGCTACGTCTCCGGCGTTCTCGCCGTCCGGAGCGGCCTCCTGCATGGTTTCGTCACCTGGGCCACCTCCGTGCTTGCGGTGATCTTCCTGGCGGGTTGGCTGGGCACCAGCGCGATGGGCGCGTTGGGTAGCGTCGCAGGCACCGTGGCCACGACAGCTTCCGAGGCTGTCAACGTCACCACCGGAGACGCGCAGTCTGCGGCTGAGAACACCAATCCGCAGCAGGCGCAGGACACGGCCGGACAGGTGGCGCAGGACGCCCAGCAGGCTGTCGAGGAAGCTGCGCCCGAGGCTGCAGCCGGCAGCTGGTGGACCTTCGCCGGCCTGCTGATCGGCGCGGTGCTCGCTTCCCTGGCCGGGGCAGCCGGCGCACGCAGCGTCATCAACAAGCGCGAGGAGTATGTCGCAGGCCCCAACCGCGGCTAAGCTCGTCACCTGACTCGCGTAGCGACGCCGAGCGGCACCGGAGCCCGGGTCACCAGGAGGTGGCCCGGGCTTTCGCGTGCCCTGGCGGCGGGCTCAGCGACGGGGCTCAGCGACGGGCGTCGAGAAGCGGGGCGGAAGCGCTACACCCTGTGCTCGCCCGGTGCCCCGGCCATCCGAGACGGATCCAGCGACCAGGCGTCGGCGAGGATCTCCATGGAGCGCAGCGCCTCGTCGTGGCTGGTGGACTGCAGGGAGATCATCAGCTCGTCGGCTTGGGCCAGTTCGGTGAACTCCTCCAGGTACTGGCGGACCTTGTCGCCGGTGCCGATGGCGGAGAAGCGCAGCATGTCGAGGATCTGCTGACCCGAGTGGGAGTTGAGGATCTGGTCCAGCTGGTCCTCGGTGAGGTGGCGGCCGCGGCCGGCCATGGAGCGCACGCGCTCGCGGTGCACGCCCTCGGTCTGGCGCTCGGCGTCCTCCTGGGAGTCGGAGGCGGTGACGTTGACCGCGGCGATGACGTACGGCTCGGACAGGGTGTCGGAGGGCTCGAAGTTGTTGCGGTAGTAGGTCACCGCCTGCACCAGGTGGGTCGGCGCGAAGTGGGAGGCGAAGGAATACGGCATGCCCAGCTTCGCGGCCAGGGTCGCGCCGAACATCGACGAGCCCAGGATGTAGAGCGGCACGTTGGTGTTCGCTCCCGGGATGGCCTGCACGCTCGGGATGCGCGAGCGGCCCTTGAGGTAGCCGTCGAGCTCGAGGACGTCCTCGGGGAAGTGGTCGGCGGCGTTCGCGTCCCGGCGCAGCGCCCGGCCCAGGGTGTTCATGTCCGTGCCGGGGGCGCGGCCCAGGCCGAGGTCGATGCGGTCCGGGTAGAGCTCGGCGAGGGTGCCGAACTGCTCGGCGATGACATAGGGGGAGTGGTTGGGCAGCATCACACCACCGGCGCCGAGGCGGATCTTCTTCGTCTTCGCGCCGATGTGGGAGATGAGCACCGCCGGGGCCGCGGAGGCGATGGACTTCATGTTGTGGTGCTCGGAGTACCAGATGCGGGAGTACCCGAGGCTCTCCGCGCGCTGGGCCAGGTCCACGGAGCGGGCCATGGATTCGCCGACCTTCTCCCCCGGGTAGACGGTGCAGAAGTCGATGAGGGACAGGGGGGTCGAGGGAGACATGAAAAAATCCACCTTCCGGTTAGCTGGGGGTTTCTTAACCCAACCTTACGGAAAGTGGACTGTCCCGGGGCAGGGGCGCGGCCTTCACCCCGCCACCCCGGGGGCGAAACTCAGCCCTGCAGGGAGTGGATGAGCTTCTTGACGTTCTCGGGCGCCGGGTGCGGCTTGACCACGTCGATGATCAGGCCGATGACCAGGGCGACGACGGTCGGCAGAACCCAGCCCAGGGTCAGATCCTGCATCGGGGCCCAGGAGATCAGCGGCTCAAGGAAGGACGCGCCCCAGCCGAGGTCGACGAGGGTGGTCAGCGCGGACCAGATCACGGCCACCCAGATCGGCAGACGGAACGCCCAGAAGAAGAACAGCTTCCCGCGCAGCACCGGCTCCAGCAGGGTGATGAAGATCAGGGTGATCGCCGGCGGGTAGATGAAGCCGATGATCGGGGCGGCGACCGCCAGCACGGTGTCCAGGCCCATCGTGGCCAGGGCGAAGGACAGCAGGGAGAAGACGATCGCCCAGGCGCGGTAGTTGATACCCGGGGTCAGGGTGTGGAAGAACTCCGAGGTGGCGGAGATCAGGCCAACGGCGGTGGTCAGGCAGGCGAGCAGGACGATCAGGCCGAAGATGATCTGGCCCGGCGTGCCCATGGTCAGTTCCGCGGCACCGGCGAGAATGCCCGCGCCGTTGTCGTACTGCGCCGGATCCGGGATGATCTGGCCGATGAAGCCCAGACCCAGGTAGATCAGCGCCAGCAGGACACCGGCGCCGAGCCCGGCCCAGATGGTGCCGCGCACCACCGGGCCCCCCTCCGGCATGCCGCGGTAGCGCAGGGCGGAGATGACCACGATGCCGAAGGCCAGGCCGGCGATGGCGTCCATGGTCAGGTAGCCCTCGAGCAGGCCGGCGGCGGCGGGCGAGTCGTACTTCTCCAGCGGGGCGCCCGGCTGGCCGTCGAACTGGAACACCGCCAGGGCGACCAGGATGACCAGCAGCACCAGCAGGATCGGGGTGAGGAACTTGCCCAGGGTGGCCACGATCTGGTTCGGGTTCCAGGCCAGGGCGAGCGCCACGCCGAAGAAGATGAAGTTGAAGATGCCCGACGACAGCATGCCGTCCCAACCGGTCAGCGGCTGAATGGCGGTCTCGTAGGCGACCGCCCCGGTACGCGGCAGGGCGTAGAAGGCGCCGATGGACAGGTAGGCCAGGATCGGGAAGACCAGGCCGAAGATCCAGCCGCCGCGGTTGGCGAGATCCCGGAGGTTGTTGCCGGACAGGGCGATGGCGATGATCGCCAGCACGGGCAGGAGCACGCCGGTGCCCAGGAAGCCGAGAATGGCCGGCAGGAAGCTTTCGCCGGCCTCGACGCCGAGCATCGGCGGGAAGATCAGGTTGCCGGCACCGAAGAACATCGAGAAGAGCATCAGGGCCGTGGCCACGACGAGCATCGGACCGGGCTTCGAGGCCACGGTGGAACCGGCGCGGGCGTCAGTGTCAGCTGTCATCGGGAAAACCCCATCATGTCAGGTAGCGGGTGCGGATTAAGTCACGGTATCTGTCGAGCATGCGGCAGTGAAAGGGGGTGTTTCTCGTGCCGGTGATGCCACCCGGGTCAGGGCGATGAACGGTTCGGGGCCGGGGCGGGGCGTGGGTGACCTCGCCCGTCCGAACATGTCCTGGTAAGTCACTGAACTATACCGCGCGGGAGGCCCACTGAGACAGCCGGGGAACGGACGGCACGACCGCCCGCAACCGCTTGCCGACGCCCCGGAAGACCACCTGGTTGTCGACGGGCGTGGTGGGGCTTACAGTTTCCGGCACGGGCCCCGCCCGCGGCCGGGCATCCGCTGCACGAGCCGTGCCTCTACCACCGGGAGTTGCCATGACACCGTTGCACGAGATCATCGACACCGCCGTGACCACCGCCGCTCGCGCGCCCTCGGTCCACAACACCCAACCCTGGGAACCGGGCACGCCCGTGATCGACGGCGACGAGGCCTGGCTCGAGGTCGGCGTCGACCCATCCCGCACCCTGCCCGCGGCCGATCCCTCCCACATGGACCTGCTGCTCGGGCTGGGCTGCTGGATCGAGTCCTTCGCCATCGCCGCGGCCGCACAGGGCGCCCGCGCGGACGTCGTTGCGGTCACCGGCACCGCCCCGGATATCACCGTGGCGCTGCGGGTGCGCCGGGAGGCGGGCATCGACGAGATCTTCACCGCCACGGACATCCGCCACCGCCAGGTCGACCGCGGCCGACTCGAACCCGACCCCGCCGCCCTGCAGGCCGCCCTTGGCGACGCGGAGGCCGAGTGGCCGGCCCGCCGGGCCACCCACGGGTACCCGGAGGTGGTCGTCGGCATGGTGCCGGAATCGATGTGGTCCCGCCTGGCCCCGATCGCCGGGAGGCACCTGGCCGGCAGTCCCGCGCTGATCCGGGAGACGATTGCGTGGCTGCGCCTGGACCCGGCACACCCCCGCCACGGGCTCGACGGGCTCAGCGCCGAGACTCTGCGCATACCACCGCGCCGGGCCCGGTTGGCCGCCCGTCTGCTGCGTTCCCGGCCGGCCGGGATGCTCATCGACCACGCCGGGTTCTGGCACCGGGCACTGCACCGTGTCCACCGGATGAGCGCGCGGGCGTCGGCGGGCGTGCCGCGACGGAAACGCCCGCCGGCGCGGCTGGTGCTCGGCGCGCGCCCCGGCCCGGTCACGCCGGGGGAGTGGATCGGCCTGGGGCGGGTGCTCATGCGGCTGTGGCTCACCCTCGACCGGTACGGACTTCGGGTCTCGGTGCACTCCGAGCTCAAGAACCCCCCGGACACCGCGCGGTTTCTGCGCCGGTTGGTCGACGGCGAGCCGTTCGCGGTGTTCTCGGTGGGCCGCTCGGTCCCGGAGGAGGTGCCGCGCTCGGCGCGGCGGTTCTGAGGATCGCGAGGTCGGCGGCAACCGGCCGGGATTCGGGAAATTGTTCCGCGCGTTCAGAGGTACCGGAACACGAACAGGTGCAAGGAGGAACAGGAGATGACCGCACGATCGGGCGGCTTCACAGAGCGGGAACGCGCCGCCATGAAGGAACGCGCCGCGGAGCTGAGAAGGGAGTCCGAGCGCCCCCGGGGCGGGAGGAAGGCCGCCGAGGAACTCGACGTCCTGGCGAAGATCGAGGGGATGGACGACACCGACCGCCCCGTCGCCGAGCGCATCCACGCCATCGTCACCGCCACCGCACCGGACCTGGCCCCGAAGCTGTGGTACGGCCAGCCCGCCTACGCGCGGCAGGGAAAGGTGGTGTGTTTCTTCCGGAGCGGAACCGACGACAAGGAGCGCTACTCCACGTTCGGGTTCACGCCCGAGGCGAACCTCGATGACTCGGACGGCCTGTGGCCGACCTCCTTCGCCGTCACCGGGCTCACCGGCGCCGCGGAGAAGGCCATCGCCGATCTGGTGGCGAAGGCCGTGGGCTGAGCCTGCCGGTCTTATCCGACCAGCCGTTTGACCGCCTCGAGCGGGATGTCCACCCAGCCGGGGCGGTTGTCGGATTCGTAGACCACCTCGTAGAGGGCCTTGTCCAGCACGTAGGCGTCCAGCAGCGGGGAGGCCCCCACGCCGTAGCCGGCCAGGAATTCCCGGGTGGCGCCGGCCGCCCACTCCGCGGGCGCGGCCGGGCCCTGTTCCCCGGAGTGGGAGTGGAAGTGCGCGGCGTAGTCCAGCGAACGGATGATCCCGGCCACGTCGCGCAGCGCGGAGTCGGGGCGGCGGCGCTCGGCCAGCGGGCGGGCGGGCTCGCCCTCGAAGTCGATGAGCACGTAGGCCTCCGGGGCGCGCAGCACCTGACCCAGGTGCAGGTCCCCGTGGATGCGCTGGACTGTGTGGGTCCCGTCGCCGAGCGCCCGGTAGCGCTCGCGCGCGGCGTCGGCGTAGGGCTCGAGGACGGGGGCCCGGGCCACCAGGTGGTCAAGGTGTTCCTCGAGGCTGCGGGTCAGTTCCGTAGCGGGGACCTCCTCGGTGGGGAAGGCGTCGGCCAGGGCGGTGTGCACCGCGCGGGTGGCCTCGCCGAGCAGGGCGGCCTCGGCGCCGAAGCTGGCGTCCAGGGCGGCGAACCCGAGGGCGAATTTCCAGCCGTCGCGGGCGTCGGCCACGAAGTCCTGGACCATCGCCAGCACATGGTCCTCACCGTCGATCTCCTCGGTCACCCAGCCGAGCACGGGGGCGACGTTGGGGCAGTCCGGAATCTTGGACAGCAGCTCGACATCCGGGTTGACGCCCGGTTCGAGCTTGCGGAAGACCTTGACCATCAGCCGGTCGGCGGTGTCGTCGGAGAAGATCAGCGAGGTGTTGGACTGCTCGCCGGAGATCATCCGGCCCGTGAGACCGCCGGGCAGGTCGGCGACCGTGTGCAGTCCGCCGAAGCCCGCGGGCTCGCCGCCGAGCAGTGCCGCGCCGTAGTCCGTGGCGACGTCCGCGTCGGCGAGGACGTCCGACCCCTCGGCGTCGACAAGCACCTGGTAGAGATCCGAGCGTCCGCCGTGGTGGACGCGCAGGACCATCAGCGTCCCGCCGGCCGCCGGGGCCTCACGGACGACGTCGATGGAGTCGATCGCCTCGGACTTCGCGCCGTAGAAGCGCGCGTTTTCCAGCATGCGGGCCAGGTTGTCCATCACTCCTCCTCAGGGGCGAGGTCGAACCAGAAGAAGCCGTGCGGGGCCATCGTGACCACCCACGGGTGGTCGTCGATGGTGGGGAAGGGCGCCCAGCCGGAGAGCTCGCGCGGGGTGACACCGGCGAAATCGGGCAGGTGCAGGGACACGGCCTGCGGACGGTCGGAGAGGTTGTTCACGCACAGCACCGTCTCGCCCTTGTACTCGCGCAGGAAGACCAGCACCGACTCGTTGGCGGCGTAGATCTCCCGGTAGGTGCCGTGCCCGAAGGCCTGGTACTGCTTGCGGATGTGGATCTGCGCGCGCACCCACTGCAGCAGGGAATTCTCGCGCTTCATCTGGTTCTCGACGTTGTAGACCGCGTAGCCGTACTGGTCGTTCTGGATGGGCGGCAGGTACAGCCGCTCCGGATCCGCCTTGGAGAACCCGCCGTTGCGGTCGGAGGACCACTGCATCGGGGTGCGCACGCCGTCGCGGTCGAAGAGCCAGATGTTGTCGCCCATGCCGATCTCGTCGCCGTAGTAGAGCACCGGCGAACCCGGCAGGGACAGCAGCAGGGCGTGGAAGAGCTCGAGCTTGTTGCGGTCCGAGTTGAGCAGGGTGGTCAGGCGGCGGCGGATGCCCACGTTGGCCTTCATCCGCGGGTCCTTGGCGTAGGTCTTGTACATGAAGGCGCGCTCTTCCTCGGAGACCATCTCGAGGGTGAGCTCGTCGTGGTTGCGCAGGAAGATGCCCCACTGGGCGCTCGACGGGATCTCCGGGGTGTCGGCCAGGATCTCCGAGATCGGCTTGCGCGACTGCTGGGCGGCGGCCATGTAGATGCGCGGCATCAGCGGGAAGTGGAAGGCCATGTGGCACTCGTTGCCCTCCGGGGTGTCACCGAAGTACTCGACGACGTCATTGGGCCACTGGTTCGCCTCGGCCAGCAGGACGCGGCCGGGGTACTCCTCCTCGATGACGCTGCGCACCTTCTTGAGGAACTCGTGGGTCTCCGGCAGGTTCTCGCCGTTGGTGCCCTCGCGCTCGTAGAGGTAGGGCACGGCGTCGAGCCGGAAGCCGTCCAGTCCGAGGTCCAGCCAGAAGCGCATGACGTCCAGCATCGCCTCCTGGACGTCCGGGTTGTCGTAGTTCAGGTCCGGCTGGTGGGAGAAGAAGCGGTGCCAGTAGTACTGCTTGCGCACCGGATCCCAGGTCCAGTTGGACTCCTCGGTGTCGACGAAGATGATGCGGGCCTCGCTGTAGAGCTCCGGGTCATCGCTCCAGACGTAGAAGTCGCCGTAGGGGCCGTCCGGGTCGTGGCGGGACTCCTGGAACCAGGCGTGTTGGTCCGAGGTGTGGTTCATCACCAGGTCGGTGATGAGGCGGATGCCGCGGCGGTGGGCCTGGTCGACCAGCTCGACGAAGTCGTCGACCGTGCCGAACTCCGGGAGCACCTCACGGAAATTGCGGATGTCGTAGCCGCCGTCCTTAAGCGGGGAGTCGTAGAAGGGCAGCAGCCACAGGCAGTCGATGCCCAGCCACTCCAGGTAGTCGAGCTTCTCGGTCACGCCCCGCAGGTCACCGGTGCCGGTGTTGTCCGAGTCGTAGAAGGCGCGGGTGAGGACCTCGTAGAACACGGCGTCCTTGTACCACTGCAGGTTCTTGCGTTCCCAGGGGGCGTCACCGGGGGCCGGGGCCGGGGTGTCGAACTCCTCGGACTCGTGCTCGATGATGTGGCCCTCGGCGTCGACCGCCGGGCGGGGAACGCGGATCTCCTCGGCGTCCATGCCGTCCAGAGGGCCGGTGGACAGGCCGGGGCCGGCCTCGCCGACGGCCTCCGTGGCGCCGCTGAGCAGGGGTGGGTTTTGTTCGTGGTCCTCGGGGGACGAGCCGTCCCGCGGCCCGGTGGACAGACCCGGACCGGGCTCGGAGCCGGACGTCGGATTGGGGGAGCCGGCCTCGGTGTGCTCGCCGACCTCGGGGCGGTCATCGCGGTGCGGTTTCTCGGTCATGACACTCAGGGTAGGGAAGAACGAATGAGCCTGCAGGAGTCCCTGTGAAACAGCGCACAGTTGCGGGGGTGGGGGCTGGTTTCCGGGTCTAGGGTGGGTCGCCGGGGTGGGCGTGGTGAGTGACTCGGGGCACGTTCCTTGGCCCCGGGCCCGTTGGGTCGATCCCGTTGGGTCGATCCCACCCGCGAGTTCGACCCGGCAGGTCGATCCTGCCCGCAGGATCGACCTGGTGGGATCGACCGGGCGGGATCGACCTCGGGAGCCGGCTCTCGGGGACCGGCTTCAGCGTGGACTTCAGGAGCGGTTTCCACCGGCCAGCAGGCGGATTCCAGGAGCTCACACAAAATCCCGCCCCGCGCACCCGCAAAAAGACCTGACCCGCCGGAAAGGAAACTCCCCGGCGGGTCAGGTCACGCTCCCGGTCGAGAGCGTTTAGTCCTCCGCGTCCACCTGCGCGACGGCCTCGGCCATGCGGCGCACGCCCTCCTCCAGCAGTTCACGGGAGGTGGCGAAGTTCAGACGGGCGCAGTACTCGCCGCCGGTGCCGAAGGTGGTGCCCTCGTTCAGCGCGACCTTCGCGTTCCTGCGCAGCCAGGCGGCCGGCTGCACCAGGTCCCCGATGACGGTGCCGGAGAAGTCCAGCCACATCAGGTAGGTGGCCTCGGGATTGGACACCTGCAGGCCGGGCACCCGCTTGGGCAGCTCCTCGACCAGCCAGTCGCGGTTGCCGCGCAGGTAGGCCAGCTGCTCGTCGAGGTGATCGCCGCCCTCCCGGTAGCAGGCGGCCGCGGCGAACACACCGATGGTGGAGGTGCCGTCCTTGGCCACCCCGGTCATCTTCCCCCAGGTCTCCTTGTCCACCGGGTTGGTGAAGATGATCTGCGCGCACTTCAGGCCCGCGATATTCCACGCCTTGGAGGTGGCGGTGACCGTCACGCAGACCTTCGCGGCCTGCTCGTTCAGACCCGCGGCCACGATGTGGCGACCGGAGAAGACCAGCGGGGCGTGGATCTCGTCGACCAGCACGCGGGCGTCGTAACGGTCGGCCAGGGCGACCAGGTCGGTGAGGAACTCCTCACTGAGGGTGTAGCCGAGCGGGTTGTTCGGCGAACACAGCAGGATGGAGCCGGCGCCGTTTCTGAACGCCTCCTCGATCTCGGCCAGATCCAGCCCGTCGTAGGCGTTGACCTCGACCTTCTCCCGGTCGGCGGTCTCCGGCAGCTCCAGGAACGGCGGGTAGGCGGGCACGGGCACGACGACCGGGGAGCCGGGGCGGGTCATGTACCTGATGGCCAGCAGCAGACCACGCACGACGTCGGGCACCGCGACGACCATCCCCGGGTCCGGACGCCAGCCGTAGGCCCCGGCGTAGAAGTCGCTCAGCGCCTGCGGCAGGTCGGAGGTGGCCGGGGTGTAGCCGAAGGACTCGCGTTCCACCGCGTCCCGGATGGCCTGCTTGACCGGGGGAGAGGTGAAGAAGTCCGATTCGGCGATCCACAGGGGCAGGACGTCGTCCCCGTAGACCGTCCACTTCCGGGTCCGGCGGTTCTTCAGTTCGTCGAGGCTGGGAAACTGCATGCCTGCCACGTTAGTCGCCCCGGGCGGAAACGCCGGAGTTGGATTCATCTGCGGTGTCCCCGGTGTCCCCGGAGCCGTCGGCCACGAAGCCGAACTTCTTCAGCCGCGCCCGGTCGGCCGCCGAGGACGAGGCCGTCAGCTTCAGCAGCTCCGAGTAGATGCCCCCGGAGGCGGCCAGCTCGTCCGGGGAGCCGATCTCGTCGACCTCGCCGCCGCGCAGGGTGACGATGACGTCGACGTCCGCGATCGTCGACAGGCGGTGCGCGATGATCAGCGTCGTGCGGTCCTTCATCAGTTCGTCGAGGCCGGCCTGCACGGCGCGCTCGGACTTGGTGTCCAGCGCGGAGGTCGCCTCGTCGAGGACGAGCACGGGCGCGTCCTTGAGCATTGCGCGGGCCACGGCCACGCGCTGCTTCTGTCCACCGGACAGGCGCAGGCCGCGCTCGCCGATGACGGTGTCGTAACCGTCCGGGAAGGCGGTGATGAAGTCGTGGGCGTTGGCACGTTTGGCCACATCGACGATCTCCTCGTCGGTGGCGCCGGGGCGGCCGTAGGCGATGTTCTCGCGCACTGTGCCGGAGAACAGCGCCGGCTCCTGGAAGACCACACCGACGCTCGCCCGCAGCTGCTCGGCCGTGAGCTCCGCCGCGTCGTGCCCGCAGACCAGCAGGCGGCCGTCGCTGATGGGGTACAGGCCCAGCAGGAGGTTGACCAGCGTGGACTTCCCGCCGCCGGACTCGCCGACGAGGGCCACCCGCTGGCTGCGCCGGGCCGTGACGGACACGTCGCGGAGGACCGGTTCGCCCTGTTCGTAGGCGAAGGAGACGTTCTCGAAGGCGATGACGGGGCGGCCGTCCACAGGGGTGAGCGGTTCGACGGCGCGGGTGTCGAGCTCCGGCACCCCGGTGGCGGCGGTCGCGGCGGTCAGCTGACGGTTGGCGGTGGGCTCGAACTCCTCCTCCATGACCAGGAAGTAGTCCTTGGAGCCGGCCATGGCGCGCTGGGCGGCGTCGACGATGAAGCTCATGGAGAACACCGGCTGTTTGGCCAGGTTAACCAGCTGCAGCAGCATCACCATGTCGCCCAGCGTGAAGTACCCGTTCAGGGTGCGCAGGAACAGCACCAGGTAGATGGCGAAGAAGATCAGGCTCAGCGCCGCCCCGCGCAGGGTGTCCATCGAGTGCCACCAGTTCGACTGCGGGCGGGTGATGTCCACCGTCCTGCCGTAGCGGCGGCCGAAGGCGGCCAGCTCGCGGACCTCGGCGGCGAAGGACTTGACCACCTTGACCTGGCCGATGACCTCGGCGAAGCGACCGTTGGCCTGGTCGACCTGACGGTTCTTGTCGCCCTCGAGACGCTGCCAGCGCTTGCTGGTCAGGGCCGTCAGCCACATGTAGATCGGGAACAGGGCGGCCAGCAGCACGGTCAGCGGCCAGTAGTACCAGGCGGTGATGGCCAGCACCGCCACCGCCGTGATGAGCATGGGGAAGAAGTTGTTGGAGAACGACTGCAGGAACTGCGTGATCGAGGTGATCGAGCGGTCCAGCCGGGCGATGACGGTGCCGGTGACCTGGTGGTCGAAGTAGCGCTGCGGCAGGGCCAGCAGCTTGGCGTAGTAGCGCGTGGACAGGATCTGGCGCATGCGGGCGGCCATCACGTCGCCGATGTAGCCGCCGACATTGCCCATCGCGTTGTTGGCCAGGTCCGCGATGAACAGGCCGGCGGCCAGCCACACGATGGTCATGGTCACCGACTCGGCGGTGACGTCACCGCTGACGGCGGCGACGATCGCGTCGGTGGCCTCCCGCAGGATGAACGGGGAGACCAGCGCCAGCGCGGCGACGGCCGTGGCGGCGAGGATGACACCGAGGTAGAACGGCCACAGCGCGGAGGCGCTGCGGAGGATTCGGACGAGTGACTTCACTGTGCTCTCTTCAGGTCGGAGGTCCGAGTGCGGGCGGGGGTGGCGGGCAAATGATTCATTATGCCACCGGGGCGGGGTTCGCCCGCGATCCGAGCGTATCGGCGGTACTCTATGGGACAGTCCAGCGTCGTCCACCGTCGAAAGGCAACACCGTGAAGTTGATCCGCGTCGGCGTCCCCGTGGCCGTGTCCGCGCTGCTCCTGGCGGGCTGCGGCGGAAACGGCAACGGTGACGTGGAGGAGACCATCTCGGTCACCACCTCCGAGACCCCCGTGGCCCAGCCCGATGAGGTCGATCCGGTCGAGGCGGAGAGCCTCTACGAGACCGTCGAGGATCCGGGACTGAACGTGGAGTGGACCTACCAGGGCGCGAACTACGGCACGAACGGCGGCACGGTGATCACGCTGGCGGTCAAGAACCTCAACGAGGAGCCCCTGCCCCCGGACGCCATCGAGCCGCCCACCCTGACCCGTTCCGACGGCATGGGCGGCACCGTCGACGTCGAGCTGATGGACGACGACACCTCCGGCATCACCAGCGGCCTCGACCTGCCGCTGGGTTCCCAGGCGATCACCAATGTCCGCTACGCCTTCGAGGACGGCCCCGGCCTGCTGTGGGACGCCGAGCTGCAGGTGGGCAACGTGATCTTCGCCGGCAACCTCAATATCTGATCCTCCCGGGAACCGGGTGGCGTCCGCGGCAGTCCAAGTACGGTGAGCACGCCTGCCGACCCCGTGTCGCACGTGCTCCGGGCCGCCGACAGCGGCCTGACCCGGACACCGAGGGGATCCGCCCATGCCCATCCGAACCATGCTGCTTCCGCTGCTGGCGGGGGTGGCCGCGCTGCTGCTCACCGCCTGCACCCCGCAGGGTGACGTCGTGCTTGACGACGCCCCCTCGGCAGGGGAATCACAGGTGGAGGTCGCGGAAACCGTGGAGGCGGCCGAGCCCGTGGTGGAGCTCGGGGAGTTCAACGCCGAGCACGACGAGTTCGTCGTGTTCGACCCGTGCACCGAGATACCTCGGGAGGTGCTGGATTCCGTGGGGCTCGGGGAGATGGTGTCGGAGCCGTTTTACAGTCCGATGAAGTCAGTGACCTGTTCTTATCCCGCGGCTTCGCAGGGTGCGAGGATGGAACTGCTGACGATGGCGGGGGATGTCGTCCCGAAGCAGCGGGTCCGGGACCTGGGGTTCATGATCTCGGAGGACGCAAACTCGGAGGTTCCTGGGGTCTATGTCCATCACATGGGGGAGGGGACGGAGAACGCATGTACTGCTGCGATTCACACCACCAAGGGACGATGGACAGTGGCATACACGTCGGGACGGCCAATTCCGAGCAGAGAAGACCTCTGTGGCGAAGCTATTGACTACCTGGAAGCGATCTACTTTCAACTGGGGGTACAAAATGGAAGTACAGCTTGATCCGGCTTCAATTCAAGGATCGATCACGCAACTCAAGTCGCTGCACACCAACGCCGCGACCACTGCCAAACAGGCGATCCAGTCACGACTCGACGGCAGCTACTCCGGAGTCTCCGGCCTGGACCAGCTCGGGGGTGGCCATGGGGGCGTGCTCACGGGAGGCGCCGGTTCGGCACTCACTGTCCTGAACTCCTACGCCGAGCAGATCGACTGGCTCGGCCAGGCACTCGGCGCGAGCTACCGCGCGCTCACCGGCCAGAACGCCTTCGTCGAGCGGGGCATGGAGATCGCGGACGAGGGCGGGGTCATCGGGGACGACGCCGTCTCGTTTCCGACCCGTCCGACGCCGCGCTTCGAGAACTTCAGTTTCACTCCGCCGATGATCACGCCGGCGCTGTCGATCAACCAGCTCTCCGCGGACTTCACCGCGACGAAGATCGCCGAGTCCGTGTTGGCCTCGGAGACGTGGAAGCAGTTGTCCGCGGACATCTCGTCCATCGCCCAGGGACTGCACTCGGTGTCGCAGGGCCTGGCCGGCAGCAACGGCGGCGACGTCATTGACGCGGCCGTCGAGAAGATCTCCGAGGTCGCTCAGGCGGGGGAGACGTTCGCGCAGAACTCCGCGGTCATGGGGCAGTCGGTGGAGAAGCTCGCGGCCATCAAGTCGCAGGGCGCCCACCAGGTCAACATGGCCCGGGTCGCGCTGGCCACCATCCAGGATCCGGTGGCCCGTGCGGCCGCCGAGCAGAGTTTCCTCGCGTCGTTCCCGGCCACGTTCACCCCGTCGGTGCTCACCGGCATGCCGCCGATCCGCAACCTCATGTCCATGGAGGGAGGTGCCGGGGGTGGTGGGGAAGTCGCCCTCGGGATGACGGACGTCGAGGGCACCGGGGACAAGCACGACGCCTCCGGACTGCGCGCCCCGGGTACAGGAGCCGTGACCGACGCGTTGGGGGCGCTGCGCCAGGCGGGCACGGCGGGGCAGTTCTCCGCCGTCGACAGCCGGACCGCCGACCTCGCGTCGGTGGGTGGGGCGGCCCCGGTACCGGAGGCGGCGTTGCGGCCGGGGGAGATCGCCACCTCCGCCGCCAACGCCGGGACTTCGCTGCCGAATATCTCCCCGCTCACCGGTGCCGGCGTCACAGGATCCGGGACCGGCCTGGGGACCGGCGCGGCCCCGGGAATCCCGGCGGGTGTCGGTATCGGCGGCTCGGGCACGGGCACCGGCGGCGCCGGTGGTGCCGGTGGTGCCGCCACCCCGGTCGTCGGCCCCATGGCCCCGATGGGCGCACGTTCCCCGCTGGGCGGGACCTCGGCGGCCGCCACGACGGGAATCGGGGCGGTGCCCGGCGCGCCGGTCGGACGCGCCGCCGCCCCGGGCATGCCCGTTTCCCCGGTGGGCCGTGGTGTGTCCGGTGGTGTTGCCGGCGCGGGTGTCGGCGCGGGCGTCGGTACCGGCGTCGGTGGCCGGGCCGGTGTGCCGGCGGCAGGCGGTGGTGTTCCGGGGGCCGTCCCGAATCCCGGGGCGGGCGCGGGGGCTTCCTCCCAGCCCGCCGCGGGTGCTGGCCCGCGGGGTGGTGTGGCGGGTACCGCTCCGGCGGGTGCGCGCGGGATGATGCCGATGATGGGTGCGCCGCTGGCGGGGGCCGGCCAGCAGTCGAAATCCGCGAAGGTGCGCACCGTGACGTCGACGGTGGAGGAGGACACCAATGTCGCCGCGCTGCTCGGCGACCGCGGGCCGGTTGTGCCCGGGGTGATCGGCGCCTGGGCCAGGGGATAGGCCCCGGCCCCGTCCCCCGCTAGGGTGGGGTCATGACTCACGATGTTGAACTGGTGGTCCTGGCCGATGAGCACGGCCGGCCCGCCGGCACCGCGCCGAAGGCCACCGTCCACACCGAGGACACTCCGCTGCACTTCGCCTTCTCCACGTTCCTGCTCGACGGGGACGGCCGCCTGCTCATGACCCGGCGGGCCCTGGGCAAGAAGACGTGGCCCGGGGTGTGGACCAACAGCTTCTGCGGCCACCCCGGCCCCGATGAGCCGAACGTCGACGCCATCCGCCGCCGCTCGGTTCAGGAACTCGGGTACGCGGAGGACGCGATCGTCGAGATCACCGAGGCCGTGCCCGATTTCCGCTACCGGGCCGTCGACTCCAGCGGCATCGTCGAGTGGGAGATCTGCCCCGTGTACATCGCGCGCCTCGCGCGGGGCGCGCAGCCGGACCCCAACCCGGAGGAGATTGAGGAACTGGCGTGGGTGGCACCCGGCGAGCTCATCGCCGCCGTGGACGCCGCCCCGTTCGCGTTCAGCCCCTGGCTGATCGAGGAGCTGGCGCGCCCCGAGCTACGCGCCGGCCTTGGCGCGTAGATACGGCAGGGCCCGCAGCGGCAGGTCGACCATGTCCGGGCGCTGCTCTGTCTCCCGGAGCACGTCCTGCACGATGCGGTCGATGCGAAGGGCGGTCAGCAGCGGGGAATCCTCGGAGTGGCCGTAGCCGTCGAAGAAGACCTCGGAGGTCTTTGTGAGCCAGGCGCGCTGGCCCTCGCTGGCGTGGTACAGCGAGTTGAGTACCCCCGCGACGTCGCGCAGCGGGGTGTCGGGGCGCCTGCGTTCGGCGAAGGGGAGACGGGCGTCGCCCTCGAAGTCGAGGAACAGCCAGTTCGTGTCGTCGTAGAGGGTCTGGCCCAGGTGCAGGTCGCCGTGGACGCGCTGGAGGTCGCACGGGCCGGTCAGACTGCGGTAGAACTCCCGGATCCAGTCGGCCTGCTGGTCCAGCTCGGAGTTGTGCCCGAGGAAACCGTCGAGCCTCTGCTCCAGTCCACCTGTCACGTCCTCCACCGGCACGGTGGTCGTGGGAAAGGCCATCGCCAGGCTGTCGTGGATCATCCGGAGGGTCTCGGCGAAGCGGTGGGTGACCCGGTAGGAGAACATCTGCGCCGCGGCGTGCTCGGCGGTGTGGTGGAACCCGTCGGCACCGTCCAGGAACCGCTGGACGGTCGCCAGGGTGTAGGTCTCGCCGTCGATGTCCGTGGTGACGTGGCCGAGCAGGTCGGGCACGAAGGCGCTCGGGATGGCGGAGAGCACCTCGACCTCCGGGTGCGGGCCCGGCTCGAGGTGGCGGTAGACCTTGACCACGACCCGGTCGCGGCCGGTGTCGTCGGCGTAGATCAGCAGGGTGTTGGCCCGGTCGCCGGGCAGGACCCGGCCGGTCAGTCCGGCGGGCATCTCCCCGTGGAGCGCCGCCGCGCCGGGCGGGTCGCCGGCGGCCAGGGCCTGACCGAAGACGGTGACGCCCGCGCCGGTGAGCTCGTTGCCCTCGGCGTCGAGAAGCACCTGAACGAGCCCGGTTCCGCCGGTGGAGGCGATGACGTGCTCGCCCCCGTCGAAGGGCGTGCGCGAGATGACGGTGATCTCGGGGTCCCCGGATACAGCGGCGTCGGGGGGCTGTCGGTCGGCCAGTATCTTCGTGAGCTGAGCTGTCACGGACACCCGCTCCTTCCTGCTCAGGGGTGGAATGCCTCCCTCACCATCCGGAGGGGGTCACTTATTGCGTTCATCTTATAGGTTGTTAGGTTCACGCGTTGAACAATTCTACCGGTGCCCGGGGAGTACTGTTCCCAGCCCGGCTCCTTCCCGCGCGCGAAGTCGGCGAGCCAGCCGTTGAGCAGCTCGGCCGTCGGACCCTCCTGCACGCCGAACAGGTAGGGGATCTCCGCGCAGTGCAGCGCGGGGCCGTGATCGGAGGTGAACTCCATCATCCAGGTGGGGCCCGGGGCCTCGTCGCCGGCCTGGGAGACCCAGCGGCGGTTGGCGGAGTCGCCGATGAGCCGGCCGGCCAGTCGCTCCGGGTCGATCTTACGGGCGGCGGCCAGCCAGTCGTCGACCGGGCCGCTCACCCCCATGGGGCGGGCCAGCAGCTTCACGGCCTGCGCGCTCAGCGGCGTACGGTCGATCTTCACCCCGGCGGGCATGTGGTAGAACTCGTCGCGCATGGAGGTCAGCACGAGCGGGACATCGGACAGTTGCGTGCCGTCGAAGGGGGCGGGGCCCAGCGCCATGTCCAGCCCGTGCCGGCTGCGGAAACGCCGGTAGCCGCGCTTGAGCTTCTCGGGCTCGATCGCCGAGAGCGCCTCGCGGGTCACCGGTTTGCCGAGCGCCCGGCGCAGCGAGGCTTTGCGGGCGGCGAAGTCGGCGCGCGGATAGCACGGTGAACTGGCGACGACGCGTCGGAAAGCCCCGCGGTAGTGGTCGCGGCGCATCAGCCACAGCGCGGTCGTCGCGCCGGCGGACTGGCCGTAGAGCGTGACGTTGGTGGGGTCGCCGCCGAAGGCCTCGATATTGCGCTGCACCCACTCCAGGCCCAGCTGGCAGTCGTCGATGCCGCGGTAGCGGTCGGGCTCGTCGTCGTGGAAGCGGGCGAAGCCCGCCAGCCCGACGCGGTAGCCGAGCTGGACGGTGACCACGCCGCGGGAGGCGTTGGCGCGGCCGTCGGCACGCGGGTCCTCGTGGGTGCCGTACTCGAAGCGTCCGCCGTGGATGTAGACGATCACGGGCAGGTCGTCGTCCGGGCGCGCTCCGGCCGGCGTCGTCACGGACAGCGCGATGTCCTTCGGGCGCGGGCTGGTGGCGTCGATGGTGGCGGGGCGGGCGCGGCCGGCGTCGGCGAAGTCGCCCGGAATTTCGGAGTAGGGGATGGAGTGGAAACGCCGGACCGTGCCGTCGTCCAGGCCGGTGATCGTGCCGGCGGGGCAGGTGAGCGTGACGTGGGCTTCCGGGACCATGGCGATAACGCTACCAACTACCATGGGATTCCATGACTGTGAAGAACCCGTTGCTGACCCCCTCGCCGCTGCCGTACGAGCTCCCGCCGTTCGCCGACATCCGGCTCGAGCACGTGCCCCCGGCCTTCGACGCCGCGCTCGACGAGCACAACGCGGAGATCGCCGCCATCGTCGACGCCGCCGAGCCGACGTGGGGCAACACCGTCGAAGCACTCGAGGCCTCCGGGCAGACGCTCAAGCGGGTGGCCGCCTGGTTCTTCAACCTGCAGGGCACCGACTCGAACGAGGAGATGGACGCCGTGGCCGCCGACATCGTGCCGCGGCTGTCCGCCCACACCGACGCGATCTACCAGAACGCGCAGCTCTACGCCCGCATCCGCGACGTCTCCGTCCCCGACGACGCCGAGTCGGCCCGCCTGCACTCCTGGCTGCTGCGCCGCTTCGAGCGCCGCGGTGCCGCCCTGGATGAGGCGGGTAAGGCGCGGCTGTCCGAACTCAACCAGCGGCTGTCGGTGCTGAGCGAGCAGTTCGGCCGCAACCTGCTGGCCGACACGAGGCAGCTGGCCGTGCGCTTCGATGACGCCGAGGAGCTCGCCGGCCTGTCGACCTCGCGCGTTGAGGCGGCCGCCGCCTACGCTGCCGAGACCGGCACGGACGGGTGGGTCCTTCCCATCGAGCTGCCCACCGTGCAGTCCGACCAGGCGGTACTCGAGGACCCGGCCGCCCGCGCCCGGCTGTACGAGGCCTCGCAGGCCCGCGGCACCGGGACCAACGTGCCCGTGCTGCTGGAGGCGGTGCGCCTGCGCGCGGAGCGGGCCCGCCTGCTCGGCTACGACACCCACGCCGACTACGTCATCGCCGAGGAGACCGCCGGTGACGCATCCGCCGCCCGCGACCTGCTCTTCGACCTGGCTCCGGCGGCCTCGGCGAACGCGGCGGCCGAGCGCAAGCTGGCCGGGGAGCTGGCCGACGTACCGGTGGAGGGCGCTGACTGGCCCTACTGGGAGTCGAAGCTCCGCGAACGCGACCTCAACCTCGACGAGGACGAGCTGCGCAGGTACTTCCCGCTGGACCAGGTGCTCGTCGACGGCGTGTTCTTCGCCGCCCGGCGCCTGTACGGCATCGACGTGGTGCGGTGTCCCGATCTGGCGGGGTACCACGACGACGTCGACGTGTGGGAGGTGCTCGACGCCGACGGCACCGGCCTGGGCCTGCTGCTGACCGATTACTTCGCCCGGCCCTCGAAGCGCGGCGGGGCGTGGATGAGCACCTTCGTCGACCAGTCGCGGCTGCTGGGCAAGCGCCCCGTGGTGGTCAACGTCCTGGGCATCGCCAAGCCGGTCGACGGCTCCCAGCCGCTGCTGAGCATGGACCAGGTGACCACCCTGTTCCACGAGTTCGGCCACGGACTGCACGGCCTGCTCTCCGATGTGCGCTACCCCTCGTTCTCCGGCACCTCCGTGCCGCGCGACTGGGTGGAGTTCCCCTCCCAGATCAACGAGAACTGGGCCTTCGACCCGGCCGTGGTGCGCAACTTCGCCCGCCACGTGGACACCGGTGAGGTCATCCCGGATGAGCTGCTCGACGCGGTCGTCGAGGCACGCCAGTTCGGCCAGGGCTTCGCCACCTCCGAGTACCTCGCCGCCGCGATCATCGACCTGGCCTGGCACTCACTGACCCCGGAGGAGGCTGAGGCGGTGGGCGTGTCGCTCGACGCGATCCACGCGTTCGAGGAGCGCGCGCTTTCCGAGGCGGGCCTGGACGTCGAGGAGCTGGCCCCGCGCTACCGCTCGACCTACTTCAACCACATCTTCGCCGGCGGCTACTCGGCCGGCTACTACTCCTACCTGTGGGCCGAGGCCCTGGACGCCGACGGCTTCGACTGGTTCACCGAGACCGGTGCCGCCGGCGCCGCGGGATCGGATGAGGCGGCACGCAGGGCGGGGGAGAAGTTCCGTGGGCTGGTGCTGTCCAAGGGCGCGTCGGTGGAGTACGGCGAGGCCTTCGAGCGGCTGCGCGGCCGGGCCAAGGACGTCGGCCCGCTGCTGCGCCGCCGCGGCCTGGCCGGGGCGGACGTGCGCTGACCGATGATCACGGACGTCCTCAATTCGATCACGCAGTTCGTGACCTCGGCCTCCCTGTGGCTGCAGGTGCCGCTGGTGATGCTCGTGGCCCTGCCCCTGGCCGCGGTCTTCGCCGGGTTGCTGCTGCGGGCCGTCGACGGCACCGCCCATGCGTGGACGCGGTTCTGGGCGCAGACCGGGGCGTCGGGGTCGGCTGAGGATTCTGATTCCCCCGGAACCGGGAAGTAGACTCACAGGCACATCCACCCCGCCCTTGAGAAGAGATCAGGAATCGATGGCCAATCCCGAGGAACTGCGCAAGGAAGACCAGAAGCTGCCGAAGCGTAAGCGCAAGTACCCGCAGTCGCGCGTCACGCAGGCGCTGTGGGTTCTCATCGCCATCGTCGTGATCGCCTGGCTGGTCTCGCTGATCTAGGGACCGGCTTGAGCGCAGTCCCGGTTTTCTGCGGTGTCTGCGGTGTCGAAGGCACCTCGTCGAAAGCACTTCGTCGAAAGGGGATCTCGTTTCGACCAAGCGAGTCGAAACGAGATCCCCTTTCGACGACGCGGTCTCGACGATCAGTGGCAGCGTTAGCCGGCAGCCGATTCGCGGACCGGTAAGCGATCCGGGGAGCTCTTCAGCTTGGCGCTGACCAGGTCAAGGAACTCGCATGAACCATCAGCTCGCGAATGCATGTGCCGGTATCCGACTCGGATGACGACGTACCCGAGATTCTGCAGAATCTTTTCGCGGTCGCGCTCGTCCTTGATGATTTCCGCCACCTTGCCGTAGGTCTCGTCGTCGTATTTCACCTCGCCGTCAATCTCGATGATCAGCCACCCGTTGATGAGAAGGTCGACCTCAAAGTACTGGCCGTAGGGGCCGTAGTAGATTCTCGCTTGCGGTCGGATGCTCCTGATCTCGGACAAGCCCGCCTGGAGCAGGAGAAAACGGGCGAGGGTTTCGGGAACGCTTCCGGAATTGGGGATGGACAGATGCAGTGCCTCACGAACCCGGGAGATACCGCGGTACGAGAATTTACCGAGGAGACCGGTCTCGAGTTGTTCGAGGGTGAGACCGGACCATCTCCGACGTACCGAATCGAGCGCGACCACCCCATCCAGAACACCGTGGAAGCGGGCGATGTCGGCGACCGTCCGCAGGATCCGGGTGGTTCTCATCCCGTGTTCTTCTGTCAGCTGAGTGGCGGGAAGGTAGGTCGAACGGTAGATCACGCCCTCAGGCCAGAACCTTTTCGCCACCGGTTTCTTTCCGTCAAGCAGCTGCAGATCCACCAGCGGATCGGTGCCCAGAATTTCGATCTCCTGCAGACGTGCCGCTGCCCGCCCTGAGATCACGGCCCGGTCCACGGTCAGAGCCACAGCGGCGGCCCTGGCGGTCGCCTTGTCCCAGGTGGGCAGCGCAGCAAAACGTTCCGCGTTCATGCTGATCTCGTCCGTCAACTTGATGAACTCCCCCGAATGCAGGCGCTCCAAGAGGTCGACCTCCGAGATCCTGACTTTACGCAGCTCCACCAATCCAAAATGTTTCCCCCAGTTCTTCATGCGGTCAGTGTGCACGACCGGGGCCTGATCCGCGCGTGAGCGGCCGCGGGAACCCCACCGTCTGTGGATAACGCAATGTTCTCCACAGGGGAGGAGAACGGCCGGTTGTAGCGGAGCCTCTACCTCGTAGATACTGAGGCTTTTGGCTTTACGTCGAGATCACGTTGTCGAAAGGGGATCTGATCTCGACCAATCGGGTCGAAACCAGATCCCCTTTCGACGACGTGATCTCGACCTGGGCCCGGGACCGCACCCGAACCGGACCAACCAGACCAATCCGGCCAGAAACCCAGGATCCCAGAAATCTAGTGCCGCCGCGACGCCTCCGCGATCTTCCGGAACAGCTCATTGCCGGCCAGGTCCTCGATGAGCACCGGCTCGCCGGAACCGTCGCACAGGGGCACGCACCAGTTGGGGTACTGCTCGTTGTTGGTGCCCGGCTGGTTCTGGGCGCGGACGTCGCCGACCATGTCCACCAGCGCGGTGCAGCTCAGGGCGGAGGGGGTGCCGGAGATGAAGCGGTGCATGCCGGCCATCAGTTCGCCCACGGGACCGCGCTCGTCACGCGCCAGCCCCTCGAAATCGCGCTCAGCCAACCCGGTACCGGAAAATTCGCCGGCCTCGCGCACCCGGTTGAGGATCTGCGCCTGCCAGGCCCGGTCCCCGCGGTGCTCTTCCTCCGGATCGGTGGTGAGCACGCCGAGGCGTTCACGCAGGTCGATGTGCTCGCCGGCCAGGTACCCGGCGGTCGGCGGGAGATCATGGGTGGTCACGGACGACAACGCCAGCTTCCGGTACTCCTCCTGCTTGCGCGGGCCCTCCACCGACGGGGAGGACTCGAACCACAGGACCGAGGTGCCCATCACGCCGCGCTCGGCCAGCACGTCCTGCACCCACGGCTCGAAGGTGCCCAGATCCTCACCGATGACCACGGCACCGGCCCGCTCCGCCTCCAGCGCCAGCACCCCGACGAGCGCCTCGTGGTCAAAGTTCACGTAGGTGCCGGTGGTCGGCGACTGCATCCGCGGGATGAAGTACAGGCGGAACAGGCCCAGGATGTGGTCGACGCGGATGCCGCCGGAGTGGCGCAGCACGGTGGCCAGCAGATCCCGCCACGGGCGGTAGCCGGCCTCCGCGAGCTTGCGCGGGTTCCACGGCGGCTGGGACCAGTCCTGGCCCTGCTGGTTGTAGCCGTCCGGCGGGGCTCCCACGGACGCGTCGGGGGCCAGCCACGGCGCGAGGTTGTGGGCGTCGGCGCCCCCCGGGTGCACGCCGACGGCCAGGTCGGCCATGATGCCGATCGACATCCCGGCGTCCCGGGCCCGCTGCTGGGCGGCGGCGAGCTGCTCGTCGCAGAGGAACTGCAGCCACATGTAGAACTCAGCCAGCTCGTCGAGATCCGGGGACACGGCGTGGGCCCGCTGGGCGTGGACCTGGTCGAGCTCGCGCCGGGCGCACCAGTCGGCGAAGTCCTGCAGGCCCTGGCCCTCGCGGTCCTTGTACGCGCGGAAGGCGTCCTCGCGCTTCCCGGACCCGCGCAGGTTGAACAGCTCGTGCAGGACCTGGAGCTTGCCGTCGTAGACGGGGTTGCGCTCGAGGAAGTCCGGGGTGCGGTTGAGCTCGCGCAGCTCGGAGGCCAGCTCCTCGACGTCCTCGCGGACGGAGGCGTCGAGCAGGTCGTACTCGGGCAGGTCCTCGATGCGCAGGTAGATCGGGTTGATGAACCGCCGGGTGGTCGGCAGGTAGGGCGAGTCCTCCACGGGCGGGACGGGTTCGGCCGCGTGCATGGGATTGACCAGCAGGTAGTCCGCGCCGGCCTCCCTGGCCAGGGTCTCGGCGAGCAGGCCCATGTCGTGGAAGTCGCCGATGCCCCAGGAGTCCTCGGAGCGCACCGAGTAGATCTGGGCCATCACGCCGGCGGCCGGCTCGGCCAGATACTTGTCCGTGGTGGACAGCCGCGCCGGGGTGATGATCAGCGTGGCCTCGGCGTGCCGGTCATTCGACTGCAGCACGATGGTGTGCCAGCCCTGGGGCAGGTCACCCGGGATGCGGAAGGTCGCCTCGCCCCAGGAAATGCCGTCCACCTCCACGGGCGTGGTCCAGTTGTCCTCCTGGGTGACCTCGCGGCGGGAACCGTCCTCGAGGAGCAGGTGGACGTCGGCCGGGTCACCGTGGTGGACGTGGACGTCGAAGGTCGGTCGCGCCCCCTCGACCGCGACGACGGTCGGTGGCAGCGGGCGGGAGGCCTCGGCCTCGTGGAGCGCGGTCAGCGCCGCGCGGACCTCGGCCTCGTCGGGGGCGTCGCCAAGCGGCACGTCGAGCGCGCGCAGAATCTTCAGCAGTGTGTCCTCTGCGACGGTCTTCTCCTTGCCGTCACTGGCGACATAGCTTGTGGCGACGCCGTGGGCGTCGGCGAGTTCTCTCAGCACGTCCTGGTAAGTCACAAGTCCATATCCTGCCATCACCGGCGGGCTTTCGCCGCGGGAATTCCGGAACCAACCGCCACGTCGCGTCAGCGGATCCTCCGGACGGGCGGTACCGTTATGAGGAAACCGTCATGTTTTGCGCCCTGACCCGCCCCACGACTGAGAGGATCGCCCCCCGTGCAGGAGTACACCACCCCGGCCGAGTTTGAACTGCGCGCCGAAGACAACTGCCTGTCCGCCCTGCTCGCGACCGCCCGGTCCCGCCCGCACGGGGTGCTGTTCACCCGCCCGGCCAACTACGAGTGGATCAACGTCACCGCCCAGGAGTTCCGCGACGAGATCTACGAGGTGGCCAAGGGGCTGATCGCCATGGGGGTGGAACCCGGGGACCGGGTCGCGCTGCTGTCGGCCACCCGCTACGAGTGGTCGCTGCTGGACTTCGCCATCTGGGCCACGGGGGCGGCGAGCGTGCCGATCTACCCGTCGTCCTCGCTGACCCAGATCCAGTGGATCATCGAGGACTCCGGCGCCGTGCTGGCGCTCAGTGAGACCCGCGAGCACACCAGCCAGATGGAGCACCTGGTGCTGCAGCCCGACGGCACCCCGCAGCTGGCCGGCTCGCCGTCGCGGCTGCGCCGCATCCTGGAGATCAACTCCTCGGCGGTGGAGACCCTCAAGTTCGAGGGCCGCGCCATCGACGACGCCGAGGTCGACCGCCGCATCGCCGGCATCCGGCACGAGGACCTGGCCAGCCTCGTCTACACCTCCGGCACCACGGGCAAGCCCAAGGGCTGCATCCTCACCCACCGCAACTGGATCCACCAGATCCGCGCGCTGCTGACCCACCCCATCGGTGCCATCGCGGTGCCGGGCACCCGCATCCTGACCTACCTGCCCATGGCGCACGTGCTGGCGCGCGCGGTGTCCCTGGCCGTGGTCATCGGCGGGGCGACCCAGTCGCACTGGTCGGACGTGTCCACCCTGACCGTGGAGTTCCAGCGCACCCGCCCGCACATGATCCTGGGCGTGCCGCGCGTGTTCGAGAAGGTGCGCAACGCCGCCGCGAACAAGGCCGCCGACGGTGGCCCCCTGAAGGCCAAGATCTTCGAGCGCGCGGAGAAGACCGCCGTCGAGTACTCGAAGGCGCTCGACACCCCGGACGGTCCGTCGAGGGTGCTCGCCGCCAGGCGCCGGCTCTATGACCGGCTGGTCTACTCCAAGCTCAAGTCGGCCGTGGGTGGGGCGGTGAAGTACTGCATCACGGGTGGTTCCGCCATGAGTCCGGAGCTGCGCCACTTCTTCCGCGGAGTGGGCCTGCCGGTCTACGAGGGCTACGGCCTGACCGAGACCTGCGCGGCCGCGGCGGTCGACTTCACCGACGTCAGGATCGGCACCGTGGGCCAGCCGCTGGGCGGCTACTCCGCGAAGATCAACGACGCCGGCGAGATCTGCATCCGCGGCGAGGGGGTGTTCGCCGGTTACTGGAACAACCCGGAGGCCACCGCCGAGGCGCTGGATGTGGGGGGCTGGTTCAACACCGGCGACCTCGGCGAGATCGACGAGACCGGCCACATCATCATCACCGGACGCAAGAAGGACCTGATCGTCACCGCCGGCGGCAAGAACGTCTCGCCCGCCCCGCTGGAGGAGAAGCTGGCCTCCCACCCGCTGATCTCCCAGGCGCTGGTGGTCGGCGACGGCAAGCCCTTCATCGGCGCGCTGGTGACCCTCGACGAGGACAGCCTCCTGCGCTGGCGGCTCGACCACAACATCCCGGAGAATCGTTCCGTCAGGGAGCTGGCGCACGACCCGGCCCTGCGCGCGGAGATCCAGGACGCGGTCAACCTCGCCAACTCCACGGTCTCGCACACCGAGGGCATCAAGCGCTTCCGCATCCTCGACCACGACCTGACCGAGGAGGAGGGGGAGATCACCCCGACCATGAAGGTCAAGCGCAACGTCGTCTTCCGCCGCTACGCCGATGACATCGAGGAGATCTACCAGCGCTAGAACTTCTCCGGCGCGTCGGACTGAAACGCCGCGGAAACTACCCTAGAGTCAGCAGGCGTTGGCTAAACTCTCAACCTCAACTTCAGACTTGTCCGCCCGTCGAAAGGAGCAGCCCAGCATGCACAAGATCGCGGCCGAGCTGCGCCACCGGGAACTCACGCAGGAGATCTACAACATCGGCGACGAGGTGGCCGAGTACATCGAGCACCTCATCGAGTCGATCGCCGACTGGGATCCCGAGCTGGCCCGGGAGTGCCTCGAGGAGTTCTCCGAGATCATCGAGGACGCCCGCGCCGACTCCCGCCGCGCCGTCGGCGAGCTGCTCGGCCTGCGCCAGGCCCTGACCTCCGGCGTGCGCGCCGGCACCCTCAGCGCCTCCGCCAGCCCCGGTAACCAGCTGCCGGAACCTGAGCTTCTCGACGCCCGGGCGCTGGAGGCCGCGCACCCCATCTCCAGCTCGCCGATCGTCGTGCGCGAACTGGCCGCCGCGCTCAACGGGCGCACCGAGAACGTGACCGAGCACCTCGAGGGGCTCGTCGACTGGGTCCTCGACCAGACCGAGGCCGTGGCCCACCACCTCGACGCCGTGTCCCTGCCGCACCTCTACGCGCGCGTCGGCAGGCACGTCACCGCGGCGGCCGAGGGGTGGCTGCACACCGTCGCCGACGCCCACCCCGTCTACGCGCGCACCATGCGCGGGGCGAATCCGCCGGCGTTCCTCGTCGAGCGCGCGCGTGTCGACGCCGTCGTGGCCCGGGTGGCCGCCAAGCGTGCGAGGGATCGGGGCGCGGCCAGCTAGACCGGGCGGCTCCGCGGACGACGTGATTCTGATTGCGTGATCCTGATATCGGGGAACGCGGATCCCCGGCTGAGCCGCCCACTTCTGGACCGCTCGGCCGCCAGCTAGACTGGGCGGGATATGACTACCCCCTTCGGCGTCTACGTGCACGTCCCCTTCTGCGCCACCCGCTGCGGCTACTGCGACTTCAACACCTACACCCCCGGCGAACTGGGCACCTCGGCCTCGCCCGAGTCCTACCTCGACGCCCTGGAACGCGAACTGGAGCTCGCCGTGGCGCGGGTGGGGGAGCGTCCGGCCGAGACCGTGTTCATCGGCGGCGGCACCCCCTCACTGCTGGGCGCGGATGGCCTGGGGCGGGTGCTCTCGGCCGTGCGCAACACCTTCGGGCTGGCCCCGGGCGCGGAGATCACCACCGAATCCAACCCCGAGTCCACCTCGCCCGAGTTCTTCGCGGGGCTGCTGGACGCGGGCTACAACCGCATCTCGCTGGGCATGCAGTCCGCCTCGGCCGGGGTGCTGCGCGTGCTGGAGCGGGCCCACACCCCGGGCCGGCCCGTGGAGGCCGCCCGTGAGGCCAAGGCGGCCGGCTTCGGGCACGTCAACCTGGACATGATCTACGGCACGCCCACCGAGACCGACGACGACGTGCGTAAGACATTGGACGCGGTGATCGGCGCCGGCGTGGACCACGTCTCCGCCTACTCCCTGATCGTGGAGGACGGCACCGCCATGGCCCGCAAGGTCCGCCGCGGCGAATTGCCCGCTCCCGACGAGGACGTCTACGCCTCCCGCTTCGAGCTGATCGACGCCCGCCTGCGCGGCGAGGGGTTCGACTGGTACGAGGTCTCCAACTGGGCGAAGCCGGGGGGCGAGTGCCGCCACAACCACATCTACTGGACCGACGGCGACTGGTGGGGAGCCGGCCCCGGCGCCCACTCCCACCTCGGTGACCAGCGCTTCTACCACGTCAAGCACCCGGCGCGGTACTCGTCGATGATCGCGGCCGACGAGCTGCCCATCAAGGACGTGGAGCACCTGACCGACGAGGACCACCACACCGAGCGGATCATGCTCGGCATGCGCCTGCGCGAGGGCGTGCCCACGGCGTGGTTCCGTGCCGGTGCGCGGCCGGTGATCGAGGGGTTCATCGGCCGCGGACTGCTCGAGACCGCCGGCGACCGCCTGCGGCTGACCGATTCCGGCCGGCTGCTGGCCGACGGCATGGTCGCCGACATCCTGGTGGCCGAGGAGGGCTAGGGGAATCCGGTCAGGTCCATTCCCCCGGGCCTGGCTGGCGGGGTCGACCTGGTCAGGTGGCTCCCGCCAACCCGAGCTCGGGTGCGGGATTCTCTGCAAGGTCGAAAGCACATCGTCGAAAGGGGATCTCGTTTCGACTCGCTTGGTCGAAACGAGATCCCCTTTCGACGATGTGGTCTCGACGATCAGCGGCAGCGTCGGCCGGCAGTCGATTCCCGGCCGGCCCACCCACCGGATCCGCACCCCGCGACCTGGTTGACAACCGGGGTTAGACTGGAGATCTAGCAATCGAAGGAGGGGAGTGCCAACCATGGCCGGATCGACCGACCAGCGCCGCGATGAGGTCCTGCGCGCCATCGTCGCCGACTACATCGCCTCCCAGGAACCCGTCGGCTCGAAGGCGCTGCTCGAGCGCCACCACCTCAACGTCTCCTCGGCCACCATCCGCAACGACATGGCCGTCCTCGAGTCCGAGGGCTATATCGTCCAGCAGCACGCCAGCTCGGGCCGCATCCCCACGGAGAAGGGGTACCGCCAGTTCGTCGACTCCATCCACGACATCAAGCCGCTGTCGACCGCCGAGCGGCGCGCCATCGTGGGCTTCCTCGAGGAGGGCGTGGACCTGGAGGACGTCCTGCGGCGTTCGGTCCAGCTGCTGGCCCAGCTCACCCGCCAGGCGGCCGTCGTCCAGCTGCCCACCCTCAAGGTCTCGCGCGTCAAGCACTGCGAGGTCGTCCCGCTGAGCCCGGTGCGCCTGCTGCTCGTGCTGATCACGGACACCGGCCGCGTGGACCAGCGCAACGTGGAGCTGGAGGAACCGCTGGACCCGGAACAGGTGCTCCAGCTGCGCGACCTGCTCAACGACGCGCTCGTCGGCAAGACCCTGACCGACGCCTCGACCTCCCTGGCGGAGCTGCCGGAGCACGCGCCGGCGGAACTGCGCACCGCGGCCCTGTTCGCGGCGACCACGCTGATCGAGACCCTGGTCGACCAGCCCTCGGACCGCCTCATCCTCGCGGGCACCTCGAACCTGACCCGCATCTCCCGGGACTTCCCGGTCGGCCTGCCCCTGCTCATCGAGGCGCTCGAGGAGCAGGTGGTGGTGCTCAAGCTCCTGGCGAACGTGCCGGACCTGGGCAACGTGAGCGTGCTCATCGGCGAGGAGAACGAGAACGAGGAGCTGCATTCGGCGTCGATCGTCACCACCGCGTACGGTTCGGACGGGGCGGCCCTCGGCGGGTTGGGCGTGGTCGGCCCGACGTTCATGGACTACCCGGGGACGATCTCGAAGGTCTCGGCCGTCGCCCGGTATGTCAGCCGGGTACTGTCCGGCGAGTAGACTGATGCGACGCCAAGACGCGCAAGACGGCAGCTCGACCGCGTCGCAACGACCGTTTAACTGACACTGAACTCTGAATTAGGAAGTACTGTTTAATCGTGGCTCGTGACTATTACGGCATTCTGGGTGTGGATCGCTCCGCCTCCGATCAGGAGATCAAGAAGGCCTACCGCAAGCTGGCCCGCAAATATCACCCGGATGTGAACCCCTCTGAGGAGGCCGCCGAGAAGTTCCGCGAGGTCTCCGTGGCCCACGAGGTGCTCACGGACCCGGAGAAGCGCCGCATCGTCGACATGGGCGGCGATCCGATGGAGCAGGCCACCGGTGGCCCGGGTGGCTTCGGTGGCTTCGGCGGCGGTGGCCTCGGCGATATCTTCGAGGCCTTCTTCGGTGGTTCCGGTGGGCCCTCCTCCCGGGGCCCGCGTTCGCGCGTCCAGCCGGGCAATGACGCCCTGTTGCGCGTCGCCGTCACCCTCGAGGAGGCGTATTCCGGGGCGAAGAAGGACATCACCGTCGACACCGCCGTGGTCTGCGACCACTGTGAGGGCAGCGGCTCGGAGTCGAAGGCCGCGCCCGTCACCTGTGACAACTGTGGGGGCGCGGGCGAGGTGCAGGAGGTCCAGCGTTCTTTCCTGGGCAACGTCCTGACCACCCGCCCCTGCCCGAAGTGCTCCGGTTTCGGCGAGGTCATCACCGATCCCTGCAAGAAGTGCGGCGGCGATGGCCGCGTGAAGAAGCGCCGCGACCTGGTGGTCAACATCCCGGCGGGCATCAACGACGGCATGCGCATCCGCATGGCCGGGCAGGGTGAGGTCGGCCACGGCGGTGGTCCCGCCGGCGACCTCTACGTGGAGATCGTCACCCGTCCGCACAAGGTCTTCGTCCGCGACGGCGACAACCTGCACCTGACCGTCCGGGTGCCGATGATCGACGCCGCCCTGGGCACCACCTTCACCGTGGACAACCTCGCCGGCGAGGAGCTGACCCTCGAGGTCGAGGCCGGCACCCAGCCCGGTGAGGAGATCCGTCTGAGCGGCGCCGGCATGCCGCGTCTGCGCGCGGAGGGCAACGGCGACCTCATCGCGCACGTCGATGTCACCGTGCCCACCGAGCTCGACGGCCACACCCGTGAGCTGCTGGAGAAGATCCGCGATCACCGCGGCGAGGACACGGCCGTCAACGAGGAGGGCGAGGGCACCGGCTTCTTCTCCCGCCTGCGCGACCGCTTCGGGCTCTGAGGCCATGAGTCTCCCGGTCTTCCTTCACGACGGCCCCTTCGAGGACACCGTCGAACTCGGCGGCGCGGAGGCCCGCCACGCCGTCACCGTCAAGCGCGTCCAACCGGGCGAGCATCTGCTGCTGGTCGACGGCCGCGGCACCTGGGCCGAGGTCGAGGTCACCGCGACCTCGGGCAAGGAGCGGCTGAGCGCGGAGGTCATCACGCACGGGATCACACCGGAGCCCACGCCGCGGGTCACGGTCGTGCAGGCGCTGCCGAAGTCGGAGCGCTCCGAGCTGGCCGTCGACCTGGCCACCCAGGCCGGGGCCGATGCGATCATCCCGTGGCAGTCCGAGCGCACCATCGCCAGGTGGACCGGGCCGAAGGTGGCCAAGGGTGTCGCGAAGTGGGAGGCCGCAGCCCTGGCCGCGGCGAAGCAGTCGCGGCGCACCCGCATTCCCGTCATCGGCCAGCCGGTGAGCACGAATGAGCTCGCCGGGCTGATCGCGGGGGAGACCGCGCTCATCCTGCACGAGGACTCGGCCACCCCGCTGCGCGAGGTCGACCTCACCGGGGTGGGTAGCCTGTACCTGATCGTCGGGCCCGAGGGCGGCATCGGCGAGGACGAGGTCGCCCGGCTGCGGGAGGCCGGTGCCCGGCCCGTGCGGCTCGGCCCGGAGGTGCTGCGGACGGCGAGCGCCGCGATGGTGGCGCTGTCCGCACTCGGAGTGCTCACTTCCCGCTGGTAGAGTTTGATGCATCACAACCGAGCAGGAAAGCAGGCGCTCTTCTCCGTGGCAGCACAACCAACTCCCGAGGTCGTCACCAGGACCGTCGAACTCGACGCGGCCCACGCCAACGTGGTCCTCGGCACCAACGACGACAACCTCCGCGTGCTCGACAACCAGATCGACGCCGACGTCTTCGCCCGCGGGCACGTGGTGCGGTTGACCGGGCCGGACCACGAGGTCGCCCGGGGCGTGAAGGTGCTCGAGGAGCTCGAGTCCATCGCCCGCCGCGGGCACGTGATCTCCCCGGACTCGGTCAAGCACGCCGTCTCGATCGTCACGGTCGAGGCCCCGCAGTCCGTGTCGCAGGTGCTCGCCTCCGACATCATCGCCCGCCGCGGCAGGGCCATCCGCCCCAAGACCCTGGGCCAGAAGCGCTACGTCGACGCCATCGACGACAGCACCATCGTCTTCGGCCTCGGCCCCGCCGGTTCCGGCAAGACCTACCTGGCGGTGGCCAAGGCGGTGCAGGCGCTGCAGTCCAAGCAGGTCTCGCGCATCATCCTCACCCGCCCGGCCGTCGAGGCGGGCGAGAAGCTGGGCTTCCTGCCCGGCACGCTGAACGAGAAGATCGACCCCTACCTGCGCCCGCTGTATGACGCCCTGCGTGACATGATCGACCCGGAGATGATCCCGAAGCTCATGGAGGCGGGCATCATCGAGGTCGCCCCGCTGGCCTACATGCGCGGGCGCACGCTCAACGACGCCTTCGTCATTCTCGACGAGGCCCAGAACACCACCCCGGCGCAGATGAAGATGTTCCTCACCCGCCTGGGATTCGGCTCGCAGATGGTGGTCACCGGCGACATCACCCAGGTGGACCTGCCCGGCGGGCAGAAGTCCGGCCTGCGGCTGGTCCGCCACATCCTCCGCGGCGTCGAGGGCGTGCACTTCGAGGAATTCGGCAGCCAGGACGTCGTCCGGCACGCGCTGGTCGGGCGCATCGTCGACGCCTACGAGGCCTACGATGAGCGCATGGAACGTGCTGAGCAACAGCGGAGGGAGAACTGAGTGAGCATCGAGGTCTTCAACGAAGCCGGTTACGGGGGCGTCAACGAGGAGATGCTCATCGACGTCGCGTCGTTCGCGCTCGGGGAGCTGGACATCCACCCCGACGCCGAGGCCAGCATCCACATCGTCGACCAGCCCACCATCGCCGACCTGCATGTGCGCTGGCTCGACCTGGAGGGACCCACCGACGTGATGACCTTCCCCATGGACGAGCTGGCGCCCGGCGGGGGCGGGCGTCCCGACGCCGCGGTGCCCGGGCCCTCCATGCTCGGCGACATCGTGCTCTGCCCCGAATTCGCCGCCCGGCAGGCCGAGGCCGCCGGGCATGGCCTGGACCACGAGCTGGCGCTGCTGACCGTCCACGGCTGCCTGCACCTGCTCGGCTACGACCACGCCACCCCCGCCGAGGAACGCGAGATGTTCGGCCTGCAGAACGAGCTGCTGGCCGACTGGTACGACGACGTCGCCAAGCGGGGCATCCGGTACCAGCCCAAGCCCACCGGCCCGCAGGCCTTCCCGACGGCCGCCGACCGGCTGGCCCTCGACGAGATCGTGCCCGGCGGCGGCCTCCCCGCCGTCGGTGAACCCCAGAAGCCCCGAAGTCCCCGGGAGGACGAGTCCTAGATGGACGTGGAGATAGTACTCCTCTGCACTGCCACTGTTCTTGCGCTGTTTGCCTCCGGCCTGCTGGACTCCATCGAGTCCGCGGTCAGCGCCATCTCGCGCGCCCGCGTCGAGGGGATGGTCAAGGACGACGTCTCCGGCGCCCGCAACCTGCTCAAGGTGCTGGACCGGCGGGCCGACCACATCAACCTGCTGGTCCTGCTGCGGACCCTGCTCAGCGCCACGGCCACCGTCTTCGCCGCGGCCCTGGCGATCGAGTTCCTCGATTCCACGGGCTGGGCGTTCGCCGTGGCCATCCTCGGCGTCACCCTGGTCAGCTACGCCGTGGTCGGCCTCTTCGGCCGCACCATGGGACGCAAGAACCCCTACTCGGTCTCCCTGCGCTCGGCGATGGTGCTGTCCACCCTGACCCGTATCCTCGGCCCGGTGGCCCGGCTGCTGATCTGGCTGGGCAACCTCATCGCCCCCGGCTCCGGCTTCCGGGACGGGCCCTACGCCACCGAGGTCGAGCTCCGCGAGATGGTCGACATCGCGCAGGAGCACGGCATCGTCGAGGTGGAGGAGCGGCGGATGATCCAGTCCGTCTTCGACCTCGCCTCCACCACCGCGCGCCAGGTGATGGTGCCCCGTCCCGAGATGATCTGGATCGAGGCCGACAAGCACGCCGGCCAGGCCACCAGCCTGTGCGTGCGCTCCGGTCACTCCCGCATCCCGGTGGTCGGCGAGAACATCGACGACATCGTCGGCGTGATCTACCTCAAGGACCTGGTCCACCGGACCTACCACCGCACCGACGGCGGCCGCGGCGTGCGGGTCTCCGAGGTCATGCGCCCGCCGACCTTCGTGCCCGACTCCAAGAACCTCGACGCCATGCTGCACGAGATGCAGCGCGACCACACGCACCTGGCCATGCTCGTCGACGAGTACGGGGGCATCGCCGGGCTGATCACCATGGAGGACATCCTCGAGGAGATCGTGGGCGAGATCGCCGACGAGTACGACGCCCGCGAGGTCGCCCCCGTGGAACAGATCGGGCAGCGCACCTACCGGGTGGTCTCGCGCCTGTCCCTGGAGGACCTGGGCAAGCACGTCCACGACCACCTGGACACCGACCTCGAGTTCACCGAGGAGATCCAGGACCAGGTGGACACCGTCGCCGGCCTCATCGCCTACGAGATGGGGCGCGTTCCCCTGCCCGGCACCGCCGTGGAGTCCTGCGGGCTGAAACTCGTGGCCGAGGGCGGCAACGACCGCCGCGGCCGCATCCGCGTGCGCTCCGTGCTGGTGGAGGTCCTCGACCCCGCGCTGGCCGAGGGCGAGGAACTGGTCGGGGAGTTCACGGACTAGGTTTCCGAGGATCCGGTGGGGTTTTGGGGCCTGCCGAGGGGAAGTGTATTTTCCCACAGTGGTTGACACTTCATCAACTTCTGACCTCGGGAAACGCAGACCGGCGCGCCGGAAAATGCACCTGCCGCCCAGCGCGGAGGACGCGCGCCGGCACCAGGAGCCGGAATGGGGGAGGAGATCCCGCATCCGCCCCGTTCCCAGCAACCACCTACCCCAGACGATCCCCCCCACCCCCGGATTGAATGAATTTCTGCCCGGAATTTTTTCCCGCGCCGGTGGAACAAGCACTATGGAGACCGTGAACATCCTCTCCATCCAGTCCTCCGTCGCCTACGGCCACGTCGGTAACTCCGCCGCGGTATTCCCCCTCCAGCGTCTGGGTCACGAGGTGTGGCCCGTCTACACCGTCAACTACTCCAACCACACCGGCTACGGCTCCTGGCGCGGCCCAATGATTCCGGCCGAGGACGTCGCGGACATCATCCGCGGCATCGAGGAGCGCGGCATGCTCGGCGAGGTCGACGCCGTGCTCTCCGGCTACCAGGGCGGATCCGATATCGCGGATGTGATCATCGACGCCGTCGCCCGCGTCAAGGCCGCCAACCCGAAGGCCGTGTACTCCTGCGACCCGGTGATGGGCAACGCGAAGTCCGGCTGCCACGTCGCCGACGCCATCCCGCCGCTGCTGCGCGACCGCGTCGTCCCGGTGGCCGACATCATCAGCCCGAACCAGTTCGAGCTGGGCTACCTCACCGGCATGGAGGCCACCGACCTGGACTCCACGCTCAAGGCCGTGGAGGCCGCCCGGCGGATGGGTCCGTCCACCGTGCTGGTCACCTCCGTGGAGCGCCCCGACCGCCCCGAGGGCACGATCGAGATGCTCGCCGTCAACGACTCCGGTGCCTGGCTCGTCCAGACCCCGCACCTGCCGTTCAAGCGCAACGGCTCCGGCGACGTCACCACCGCACTGTTCACCGGCCACTACGTCTCCACGGGTGATGCCGCCGACGCCCTGGCGCGCACCGCCTCGAGCGTGTTCGACCTGGTGGAGAACACCTACCGGGCCGATTCCCGTGAGCTGCGGCTGATCGAGTCCCAGGAGGCGTACGCGAACCCGCGGATGCAGTTCCAGGTCAACAAGCTCTGAGATGAACATCCTGTCCATCCAGTCCGCGGTGGCCTACGGGCACGTGGGCAACGCTGGCGCGGTGTTCCCCCTGCAGCGACTGGGGCATGAGGTGTGGCCGGTCCACACGGTCAACTTCTCCAACCACACCGCCTACGACACGGTCCGGGGCCGGGAATTCTCGGCCGCCCAGGTCGCCGACGTCATCCTCGGCATCGAGGAACTCGGCGTGTTCGGCGAGATCGACGTCGTGCTCTCCGGCTACCAGGGCGGCCACGAGATCGCCGAGGTCATCACGGACACCGTCGCCCGGGTCAGGCAGGTCAACCCGAACGCCGTGTACTCCTGTGATCCGGTGATGGGCAACGCCGTCTTCGGTCGCTTCGTCGCCGAGGAGATCCCGGAGCTCATGCGCTCCCTGGTGGTGCCGGCCGCGGACATCCTCACCCCCAACCAGTGGGAACTCGGGGTGCTCACCGGCCGGCAGGGCACCGATCTGGCGACCACCCTCGCGGCCGTGGAGTCGTTGCGGCAGGCCGGCCCGCGGGCCGTGCTGGTTACCTCGGTGCAGCGGCCCGATCGCCCGGCGGGCACCGTGGAGATGCTGGCCGTCGACGACCGCGGGGCCTGGATCGTGCGCACCCCGCACGTGCCGCGCAAGTTCGTGGGCACCGGGGACGTGGCCGCCGCCCTGTTCACCGGCCACTACGTGTCGAACGGCGACGCCGCCGACGCCCTGGCCCGCACCGCCTCCAGCATGTTCGACCTCATCACGGCCACCGACGAGGCGGGCTCCGAGGAGCTGAAGCTGGTGGAGAGCCAGGAATACTACGTGCGGCCCCGGATGCAGTTCGAGGTCGAGCGGGTGTAGGGGTGCGGGTTTCCTGTTCGTCGAGTTCACGTCGTCGAAAGGGGATCTCCTTTCGACCAACCAGGTCGAAACCACATCCCCTTTCGACGACGTGAACTCGGGGTTGTGCTCCAGCCGGGCCGCAACCGCACCGCAGGCGGCCAACCGCCGGTCCGGCCAGCCACCCAACAGCCCCACCCAACAGCCCCATCAAGCGCCCCACCAAGCCACGGTGCCGGCCCACGCACCCCACCGGGTAAACTCCAGGGCATACCGCCCTAGACCGTAAAGGAGTCAGGTGAGCTTCACCAACACCCCGGAGGGCTTCCGCTCCGGCTTCGTCAGCTTCGTCGGCCGCCCCAACACGGGCAAGTCGACCCTCACCAACGCGCTGGTGGGGGAGAAGATCGCCATCACGGCGAATCAGCCGGAGACCACCCGCCGCCCCATCCGCGGCATCGTCCACCGCCCGGACGCCCAGATCATCGTCGTCGACACCCCGGGCCTGCACCGCCCGCGCACCCTGCTGGGTGAACGCCTCAACGACGTCGTCCAGGAGACCTTCGCCGACGTCGACGTCATCGGCCTGACCATCCCGGCGGACGAGAAGATCGGCCCCGGCGACCGCTGGATCCTGGAGAACGTGCGCAAGGTCGCGCCGAAGACCCCGATCGTCGGCATCGTCACCAAGCTGGACAAGGCCAGCAAGGACCAGGTCGGTGCGCAGCTGCTGGCCCTGCACGAGATGCTCGGCGGCGAGTCCGAGGTCGTGCCGGTCTCCGCGACGGAGAACACGCAGATCGACGTCCTGCTGGACGTGCTCACGCAGCAGCTGCCGGAGGGCCCGAAGTTCTACCCGGACGACCACATCACCGACGAGGACACCGAGTCCCGCATCTCGGAGCTCATCCGCGAGGCCGCGCTGTCCGGCCTGAAGGACGAGCTGCCGCACTCGGTGGCCGTGGAGGTCGACGAGATCCTCGCCGACGAGAACTCCGACAAGCTGGTCATCCACGCCATCATCTACGTCGAGCGCCCGGGGCAGAAGTCCATCATCCAGGGCCGCGACGGCCGCCGCATGGGGCGCATCATCCACAACTCGCGGCAGGAGATCATCCGGCTGCTGGGCCGGAACGTCTACCTGGACCTGCGCATCAAGGTGCTCAAGAACTGGCAGACCGACCCGAAGTCCCTGGGACGTCTGGGGTTCTAGCGCCGTGCGCCGGGAGTCCTACCGCGACCGGGCCGTGGTGGTGCGCACCCACGATTTCGGGGAGGCCGACCGCATCATCGTCCTGCTCACGCGCGAACACGGCCTGGTGCGCGGCGTCGCCAAGGGGGTGCGGCGCTCGAAGTCCCGCTTCGGCTCCCGCCTGCAGCACTTCGTGGATCTCGACGTCCAGCTCTACCCGGGCCGCAACCTCGAGACCGTCACCGGCGCGGACACCGTCGCCTACTACGGCTCCGGCATCATCGACGACTACGAGCGCTACACCGCCGCCTGCGCCGCCCTGGAGACCGCCGAGCGGCTGGCCGTGGCCGACGCCGACCGGGAGCCCTGGCTCTACGACCACGTCACCGAGACCCTGGCCCGGATGCAGACCACCGAACACCCCACCCTGGTGCTGGACGCCTTCCTGCTGCAGGCCATGGCGCACGCCGGCTGGGCGCCCAGCCTCTTCGACTGCGCCCAGTGCGGGGCGTCCGGCCCGCACCACGCCTTCCACCCGGCCGTCGGCGGCGCCGCGTGCACGCAGTGCCGCCCCTCGGGCTCGGCGGAGGTGCCGGAGGAGGCCCTCCACCTGATGTGGCTGCTGAGCAAATCCCACTGGCCGGCCGCCCTGGAGATCGCCCGCGCCGGGGGCGGGCGCCACCTGGCGGACACCGCGCACCGGCTCACGCGCGCGCATCTGCAGTGGCATCTGGAGCAGAAGGTCACCAGCCTGACGGTCATGGATCAGAGTTGAGCCGCCGGGTGGCACAATGGTGCGCGTGAGCGTAGACCTGACACCCCCGGACATCCCCGCCAAGTTCCTTCCCCGCCACATCGCCCTGGTGATGGACGGGAACGGCCGCTGGGCCGAGCAGCGCGGTCTGAAGCGCACCGAGGGCCACAAGCGCGGCGAGGCCGTGCTCATGGAGGCCGTCGACGCCTGCCTGGCCATGGGGGTGGACTACCTGTCCGCCTACGCCTTCTCCACGGAGAACTGGCGGCGTTCCGCCGACGAGGTCCGTTTCCTCATGGGCTTCAACCGGGACGTGCTGCACCGCCAGCGCGATATCCTCCACGAGAAGGGCGTGCGGGTGCGCTGGGTGGGCCGCCGCCCGCGCCTGTGGCGCTCGGTCATCCGCGAGCTGGAGGTCGCGGAGGAGCTGACCAGGGACAACACGAGGATGACGCTGGCGATGTGCGTCAATTACGGGGGCCGCGCCGAGATCATCGACGCCGCCCGCGAGATTGCCGCGCAGGCCGCCCGCGGGGAGCTGCGCCCCGAGCAGATCAGCGAGAAGAACTTCTCCCGGTGGCTGGACGAGCCGGACATGCCGGATGTGGATCTGTTCCTGCGGCCCTCGGGGGAGAAGCGGACGTCGAATTTCCTGCTCTGGCAGTCGGCGTACGCGGAGATGGTCTACCAGGACAAGCTGTTCCCGGACTTCTCCGCGCAGGACCTCTTCGCGGCCGTCGAGGAGTACGCTCGTCGTGACCGCCGGTTCGGCGGAACCAAGAGCAAGTAAGAGGAGAAGAAAGCGTGGTCGAGCGCGACACGACGCCGTCCGCACACCCCGGTACCCACCGTGCCGACGCCGCCGGGCAGCCGGAGCAGGTCCCCGCACCGGAGGCGGGCCCCGAGCCGGCGCCCTCGCGCAGCCAGATCCGGCGCTGGCGCCGCTACCTGGCCAACGAACGGGCCGAGGCCGCCGTGTACCGCGAGCTCGCCCGCAACCGCCGGGGCGAGGAGCGTGATATCCTGCTCCACCTGGCCGATTCGGAGGCCCGCCACGAACGGTTCTGGCGCGAGAAGCTGGGTGAGTACGTGGGCATGCCGCGCCGTCCGGATCTGCGTACCCGCTTCATGGGCCTGCTGGCCAAGCGTTTCGGCTCGGTGTTCGCGCTCGCGCTGATGCAGACCGCCGAGGCACGTAACCCCTACGTCCACGACGATGACGCCCCGGAGCAGATCGCGGCCGACGAGCGAATCCACGCCGAGGTCGTGCGTGGTCTGGCCACCCGCGGCCGGGAGAAGATGTCGGGCAGTTTCCGCGCCGCCGTCTTCGGCGCCAACGACGGGCTGGTGTCCAACCTGGCCCTGGTCATCGGCGTCATGGGCTCCGGGGTGAGTTCCAGCTACATCCTGCTGGCGGGTGTGTCCGGCCTGCTGGCGGGCGCGTTGTCGATGGCGGCGGGGGAGTACGTCTCCGTGAAATCGCAGGGCGAGCTGCTGGAGGCGTCGACCCCGCACCCGAAGGCGCACACCCTGCTGCCGCAGCTCGACGTCGACGCCAACGAACTCGCCCTGGTCTACCGGGCGCGCGGCATGTCTCTCGAGGAGGCCGAGGCCAAGGCGGAGGAGGAGTTCACCCGCCTGGGGCTCGGACAGGCCAGCGGCTCCGACCACTGGGGCACCGGGGGGACCGAGCGGCGCCCGAACGAGGTCGTCGGCAGCGGGCTCGCGGCGGGCGCCTCGAGTTTCCTGTTCTTCGCCACCGGTGCGCTCATCCCGATCATCCCGTTCCTCTTCGGGGCCTCGCCCGCGGCGGGCGCGGTCGTCGCGCTGGTGCTGGTGTCCGTCGCGCTGATGTTCACCGGCGGCATTGTGGGCGTGCTCTCGGGCAAACCGCCCCTGAGCCGGGCGCTGCGCCAGCTGGCCATCGGCCTGGGCGCCGCCGGCATCACCTATCTGCTGGGGCTGGCCTTCGGGCAGGTGCTGGGCTAGTCCTCGCGTTCACCCCGGCACTCGGCGCACAGCCCGAAGACCTCGGCGTCGTGGCCGGTCAGGGAGAAGCCGTGGGCCTCGGCGACGGTGCGGGCCCACGCCTCGACGGGGCCGCCGTCGATCTCCTCGGTGCGGCCGCACTCGGTGCACACCAGGTGATGGTGGTGGTGTTCGGACAGGCAGTGGCGGTAGAGGGATTCGCCGGCGGTGGTGTGCAGCACGTCGACGGCCTTGATCTCCGCCAGCGACTGGAGGGTGCGGTAGACCGTGGTCAGGCCGACCTTGATCTCGCGTTCCTGCAGGGCCTGGTGGATGGTCTTCGCGGAGGCGAAGGTGTCGAGCTCCTGCAGCACGTTGACGATCGCCGTGCGCTGGCGGGTGTTGCGTGCCCCGAGCTTCGGCACGCCGGACTGGACGGTGGACATCGGGTTCCTTCTTGAAATGCCGCTGGTTCTTTTCCCCATTGTCTCACCCGGGGCGCGACACCCGAAAGACCCGGAGGGCCCGGGAAAGGATCAGCCCGGGTCGGAGGGGGACTGCGGTTTCGGCGGGGCGGGGGAGGGGTCCGGGATGGGCTCCTGCGGCTCCAGGTCCGGGGCTACCGCCGCGGCCGGGGTGTGGGCCACGGCCTGCCTCTGGATCTGCTCCTCGGGCGGAGCCGGGACGTCGATGCGGGTGACCGTCGTGAGCTGCCCGGGCCGGTCCACGCCCGTGTGCGCGGCGAGTTCGATGATTTCGGGGGCCACGGGCTGGATGAGCCGGTAGACCATCTCGCGGCCGCGGCGCCGGGAGTCGACGAGGCCGGACTTCTTGAGCACCCGCAGGTGCTGGCTGATCAGGGGCTGGGACTTGCCGAGCTCGACGACCAGCTCGTGGACGTAGTGCTCCCGGTCCGAGAGCCGGAGGACGATCTCCATCCGGAGCCGGGAATCGAGCGCGCCGATGACTTTGGTTGCGGTGTCGAGGTCCGGAAGGGGGTCCATGGCTGCTCAGTTCCTGGGTTTTTCGGGGCTCACTCCTTGCGGCGCAGCACCGGAGACCGCTCCGGTCCGGGCGTGCGGGGGTTCGGCGGGGCCAGCGAACCATGTGCTGTTTTCTCTCCCAACTATAACCCGGCGACCGATAAAAGCTAGACATTTCAAACACCGTGGCGGAGCCGTCACCGGCCACCCCCGGGTAACCGGCCGCCCGTGCCGTCACCGTTGCCCCACGGACGCTACACTGGTCACGTTGCGTGGCCCGGCAGGAAACACCGGCCGTCGTCACGGCCCCACCGCAGGCCCGCACCCGTCACACATGTCCGAGCAAGTCAGAGCCGACTGTCCCCTACCAGAGGAGTCTGAAGCCCCATGGCGCAAGCGTCCGTCATCGATACCGTCGTCAACCTGTGCAAGCGACGAGGTCTGGTCTTCCCGGCGGGTGAGATCTACGGCGGTACCCGCTCGGCCTGGGACTACGGTCCGCTGGGTGTGGAGCTCAAGGAGAACATCAAGCGCCAGTGGTGGCGCCACATGGTGCAGTCGCGGGACGACGTCGTCGGCGTCGACACCTCCATCATCCTGCCGCGCCAGGTGTGGGTGACCTCCGGCCACGTCGAGGTCTTCACCGACCCGCTGGTGGAGTCCCTGCACACCCACAAGCGCTACCGCGCCGACCACCTGCTCGAGGCCTACGAGGAGAAGCACGGCCACCCGCCGGTCAACGGCCTGGCCGACATCAACGATCCGGAGACCGGCCAGCCCGGCTCCTGGACCGAGCCGCGCGCCTTCTCCGGTCTGCTGAAGACCTTCCTGGGTCCGGTGGACGACGAGGAGGGCCTGCACTACCTGCGCCCGGAGACCGCCCAGGGCATCTTCGTCAACTTCAAGAACGTCATGACCTCCGCGCGGATGAAGCCGCCGTTCGGCATCGCCAACATCGGCAAGTCCTTCCGCAACGAGATCACCCCGGGCAACTTCATCTTCCGCACCCGCGAGTTCGAGCAGATGGAGATGGAGTTCTTCGTCAAGCCGGGCGAGGACGAGGACTGGCACCAGCGCTGGATCGACGACCGTTACAACTGGTACGTCAACCTGGGCATCAGGCCCGAGAACCTGCGTCTCTACGAGCACCCGGAGGAGAAGCTGTCGCACTACTCCAAGCGCACCGTCGACGTGGAGTACGCCTACAACTTCAAGGGCACCAAGTGGGGCGAGCTCGAGGGCATCGCCAACCGGACCGACTACGACCTGCGCGTGCACTCCGAGGGCTCCGGCGAGGATCTGTCCTACTTCGACCAGGAGTCGAACGAGCGCTGGATCCCGTACGTCATCGAGCCGGCCGCCGGCCTGGGCCGCGCCGTGATGGCCTTCCTCATCGACGCCTACCACGAGGACGAGGCACCGAACTCCAAGGGCGGGGTGGACAAGCGCGTCGTGCTCAAGCTGGACCGCCGCCTGGCCCCGGTCAAGGTGGCCGTGCTGCCGCTGTCCAAGAAGCCCGAGCTGTCCGAGCCGGCGCAGAAGCTGGCCAACGGCCTGCGCGAGTTCTGGAACGTCGACTACGACACCTCCGGTGCGATCGGGCGCCGCTACCGCCGCCAGGACGAGATCGGCACCCCGTTCTGCGTCACCGTCGACTTCGACACCCTTGAGGACAACGCCGTGACCGTGCGCGAGCGCGACACCATGGAACAGGTCCGCGTGCCGCTCAACGAGCTGCAGGGCTACCTGGCCCAGCGGCTGATCGGCTGCTAGGGGATTAACGCGCTGATGCACTACACCAGCTGGGGTGAGCGGAAGAAGACCGACGGGCACCGGGAGATCCCGCTGTTCGTCGAGGACGGCCCGGAGGAGCTCGGACGCTTCGTCGTCGACGGCGGCGAGTCCGCCGCCACCGCGGTCGTCGAGGGCGTGGAGTGGCGGACCGCGTTCGACAGGGACACCGGAGCCACGGCGACGCTGCCGGACGGCACCGTCTACCAGGCCAGCGGCGACTTCGCCCGGGGCAAGGAGATCGACGTCCGCTTGGGCGACCGCCGGCTGAAGCTGATCAACGAGAACCGCAACGACTGGATCGTCGATGACGAGAACTCCGTCAAGCTCGCGCAGTTCTCGGGTGCCGCCCACGGCGTGCGCCGCTCCATCCTCGAGTTCGAGGACGACGTCGCGGCCGCCGGGCTCTCCCGTTCCGAGGCGGCCGCACTGAGCTGGTTCGTCCGCCTGGTGCTCGAATCCCGCCTGGGGGTGTCCTCGGCGGTGCTCATCCTGACGCTGGTGCTGTTCACCATCGTCGGAATTCTGGCGTTCATCCTCTAGGGGGACTGTGTAGGCGATGGCGGAGAAGGCGGGCTTCTTCAGCGAGCAGGGCCGCGGCCGGTGGACCTGGGAGGGCAACGAGCTTGTCGACGCCCGCGGCGACGTCATCGCCGCCGTCCGCTCCGACGTGATCATCCTGGGCAGCGAACGCCTGCTCATCGAGTCCACGCCCGGGCCCCTCCAGTTCCGGGCCCGCGCCACCACCGGCGACGGGGCGATCTTCACTCTCAGCCAGGCCGGCATGACGGTCGGCACCCTGACCGCCAACTGCGACGGCCGCGACTACCTGCTCAAACGCACCAGCCTCTGGCGTAAGGAGCGGGCCATCATCGGCTCGGACGGCGTCACGGCGACGGTGCGCCCGCTGATCAGCGGCAAGGTCGAGGTCTACGACGGGCCGCACACCGCCTCCATGCCGGCCATCGACGCCGTGTTCCTCACCTGGGGCTGCGTGCTCGTCGACTCCCCGGTGCGGCGGCCGCGGGTATAGGCCCGGAGCGGCTGGATTGGTTGTGGTGGGCCGATCCTGCCGGGTTCTGCTGGGTCCTGTTGGAACCTGCTGGATCGACCCAATGAGTTCGGCCCAGTGAGAGCCACCAAACGACGGCCCCCTCGGTGCGCATCTGCATCGAGGGGGCTGCCTTATGCTCGCGGGCGGTGGCCGCTAGAACGACCCGCCCCGGAAGCCACCACCGCCGCCTCCACCGAACCCGCCGCCGCCTCCGAATCCTCCGCCGAAGCCGCCCCCGAAACCACCGCGGCCGCCGCCGGAGAGCAGCGAGTTGATGACCATGCCGGTGACGAATGCGCCGGTGGCGGATCCGCCGCCGCGGCCCCCGAAGTCGTGGCGGCGGCGGTAGTCGTCCACGTCCGACTGGGCCTGCCGGGAGGCCCGCTGGGCGGACTGGGTGGCCTGACGTGCCAGGTCGGTGGCCCCGCGGGTGTCGGCGGTGCGCTGGTTCAGGGCGTGGGCGTGCAGGCGCTGCGCGTCCGCCAGGTGGGTGCGGGCCCTGGCCCCGACCACGCGCCCGCGGGCAGAGATCAGGTCTTCGGCGGCCTGGATGGTGGCCTGCGCGGAGCGCAGCTGCTGGTCGAGGAGCTGCAGGCGGCGGGCCTGATCGGCGGTGGTCTCACGGACGCGGTCGAGTTGCTCGTCGAGCTCGGCGTCCACGTCAGTCAGGGCGGTGTAGGCGCCCAGGGGATCGGAGGAGGCGATGTCCTTTGAGCGGGTGACGGTGTTGATCGCCCGGCCGACCACCTCGTCCAGGGTCTCCCAGTCGGCCGACGCGCCCTGGGAGGTGCCCTGGCGCTTCAGCTCGCCGGCCTCCCGGATCTCGTCCTCGACCTCGGCGATGAGCTCGTCGAGGCCGGCTTTGGCGGCGCGGATGTTCTGGTCGGCGTGCTCGACGGCCACCAGCAGCCGGTCGGCCATCTCGACGGCGTGCTCGGAGTCGCGGATGGCGCCGACCAGGCCGCCCTGCTGGCCGGCGGGCTTCGCCTCGAGTTCGCGGGCGGTGTCGAGGGTCTTCTCCGCCTCGTCCAGGGACTTCTCGGCCATGGCCACGTTGTCCTCGATGGTGGTGAGCACCTCGGTGGAGTACTGGGACTCCAGGGACCTCAGCTGGTCGGCGGCCAGGGGCAGCCGGGCCCGCAGGTCGATGGTGCGCTGGGTCAGCTCGTCCAGCCTGGTGGAGGCGGTGAGCAGGAGGTTGCGCATCTCGGCGAAGTCGGCGGCTTCGGCGTCGAGGGCGTCGTCGGCCTGCCCGCAGGTGGAGATGATCTCCACGAGCATGGCGCGGCGCTCGGTGTCGGACTCCGGGATGGAGTCGTTGAGCCGCTGCTGGAGCTGGAAGGCCCTCTGCAGGGTGGTGGTGGAGTGGTTCATCGCGCGGGTGAAGCTGCGGGTGCGCTCGGGCCCGAACTCGGCGACGGCCAGGTCGAGCTCCTCCCGGCCGCGGCGGATGGATTCGTCGGTGGAGACGAGTTCCTCCTGGGCGAGCTGCTCGAGGGTCTCCATGGGCAGGCCCGTGAGCCGCCGGGTGTCGCCCGGGTCGATGCCGCGGGAGTCCTCGAGGATCTCCCGGCTGGTCTGCTTCCGCTTCCGCCGCGAGTAGGCCCAGATGCCGCCGCCGGCCACCGCGATCGCGGCCGCGCCACCACCGAGCCAGGCCACCGACGCGCCGGACATCTCGCCGGAGGAGGCGGCGGCGTCGATCGTCGCCTCGGCGGTGCCGGCCCAGTCGGTCTCGAGCAGCTCGGAGTAGGCGGCGTCGTACATGTCGTCGAGCTCGGCGTCGGACCACTGGTTGCCGCCGTAGATGCCGAACTGGCGGTCCTCGGTGGCCACGGCGAGCACGGCGGTGTTGCCGCCGCCGTTGGCCTGTACGGCCGCCTCGGTCCACGCCTCCGGCGTCATCCCGCCGAAGCTGGACAGGTAGACCACGAAGATGGACTTCTGGTTGTCCATCTTGAACTGCTGGATCTTGTCCTCGATGGCGGAGCGTTCATTCGCGTTGAGCACCCCGGAGTGGTCGGTGACCGGGTCGGTGAGCAGCCCGGGTGCGATGGTCCCGCCCACGGCCGTGCCCTGCGCCACCACCGCGTCCGGCTCCACGGCGAGCGCGGCGGGCGCGAGTCCGGCGGCCCCCGCGACGGCGAGGAAAGCCGGGGCGGCCAGGGTGGCGGGACGGGGAAAAAAGCGCAGCATGGCACCAGGTTACCGACTCAGCTGGCAGACTGTCGGGAATGAGGATCCCTTTTCCCTTGTCCGTACCCGCCGTACCGGTGGCGCTGGCGCTGGGCCCCGGGCGCGTGATCGCCCACGCGTGGCGACGCCGCCCCCTCCCGCCCGCGGGCGCGGCCGAGGCGATCGTCGTGCTCGGCACCGCACAGTACGACGGGCGTCCCTCGAAGCAGCTGACCGGACGGCTGGAGCACGCGCTGCGGCTGTGGCGGGGCGGGGTCGCGGGTCACATCTATACCCTCGGCGGCAATCTGCCCGGCGACCGCTTCACGGAGGCCGGGGTGGCGAAGTCCTGGCTGGTCGAGCGCGGGGTGCCCGCGGCGGCGGTCACGGCGGTGACCGAGGGCAATGACACCCGCGAGTCCTACCGGGCGCTGCTGGCGGCGCACGACCCGGGGCGGGCGGTGATCGTCACCGACCCCAACCACGCCCTGCGCGCAGAATTGCTGGCCCGGCGGGCGGGGATGGACGCCACCGCCTCGCCGACGCGGACGTCGCCGACGCGCTTTCCGTCGCGGGCCTGGTGGCTGTCGCTGATGCACGAGGTCGGCGGCCTGGTGGTCGTCGATGTGTCCCGGCTGGCCGGCCGGGGAGTGGGCGATAGGGTGGAGGAACTGCTGCGCCGGCTCCAGGGGTGGCTGCGGCCCTCGCGGCGCAACCGCCACCGCCAGCTGCGCGCGCAGAAGAACAGCCAGCAGAACCGTTGAGCGACGCCGAAAGAACCCTCCATGTACCCCTACACCTCCGCTGACGCCGCCCGGCTCCACGACGAGGCGCCCAAGGGCAGCGAGTTCGACCACTCCCGGCCCGACGACCGCGGGGCGTTCTCCCGCGACCGGGCCCGGGTGCTGCATTCGGCGGCGCTGCGGCGGCTGGCGGACAAGACCCAGGTGGTCGGCCCCCGCGACGGCGACACCCCACGCACCCGGCTGACGCACTCGCTCGAGGTCGCGCAGATCTCCCGCAGCATCGGCACCGGACTGGGGCTGGACCCGGACCTGTCGGAGCTGGCCGGCCTGACCCATGACATCGGGCACCCGCCCTACGGGCACAACGGGGAGCGCGCGCTCGACGAGGTGGCCGCCGACTGCGGCGGCTTCGAGGGCAACGCCCAGACCCTGCGGATCCTCACCCGTCTGGAACCGAAGATCATCGGCGAGGGCGACAGGAGCTTCGGACTCAACCTCACCCGCGCGGCCCTCGACGCCGCGTGCAAGTACCCGCGCACCAGGACCAACGCCGACGGCAGCGTCAACCACAAGTACGGCGCCTACGACGCCGACGCCCACCTGCTGGAGTGGATCCGGCGCGGGCACGACGACGCGGCACCCGCCATGGAGGCGCAGACCATGGACTGGTCGGACGACATCGCCTACTCCGTCCACGACGTCGAGGACGGCATCGTCTCCGGGCGCGTGACCCTCGACGTGCTGTGGGACCTGGTGGAACTGGCCGCGCTCGCGGAGAAGGGCGCACGCGCCTTCGGCGGCACCCCGGAGGAACTCATCGACGCCGCCGCCGGCCTGCGCCAGCTCGAGGTGGTCAGCCAGGCGGCGGACTTCGACGCCTCCCTGCGCGGCTACGCCGCCCTGAAGCGGATGACCTCGGAACTGGTGGGCCGCTACGTCGGGGTGACCGTGGACGCCACCGTCGGCGCCGCCGAGAGCGCCGGGACCCCGTTGGGCCGGGCGAACGGCCGGCTGGTCGTCCCCGCCCAGGCACAGGCGGAGGTCAAGCTGCTCAAGACCATTGCGGTGCTCTACGTGATGGACGATCCCGGGCACAAGGCCCGCCAGGACCGGCAGCGCGACCGGATCTTCCGCGTCTTCGAGTACCTGACCGCCGGTGCACCGGGCACCCTCGATCCGGTCTTCCGCCAGTGGTGGCACGAGGCGGAGGACGACGCCGCGCGCCAGCGGGTGGTCGTCGACCAGATCGCGTCGATGACCGAGTCCCGGCTGGAGCGGCTGGCGAAGCGCTCGGCGGACATCGCCGCCTTCATGGGTTAGTGCAGCCCCGCCGGCCCCGCCGGCCCCGGCTCCCCGGCCAGCGCCGGTGGGGGAGGTCCGGCAGTGCCGGGTCGAGAGCACGTGGTCGAAAGGGGATCTGGTTTCGACCTCACCAGTCGAAAGGACATGCCCTTTCGACCATGCCCTTTCGACCCACCAGAATGACGGCCTCCGCCGTGACGCCCGTGACGCCCGCGCCTCAGCGCTGCAGCGTCACCCCCAGATCGCGGAAGACATCCAGGATGGCCACCTCGTCGTCGTAGACCAGCTGCCAGTCGGCGCAGACCACCCGGTCCACCCCGTTGTCGCGCAGCAGATCCGCCATCTCGTCGAGACAGTTCGGGGCCGGGAAGCCCTTCGGGTTGAGGATGCACCCGAGCGCCTTGTACAGGTCGAAACGGCTGCGCATGGGGGAGGTGATCAGGATCGGGTTACGCGTCTTAATCTTCAGCATCGGGAATCTCGCAGAAACTTTCGTAGTGATCATCGCTGTAGTACCAGACCTCCGGGTCGGCCTCGGTGCCCCCGCCGGTGACGATGCGGCGCTCACCGCGGTGCGACAGCCCCGGGGTGTCCACCGTGTACTCGCGGTAGAAACCCAGCTGTTCATCGGGCAGCACACCCTCATAGTTGCCGAAGCGGGTGCCGTCCTTCTCCGGATAGGTGAACGGCCCGCCGGTGAGAATGTCATCCACGACGAGGTCGGTCTGATCGGGCAGGGAATCCAACTCGCAGGCGGGGTAGGCCCCGACCACGGGAGCAGGAGGCGTATCGACGCCGCCGGCCACCGGTGCGGTCTGGTGGGGGTCGCCGTCAGTGTCGAGCCCGAACCACGCGGCGACACCCGCGAGGAGGATGCCACCGAGGATCGCGGCGAGCGATCTCTTCCTCGGGGCCGACGACTGCGACATGCTGGTATCTTCACACGAACTATCACGAATCGAAAACCAGGGAGACGACAGGTACTACCGATGAACCGCTCCCGCGCAGGATACGGGCTGGTTTGGGCCCCGAAATTTAAATAACGGCGGAAGGAACCACCCCACTTCCGCCACCCCGCCCCGGTTTGACCGGCCCGGTACCCTGGATGCATGGCAAAGGGACGGATTCCGGAAAGCGACATCCAGGCGATCCGGGAACGTGCCCCGATCGAGGAGATCGTGGGCGAGTACGTTCAGCTCAAACCCGCCGGCGCGGACTCCATGAAGGGACTCTCACCCTTCAAAGACGAGAAGACGCCCTCCTTCCACGTGCGCCCCAACCGCGGCTACTACCACTGCTTCTCCACGGGCAAGGGCGGCGACGTCTACTCCTTCCTCATGGAGATGGAGCACATCTCCTTCCCCGAGGCCGTCGAGGCCGTCGCCGAGACCATCGGCTACACGATCAACTACCAGGGCGGATCCACCGGCGCGCGCCGGGAGGAGCCGGGCACCCGGGCACGGCTGATCGCCGCGAACAAGGCCGCGCACCAGTTCTACCGGGAGCAGCTGGAGACCCCGCAGGCCCAGACCGCCCGCGAGTTCCTGCTCGACCGGGGCTTCTCCCAGGAGCACATCTACACCTTCGAGTGCGGCTACGCCCCCGAGGGCTGGGACACGATGACCAAGGTGCTGCTGCGCAAGGGCTTCGACTTCAAGGAGCTGGAGGCCGCGGGCCTGTCGAAGATGGGCAAGCGCGGTCCCATCGACCGCTTCCACCGCCGTCTGTTGTGGCCCATCAAGGACCTGTCCGGCAACGTCATCGGCTTCGGCGCCCGCAAGCTCTTCGACGACGACAACCTGGGCAAGTACATGAACACCTCGGACACGATGCTCTACAACAAGTCCAAGGTGCTCTTCGGGCTCGACCAGGCGAAAAAGCACATCGCCGCGGGCCACCAGGCCGTGGTGGTCGAGGGCTACACCGACGTCATGGCCATGCACGCCGCCGGCGTGACGACGGCCGTGGCCGCCTGCGGCACCGCCTTCGGCGCCGAGCACATGCGGATCCTGCGCCGCCTGATGCTCGACGACAACTACTTCCGCGGCGAGCTGATCTACACCTTCGACGGCGATGAGGCCGGGCAGAAGGCCGCCATGCGCGCCTTCGAGGGCGAGCAGAAGTTCACCGGCCAGTCCTTCGTGGCCGTGGCGCCCGAGGGCATGGATCCCTGCGACATGCGTCTGGCGCGCGGCGACGCCGCCGTGCGCGACCTGGTGGCCGGTCGCATCCCGATGTTCGAGTTCGTCATCCAGTCCATGCTCTCCGACTACCGGCTCGACACCGTGGAGGGCCGTCTGCAGGCGCTGCGCCGCACCGTGCCCGTGGTGGCCGACATCCGCGACAAGGTCCTGCAGAACGAGTACGCCCGCCTGCTCGCCGGCTGGGTCGGCTGGCCCGACCCGGACGAGGTGCTCCAGCAGGTCCGCGAGGAGGCCCGCAAGCCGAAGAGGGCGGACAGGCAGCAGCGCCGCGCCCGCCGCTTCGACGACGCCGAGCAGGCCCCCGCGGAGCGGCCGGCGCTCGTGCCGCCGAACCCGCGGGACCCGCGCCTGTGGCCCGAGCGCGAGTCGCTGAAGCTGGCGCTGCAGTACCCGGAGCTGACGGGCAGCTACTTCGACGGACTGAGTCCGGACACGTTCACCAGCGACGCCTACCGGCAGGTCCGCGACGCCATCGCCGGCGCCGGCGGCTGCACCGCCGCGCCCGCGGGCGTGGACTGGATCGCCAATGTGGCTGGCGAGATGGCCGACCTGGCGGGCCGTTCGCTGGTCTCCGAGCTGGCGGTCGAGGACATCCGCGTGGAGTCCGGGGAGCTGTCCGGCTACACCGACTCGGTGCTCTCCCGGCTGCAGGAGGCGCGCGTGGGCAACCAGATCGCCCAGCTCAAGGGGCAGCTGCAGCGCATGCGCCCCTCCGATGACGAGCAGGCCTACAACTCACTGTTCGCCGACCTGGTGGCACTGGAGCAGGCCCGCCGTGAGCTCAACGACCGGGCGTTCCGCGGGGCGTAAGGAAAGGGCGGGTGGTAATCCAATCGACGTACGTGTTTGCAAGGTCTTCTTAGTTAATTTTCTGAAGTCTGAAAGGCTGAGTAAGTGAGCTTTTTCCGAAACCCAATCTATCTTGACCGTGACACCTTGGTGCCGCTTTCCAACTTTCATGGCATTGACGTCTCCACTGATATCGAACTCACTGTCCGTGATCAATCGTCCAAGAACGGAAGCATGGAGGGGAAAGCCCAAATCCCATGGGTAAGTGGGCGGGGCGAGCGGGGAACCGGAGAAGAGACCGAGGTGACGGAATCTCGCAGAATCGAAAGCCACCCAGTCAGCGCCTTCAACAAGCTGGTTGACGAGCTAGAGAAGAAGGATGAGGTTCTCAATCACTTTGATTTCGGGACAGGGATATCGAAACGACAGCTGGTCGAAGTAGAGCGCGAGTGGGAATTATCACCTTCGAACGAAGTCGGCGGTCTTCTAAGCCGACTCATTGAGCTGTTCATTGCAGATCCTTCATTGCTGAATGAAGAACGACCTAATAATGAGGTGATAGCGAGCATGTTGTCTCCGCAAACAGCGAAAAAGGGCCAAATAGTGCTTCAAGCTGTACTCGAAGATGAGGACGCCCCGCAGGTATTAGCTCTTTTGAACGCTGGTCATATGGTAGCGGGTAACGACATCGATAATCTAGAAAATGAACTTGCCATCTTTGGGCAAGTTGAACGAGTTGTTGGGGAAAACCGCTCCTTCTCGCTAGAGAAGTTCTACTTGTCGGGCCTCAACCGAACCATGAGAAGAGCGATTTCGAGTGACCAACTTTTGGCAGGGGTCGCTAAAATGACCGGGCGGAACGTTGATAGGTCTGATCTTGAGATGACGGGACCTTTGATTGTCGTGAAAGCGATGGCGGCGTATTAGTAGCCGACTAGCGGCTGCACATGCGGAGAAATCTGTGGTGTGCAGTTAGTCCTTGGCAGGTTAGTCCTCGTCCGGCTCCAGCACCGCGGAGCCGTCCTCGCGCCTGAGGTTCTTGACTTCCTTCATCCGCGGCTGCGGGTCCAGCCGGTCGGCCAGGGCCTTGCGGCCGGCGCGGACGGCGGACTTGGTGACGGGGGAGTTGACGGCCGTTTCGTAGCCCTTCTTGATCTGCTCAAACCGCTTGCGTCCGGCCTTGGTGCCGAAGACGTAGCCTGCGGCGGCGCCGATGACGAACTGGATCATGGTCGCTACGAACTCCCTCTCTGTGATCGGTACGTCGACCACTCTACCGCAGCGTTCGCCGCAGGCACGGGAGCGTGCCGGGCCTGTGCCGGGCCCTTGCCGGACCACCAAAACAAAGTGTTATCCAACGTTCATGCGGATTTCATGTTGCTGCGCTATGTTCACATCGCACGACAACCGGTGTGATTCTGACGAGGAAGTGGTCCTGTGGCTGGTCAGAAGAAGAAACTCTCGGCGACGGCCTCGGCGGCGCTCGCGTTCACCGCGCTGTTCACCGCCAGCCTGGGGCAGTCGGGTGCCCGCGGCCCCGACGGGGAGGCGGATATGGTCGCCGCCCCCACCTCCTCCGGCGAGGCGGGCGACCGGCACCGGCCCTGATCCGTCTCAGCCCTGCACCTTGTGCGGGTGGTTGATCGCGTAGGCCGCGCGGATGAGGCCCAGGTGGGAGAACGCCTGCGGATAGTTGCCGGCCAGCCGGCGGTGGCCGGTGGAGTACTCCTCGGCGAGCAGTCCCAGGTCGCTCTGCACGGCCAGGGCCCGTTCCATCATCTCCCGCGCGTCGTCGAGACGGCCGGAGTGGGCGTACTGCTCGATCAACCAGAAGGTGCACAGCAGGAAGGGGTACTCGTCGCCGGCGAGGCCGTCGGTGCCGGACTGGGTGCGGTAGCGGTGGACGAAACCCTCCCGGTCGAGCAGCTGCTGCTCGATGCGCTCGACGGTGCCGAGCATGCGCGGATCGTCGTAGTCCACGAAGCGGATCTGGGCCAGCTGCAGCAGGGAGGCGTCGACCTCGTTGTTGTCGTAGGTCTGGGTGAAGGAGTTCAGCTGCTCGTCGAAGCCGTGGGTGAGGATCTCCTCGCGCAGGGTCTCGCGCAGCTCCCGCCAGCGTTCGACGGGGCCGTCGTAGCCGTGGCGCTCCACGGCCTGGATGCCGCGGTCGAAGGCGGCCCACATCATCGCCCGGCCGTGGGTGAAGTGGTGGGCCTCGTCGCGCATCTCCCAGATGCCCTGGTCCTTGTCGTGGAAGCGAGACTCCTGGAAACCGAGGATGGCCTTCTGCAGCGTCCAGGAGATCTCGCCGTCTCCGACTCCCGCCTGGCGCAGCCGTTCCAGGGCCACCATGACCTCGCCGACGACGTCGGCCTGGTACTGATCCGCCGCGCCGTTGCCGATGCGTACCGGCGCGGAGTTCTCGTAGCCGGGCAGGTGCTCGAGCTCGAACTCCGGCAGGTGGCGCTCACCGCTCAGGCCGTACATGATGCGCAGCTGGTCCGGGTCGCCGGCGATGGCGCGCAGCAGCCAGTCCCGCCACGCCAGCGCCCGGCGCTCGAAGCCGTTTTCCACCAGCACCTCAATGACCATGGCGGAGTCCCGTAGCCAGGTGTAGCGGTAGTCCCAGTTGCGCACGCCCCCGAACTCCTCCGGCAGGGAGGTGGTCGGCGCGGCGACGATCCCGCCGGTGGAGGAGTGCGTCAGTGCGCGCAGCACCAGCAGGGAGCGGCGCACCGCGTCGGTGTACTCGCCCTGGCCGTCAAAGCGCCCGATCCACTCCTGCCAGAACTCCCGGGTGTTCGCCAGCGCGTTGGTGTGATCCGGTAACGGGGGATGCTCGAGGTAGGACGGCGTCCACGTGAGCACCCAGCGGGTGGTGTCGCCGGCCTGGAGGCGTTCCTGGCCGACGTGGCAGCCCTTCTCCGGATCGTGCTGGAGCAGCGGGCCGCGGACGTAGACGGCGTTCGGCCCGGCGATCGCCCGCAGCTCTTGGGTTCCCTCGACCCTCCGGCAGCTCACGTACGGGGTGGAGGCGCCGTAGTCGAAGCGCAGCCGCACCACGTTGCGGATCTCCACCTCACCCTCCAGGCACTCGACGATGCGCATCAGGTCGGTGACCACGTGCTGGCGCGCCTGGTCGCCGGTGACGTCCATCGGCATGAAGTCGGTGACCTTCGCCTTACCCGTCGGCGACTCCCAGATCGTCTCCGTGATGAAGGTGTCCTTGATATAGCGGCGCTCAATGACCTCCCCGTCGGGCACCTCCAGCAGCCAGTGGCCGTCGCGGTCGTCGCCGAGCAGCGCGGAGAAGGCCGCCTGGGAGTCGAACCGCGGCAGGCACAGCCAGTCGATGCTGCCGTACCGGGAGATCAGGGCCGCGGTGTGGGTGTCGGACAACAGTGCGTAATCTTCGAGTTGGACGGACATGGCTTCCTCCGCAGGTCGGGGAATATCTTCTCACCCCACCCTAGGGAAGAACGAGGCCTCCGGCGCGGGGCCGGTGACGTTGCTAGCGTGGGGCCATGAACGCCACGAATCCCGACCACCCGAAGTCCGTGACCTTTTACATTCTCGGCGGCGCCGGCGACCTCGTGCGCCGCCTGCTCCTCCCCGGCATGGCCGGCTACCTGAGTGAATACGACGACACGCGCATCGACCTGGTGGGTTCCGGCCGCTCCGAGCGCGACGACTACCCGCAGCTGGTGCGCGACTCGCTCGCCGAGGCCGACATGGACGTCGACGACGCCGTGGTCGAGCGGCTGGCCGAGCGCGCCACCTACGTGGTGGCCGATGCCACCGACCCCGGTGACCTGCGGAAGCTTTTCGACGCCCGCGAGCCCGGCGAACGCAGCGTGCTCTACTTCGCGCTCTCCCCGTCCGTGACGGCCGCCGCCGTCGACGCCCTGGCCGAGGTCGACCTGCCCGACGGCCTGATCCTGGCCATGGAGAAGCCCTTCGGCGAGGACGCGGCCACCGCCGAGGAACTCAACGGCAAACTGCTGAACGTCACCGATGAGGACCACATCTTCCGCGTCGACCACTTCAACTACGAGACCGCCCTGTCGAACCTGACCGGGCTGGTCGGCGCCAACGCGCTGTTCGCCGCCGGCTGGGACAACACGGACATCGAGACGGTCGAGATCATCTACGACGAGTCCCTCGGGCTGGAGGGCCGCGCCGAGTTCTACGACAGCAACGGCGCGATGCGCGACATGCTCCAGTCCCACCTGCTGCAGGTCATGGCGCACGCCCTGGCGGCCGGTTCCCCCGACACCGCCACCGACATCCTCGCCGCCACCACCATCGACCCGGACTCCGTGCGCCGCGCCCGCTACACGGCAGGCGAGATCGACGGTCGCCGCCTGCCCGCCTACGCCGAGGAGGAGGGGGTGGACCCCGAACGCGGCACCGAAACCCTCTTCCAGGTCACCGCCGACGTGGACACCGACCGCTGGCGCGGGGTGCCCGTGGTCCTGCGCTCCGGCAAGGCGATCGGGAACCCGCGCCAGGAGATCGCGGTGACCTACCGCCGCCGCGGGCACGAGGACGAGCTGGAGATCAACCCGGGAACCCGGCTGATCTTCCCCTTCACCGACGAGGTGGCCGTGGAGGTCAACGTCTCCGACCACGGCTACCGGCAGAACCTGCAGCGGGTGACCCTGCGCACCGAACTGGTGCCCTCGCGCCTGACCCCCTACGGCCGGGTGGTGCGCGCCATCCTCGCCGCCGACCGCACCACCGAGGTCCCGGCGGACGCCCCGCGGCGGTCCTGGGAGATCATCGAACCGGTGCTGGCGGCCTTCGCCGACGGCAGCGTCCCGTTGGAGGAGTACCCGGCTGGCTCCCAGGGCCCGGAGGGCTGGTAGGCGAGGTCAGCCGGTCGCGCTGAAATGGGGGATACCGGAGGTGTCGACGGTGGCCCGGGCCTCCGCGAGGTCGTAATTCTGCTGGAGGTTCAGCCAGAATTCAGCGCTGTCGCCGAAGTAGGCGGACAGCCGTAGCGCCAGACCGGCGGTGATGCGCGCGTGGCCGGTCATGAGTCGGGACACGAGTGACTGCGAGACCCCCAGATCCTGGGCGAGCCGGTACTGCGTGAGCCCGCTCGGCTCCACCATCTCGGCCCTGAGCCACGCTCCGGGGTGCGGGCGGCGGTGAGTGGTGGTCGGTGAAGTCGACACCTGTTGCTCCTCGGTGGTTGATTTTACGGCGGTTGCCGGGGCTTATCGACGCCTGCGTGCGACTCACCCTCGGGCGGCCAAAGGCGGACGCAGCGGCGCAGCGGCGGGCGAATGGTCCGAAAGTGGCCCCGGGAGCGCAGCAGGCGGCTTCGTCAGTGAACGGGCGTGACGAGGGGTGGTGGCGGTTGGAAGAGGGGAGCCTGGGAGCGCTGACAACCGAACTTTCTGACGAAAGCTGAAAAAGTGCTGATAGAAAAGCGATTTTCCGCAGGAAGGTTGGGAAAACAGTTATAAAACGGGGGTGAGGGGTACATGGTTTTGACAGTTAATTAGCGGGATTCTATTGACGCAGTTTTACTGGAACAAGAGTAAGCACGCCCGAAGTGCCGCTGAATTCTTGTCCGTCAACGCCTCAGTCAGGAGACTAATGTCCGTCCCGAAGATCATGACCATCTACGGCACCCGTCCGGAGGCCATCAAGGTGGTTCCGGTCATCGCCGCCCTGCAGCGCGACGAGCGCTTCATCTCCGTCCCGGTCTCCACCGGACAGCACCGCGAGATGCTGGACCAGGTCAACACGATGTTCGGCGTGACCCCCTCCTACGATCTGGGCCTGATGAAGGCCGGGCAGGGCCTCAACGAGATCGTCTCCCGCGCGATGGTGGGCCTGGACGGGATCATCGAGGAGGAGAAACCGGATGTCATCATCTCCCAGGGTGACACCTCCACCGCCATGACCGCTGCCCTCGCCGGCTTCCACCGCGGCGTCCAGATCGTCCACCTCGAGGCCGGCCTGCGCACCGGCAACATCCAGTCCCCGTTCCCGGAGGAGGCCAACCGCCGCATCATCGGCCAGGTCGCCTCGCTGCACCTCGCCCCGACCGCCGCCTCCCGGGAGAACCTGCTGCGCGAGAGCTTCGACTCCTCGCGCATCGTGGTCACCGGCAACACCGTCATCGACTCCCTGCTCAAGGCCGCCAGCTGGGACACCCCCTTCGCCGACCCGGCGCTGGCCGACGCGGCCGCCACCGACCGGGACATGGTGCTGGTGACCACCCACCGCCGGGAGAACCTGCACGCCATGGAGGAGATCGGCGGCGCCGTCCAGGAGCTGGCCCAGGCCTACCCGGACATGGTCTTCGTCCTCCCGCTCCACCTCAACCCCAAGGTGCGCCTGGCCATCCTGCCGAAGGTGGAGAACCTGGACAACGTGATCATCACCGATCCGCTGCCCTACGACCAGTTCACCAAGCTCATGGACCGCTCCAAGCTCGTGCTCACTGACTCGGGCGGAGTCCAGGAGGAGGCCCCCGCGCTGGGCAAGCCGGTGCTGGTCATGCGTGAGAACACCGAGCGTCCGGAGGCCGTGGCCGCCGGCACCGTCAAGCTGGTCGGCACCGACCGCAACCGCATCACCACCGAGGCCCGCCGACTGCTGGACGACGCGGACTCCTACGCGGAGATGGCCAACGCCGTCAATCCCTACGGCGACGGCCAGGGCGCGGCCCGTTCCATCGCGGCCATCTCCCAGCTGCTCGGCATCGGCACCCGCCTGCCGGAGTTCACCGCGGAGCTCGCGGCCTAAGAAAAGACGAGCCGGGCGCCGGGCGATCAGGGCGCCGGAATCCAGCTCCCGTACTGAGCCGGGGCAGTGGTCCGTCACTGCCCCGGCTTCTTCCGTTCCCGCGGTGGCCGGAAGCGCTTCCGGCCCGGATGAGTACCGCCCTCGCGGACACCACCGGACGCGCCGGATCCCTCAGCCTCCTGCGTCGCTGCGTCGGCGTCAAGCGGCGGGTGTCTGCGGCTGTGGAGAACCCACGGTTGTCCACAGATCCGCCCGAGGGGGTTGCGGTGGCGCTGGCCGCCCGCCAGTTCGCCGTGGGAGCCTGCCCACGGGGGCACCGTACTCAGGGATCGGTGCCGGATGCTCAGGAGAGAACAAGGGGGAAGTTCTGGCATGGGGCAGGCACGCCGCAGAATCGGGGAACTCGGTCCGATCAACGTGGACAAGGTGGGACCGAAGAAATGGGTCGCGCGCACCTCGGTGCGCAATCTCGCCGGCCGATGGCTCAAGGTTCAGGCCACCGCGGACACCCGGCTCAAGGCCGAGGAACTCGTCCGCGACCGGGCGCACGACCGGGCGTACTCGGGTTCCATCGGACACATCGACGCCGACACCACGCTGCTGGAGCTGGTGGACAAGACCCTGCAGGCGCTGCGCAGCGGGCAGGCCGGGCAGAACAGCCGGGTGCAGACGATCAACCTCTATGAGCGCCACGTCGGCTTTCTCACGGGGGAGAAGGGGGACCCGGACATCGGCAGGCTGCGGCTGGGGGAGTGCTCGGTCACGGTCATCCAGGCCTGGCTGGACTCGGTGTCGCGCCGCGTGCCGACGTCCGCCCGGATGCTGAAGATTCTGCTCACCCACGCCTTCGATCTGGCGCTGCGCCACGGCGTGGACCTCTGGTCGATGAACCCGGCCCGCACCGCCCGGCTGCGCCCTCCCAAACGCGAGGAGCCGGTTGTGCTCACCCAGGAGGAAATAGATGGACTCTGGGAGCACGTCGAAGCCTGGGAGGCCCAGGGAAAGCGGACGGACCTCACCGGCATCGTGGCCACTCTCCTGGCCACCGGTGTGCGCCCCGCCGAGGCACTGGCCATCCGGTGGGAGGACGTCAACCTGACGACCACGCCCGCGCAACTGACCGTCTCCGGGACGATCGTGCGCCAGGACGGGGTTCTGATCCGTCAGGAGATGGCGAAGAGCGAGGCCGGCTACCGGATGCTCGTCCTGCCCGCCTGGTACGCCGAGATGCTCCGGGAACGGCGCCGCGACGCCGACAACGAACTGGTCTTCCCGAACTGGAACGGCGGCATCCTCGATCCCCACAACGTGGGCAACCGCTTCCGGGACGCCCGCGGCGAGGAGTTCGCTCACATCCAGATGAAGCACTTCCGCTCGACAGTGGCCACCCTCATCGAGCGTGCCTACGGGGTGGAGGAGGCCGCCCGGCACCTGGGGCACGCCTCTCCCGCGGTGACGGGCCGCTACTACATTCGCCGACCCAAGCAGGCCGGCGACCACACGAGCGCGCTCGAGCGTCTGGAACCGGGGAGTGAGGGGAGCGGGGCGGGCGGCGACGACGAGGCGGCGTGAGAGGGTGGCAGGGGCGCCGTGGGACAGGCGACCAATGCAAGCGTGTCAGTCACCGTCAGCTGGGTCATTTGTGTGGCTGCCTTCGAGCCTCCCGGCGATCTCTTCGAGGAGCTGCTTGTCGGTCGCATTCTGAAGGGTGCCACCGAGGGCTGGGTCCCCGGTTTCGGTGGCGGTGAGGTAGCCGGTCTCCACCAGCCCAGAGACGGGGGGATGTCCGTATGCCCGGCAGATGGCGATGACGTTCTCGGCCGAGATGCCGTCCTTTTTGACCTGCCTGAACAGGGTCGCCGGAGAAATATCAGCGTTCACAGCTACCGCGTTGACCGCGTCGCCGTCTGTGACCCGGTTCAACCACCCTTGCGCATTCATGACGGAAATTGTGTCACCTCGCACTTGGTGTTGCTCCAACCGGAGAAGAAAATACTGAAAGCCATTGCACTATGAAGTGCCATATGTCAGAATGAGGAGTGTAAGGGATTGGAAAGGCAAAAGAAATGCGGACAGGCTGGGGCCGTTTGGCTGGGAGAGGGAAGATGGTTCGCCGAGTACTAGAATACGAAAAAACCGGCCCTTGCGGACCGGCTTTCGGATTTGCTCCCCCAACTGGGCTCGAACCAGTGACCCTTCGATTAACAGTCGAATGCTCTGCCAACTGAGCTATGGGGGATTAAGTTGTGCTCGCGGCTTTGCTCTCGCTCTGCCGTGCAACGAGACATAACTATATAAGCGGACATCCTCGAAGGGCAAATCTGCTGGTGTAGAGCCTTTTGGGCGGTTGCTGAGAGACTGTTGCGCTATGAAATGTTGGGCCGCACTGACTCGTCCATGGTCGAATGTGGGCACCTATTTCATCATTCGGGACGCTTCTGCAAGATTTTTCGTATCTCGGCTAGGTTCTTGTTGAGGTCATGAACGGTTCCGATGGATATTCGAGTAGCGCCTTCCAGGGATCCCATATCGAGGACAAACTCATCGGTAAAGCTTTTCCCGGTTACGGAACTATAGGAAATCCGGACAACGCCATAATTGACAAGCGTCTTGTCTTTTGCCCTGTCGATGGCAAAATCGGCCGTGGTTTTTAAATCTTGGCCGGGGCCCAGAACTGAGATGCCGTTTTTGGCGAATGAAGCTTCCCAGAACGGACGCTCAACTCCATATCCGGAGAGGTCAGGCTTCTCAATAAAATCGAGTTTGATGCCGTAGGCTGGCCCAAGTCCAACATTCCGGATATGGAAATTCATGAATTGGAAGACCTCAGGAACAGGCTCAATCGTAGCGATCACTACTGGTCGTAAGCTGTCCTCCTGTTGCTCAGCGGCCATTCGATTTTGCTTAGCTGCTTGATGCACTTGAAATGCAGCAACGGCTACTGCCGGTACAGCAAAAATTGCTGCTATCCAAGAGGGGACGTTTCCCCAATCGAGGTTGCTGAAATCCAATTTCTTCCCTTGCGCGCGGTTATTGCTGGTTAAGTCCCTGCAACCTGTCAGTCACAGGAAGCTTACTCGGGGGCCCTCCCCCAGCCCGCCACACCAACCCCACAGCCTCCCTCACCGCCGCCCCCTGCACTTCCACGTCATCCACCCGCAGCCAGTGCATCTGCACCTCGTCCCGCCGCACGCGCGCGATCGAGTAGCCGTGTGAGTCCAGGTCCACGTGGCGCACGTGCGGGTTGGCGTCGCGCACCAGCTGCTCCGCCAGGTGGGAGACAGCGTTGTCGGCCGGCAGTCCGAGCTGCTCGTCCACATTTGGTGCGGACACGGAACTGCATACCAGCTCCACACCGATCTCCCGGCCGCCGTGCCACAGCGAATTGGCCCATTCCGTGTGGATATCGCCGCTCAAGAACAGCACGTTTGAGCCGTGCGCCTCGAGCACGTCCAACAGTCGCACACGGTCAGCCGTGTACCCGTCCCACTGATCGGGGTTCAAGGGGACTCCCGATGCGTGCGAACCGAGGAAGTCCGCCACCGAACTCGTCTGCTCGTTCTGCTGCAGGGTGATCAGGTTCAGGGGCGCAACCATCACCGAGCTACCCATCACATTCCAATGAGCGGAAGAGGTCTCGATCTTGCGCCGCAGCCACTCGAACTGCTCGGAGCCCATCATCGTCCGCCCCTCGTCACCAATAGCGCCCACCGCCCACCTCGCCTGCTGATCACGGTAGGTGCGCAGATCCATCATGGTCAGCTCGACCAGGTCGCCGAAGCGCAGCGAACGGTAGATGTGCCCCTCCTCGGACGGGGAGGTCGCGCGGACGGGCAGCCACTCGAAGTAGGCCCGCAGGGCCGCATTACGGCGCGTCAGCCAGTCGCCCTCGGCGGGGGAGTGGTTCTGCGCGCCCCCGCGCCAGGAGTTGTCGGCGGTCTCGTGGTCGTCCCACACCACCACCCAGGGCAGGGCGGTGTGCGCGGCCTGCAGCTCGGGGTCGGTACGGTAGCGACCGTGGCGCATCCGGTAGTCCTGCAGGGTGACGGTCTCCCAGGCGGGCTCATGGATGCGGAAGGGGCCGTGTGGTCCCGCGGCCTCGCCGGTACCATACTCGTAGATGTAGTCGCCGAGGAAGACCAGCAGGTCCAGGTCGCCGGCCTGCGCCCGATTGGCGATGTCCGTGTACGCGGAAAAGAACCCCGACTCCCAGTTGGCACAGGAGGCGACCGCGAGGTTCAGCTGCTCGGGCGAGGCGTCGAAGTCCGGGGCCGTTCTCGTGCGGCCGGTGGGGGAGACATGGCCTGCGAACTCCCCGTCGACGACCGCGAAGCGGTAGAAGTACACGGTGTCCGCCGCCAGATCCCACGGGTCGACGTGAACAGTATGGTCACGGTCGGCGGAAGCGACGGCCTCACCCTGCTTGACGACGTCCCGGAAGCCCGCGTCCAGCGCCACCTCCCACTTGATGGTGGTCGCCGCACCCAGACCGGATCCCGGAACCGCGTCCGCCGAAGGGGTCACCCGGGTCCACAGCACCACCGAATTCGGTAGGGGATCCCCGGACGCGACGCCGTGGAGGAACGGCAGGGTGCCGGCCGGCGGCTCGACCGGGACGGCGGCGGGCGCACTGCTCGAGCTTTGCGCCTGAGCAACGTCGCCCCTCCCGAACGCGGAAGCAGCGGCGGCACCACCGACGAGGGAGGACTGCAAAAGACGACGGCGAGAGACGGCACTGCTTGAAAAGGAAGGGAACATATTCCTCCACTCAAACGGAAACAGACGGTTCTCGCCATCGCAACGGCCGGGAGATGAAGCTTCCCTCAGAAGTCTCCAGCCGGTGGCACAAGACTGAAACAGCTGCAACGGCAGGTGATTCAAAGGGCAGGGAGGAAGCCGGATATACTGAACAAGTTGTCGTGGCTGTGGTCATTGGCAACGCAGAAGGGGCTATAGCTCAGTCGGTTAGAGCCGCGGACTCATAATCCGCTGGTCGCGGGTTCGAGCCCCGCTGGCCCCACAGATAAGTTGCACCGTAGAAAAGGCTAAAATGCCACTGAGCAGGGGATATGCTCCCGCATTTGTGGATTCTCTCGTGCTACCGTTTTTCAGCGTTAAGGTTTGCGGTTCCTTCCTCCGTACGGTCCGCTGCGAAAATACTCTGAAGGTGGCGCTGACCCGGTGAAGATACTGATTCTCTCCCAGTACTGGCACCCCGAGAACGGGGTGCCGCAGCGTCGGTGGACATGGTTGTCCAGGATTCTCGTGGACGCGGGACACGAAGTGACTGTGATTGCGCCTCCTCCGCACTACCAGCGCAAGGTGGAGCTGCGGCAGTGGTGGAGCGAGCGCCAGTACTCATCGTCCTTCGAGTCCGATCCGGGACCCTCGGGCGAGCGGATCATCCGCAGTGGTTTCGTTCCCTCGGGGGCCTCTCTGACCCAGCGGATAATGAACCAGGCGACGGTTGCACTGGGAGCACTGTGGGTTGTTCTCAAGCGTCCCGGGGTACTGAAGGGCTACCGGCCAGATCTGGTTATCGGAACAGTGCCTGCCCTTCCCACCGCTGTGGTTGCGGGTCTTTCCGCCCGCATTCTGAAGTGCCCCTACGTGATTGATCTTCGTGACGCCTGGCCCGATCTGCTTGATCAGTCCGAGGAGTGGAACAAAAGCACCGGCAAACGTTCCCTCCGGGAGCGGATTCTGACGAAGGGACCATTCCAGGTGCTGAGCGCGGGGACCCGTCTGGCGCTGCACAAGGTGTTGAAGGGCGCCGCAGGCCTGTCGGTAACGTCCAGCCACCTCCAGTGCGACCTCTGTGAGCGCCCCGAAATTCAGACCCGCGGCAACGCGCCGAAGATCGTCACCGTCCGCAACGTTTTTCCGCCCGAGACGGACTACAGGGCCGAACAGGTGGATGAAGGGCCCTGCGGGGAGCTGAAGGTTCTTTACGCCGGGACTCTGGGGCGTGCGCAGAATCTGGCCAACGCCGTGGAAGCTGCCCGCCTGGCTGAGGAGGCCGGTGTGCGGATTCATCTGCGCCTGGTTGGCGCCGGTGCGGCCCGGGAAGCTCTCACAGAGACCGCCAGAGCCACAGACACTAACGTCTCCATCGAGGGGCGCCAGCCCGCCGACAAGCTCGACGACTACTACGAGTGGGCGGACACCGCGCTGGTTCACCTGACGGACTGGGAACCCCTGAAGCGCGCGGTTCCCTCCAAGACCTATGAGCTGATGGTGGCCCGGCTGCACATCTCGGGGGTCGTGAAGGGCGAGGCCGCGGACATCATCCGCTCCCGGCGGGCCGGCGATGTCGTCCCTCCGGACGATCCCCGGGCACTCGCGGACCTGTGGATTGCACTGGCCCGGGATCGGTCGCGGTTGACCATCACCGGTGACGGTCCCGAATGGGTCAAGCAAGAACGGGAAGAGATTGCGCCGCCCCGCCTGCTCGAACTGGTGGAGGAAGTGGGCGGGCGCTGATGAATCCGCTCTTTACACTCCGCATTCTGTCGCTTCTCGTCACGGCTTCCGCCCGACTCGTCACGGAAGACCTGTCAGGGTTTCTGGCCAAGCTCAGCGAGCGGATCCGCACCTCTGACAATCCGGTGCTGTCACGGATTCCGTCCGCACCGCTGTCCAGAATTGCTCCGGCTCAGACCCCTGCCCGCGAGATCACCAACCGGGGCGAGCTCAGTGAGGGCATTGCGCTTATCGACGCCCAGGGCGGCAAGGCATCCAGATCCGATCGGCACCTCGCCCAGCGCACCAGGGAGCGGCTGGAACAACTCCGCGTGCAACCGCCGGCACCGGTCGCGCAGAGTTCGACCGCCGCCCCACCCGAGCACCGCGTGCTCCACGTACTGACCAACAGCCTGCCGTACACCCACTCCGGCTACACCCTGCGCTCACATAACGTGCTGAAAGCAATTCAGCAGACGGGCATACCGGTGCACGCAGTAACCCGCCTCGCATACCCGGTCCTGGTCGGAAAGTTTCCGGACACGGAGACACAAACCATTGGGGGGATCTCCTATGAACGACTCCTGCCCTGGTCCTATCCCCTCAGCCTCCAGGACCGGGACGACCTGGCCGTGGAGATGATCGTCGAACGCGCACGGGCCTTTGGGGCAACTGTGCTGCACACGACGACAGACTTCAAGAACGCGATTGTCACCTCCCGGGCAGCCGAACACCTCGGAATTCCGTGGGTCTATGAAGTCCGTGGCGAGCTCGAGAGCACCTGGCTTTCGCGGCAGCCCGCGGAGCTGCAGGAGCGGGCCCAACAGTCGGAGTTCTATCAACTCGCCCGCAGTCAGGAGACCCGCTACGCGCAGGCGGCGAATGCCGTGGTCACGTTGAGCGAGATCTCCAAGCAACAGCTGATTGATAGGGGAATCGAAGCTGGAAAGATCCATGTTGTGCCCAATGCGGTCGATGAGCAGTTCATCGGCAGGAAGTTTGACCGCTCCGCCATCCGCCGCGAGCTTGGACTTCCTGATGTCCCGCTGGTGGGCTCGGTGACCGCGGTTGTCGACTACGAAGGCCTGGACACACTGATCCAGTCACTTCAGTACCTGCCCGCGGGATCGAAGGTGCTCATCGTGGGGGAGGGGACTGCTCGCCCCGCCCTGGAAGAGCTGACCGCGTCTCTGGGACTCGATGACCGGGTCATTTTTGCCGGCCGTAAGCCGCAGAACGAGATCTGGAAGTGGTACGCCGCGCTCGACCTCTTCGTCGTGCCGCGCAAAGATACCCAGGTGTGCAGGACCGTCACCCCGATCAAACCACTCATGGCTCAATCCCTCGGTATTCCCGTGGTCGCCTCTGAATTGCCTGCACTTCGGGAAGTAACCGGGGGATTCGCGGAGTATGTGGCACCAGAGAATGCGGAGACGCTGGCGAAGGGGATCAGTACCGCTCTGCACCGGAAGGACTTGTCCTCAGAGACGAACCAGTGGATCCGCTCCCGTACCTGGCGGATGAACGGCACCAGGTACAGGGAGCTCTACGGATCCTTCTGACCTGATATTTCACGCCACCGCCCGACGGCAGGCAGCGGGTTACTCAGTCGACGTTGACGTGACTGAGGTTGCAGCCGAAGGACTCCACGACCCCGTTGGCCAGGAATTCAGCGTCCGTGGCGGACCAGGTGTGGGTCCCATGGCCGCGTCCCTGTATGAAATTGAAGCGGTCTGAAGAATAGATGCGCATGCCGGACTCGAGCACATCAGACAGGAACTGACTGTCTTCCCCGCGCGTCACATCAGCGAAGGGCACGGTTTCGAAAACCCGGCGGTGGCCCATCAACGTCGGGCCGGCGACGAAGTGCGTCCACCGGTGCTCGCGCTCAGGCCGGCGCAGAAGTAGAACCTCGCTGCTCTCCAGATAGGCGTAGGCGGCTTCCTTACCTACGACGTCAGCACCCGAGTACCGCAGGGCGTTCAACTGATCCAGCAGGTAATGCGGACCATAAAGATCATCGTCATCGAATTTTGCGATCACCTCGCCACTGGATTCGGCGACGAGAGTGTTGAGACATCTGCCCAGACTCCACTCCGCGGCACCCGAGAAATGACGGACATTGTCCAGCCCCCGATTCGAACACTCCCGATCCAGCTCCTCGCTGTCGATCTCGAAGCCGTGGGAGAGAATCAGCAACTCCACCTGGACTTCCCCTTGCTGTGCCACCTGATCGAGAATGTGGGGAAGCTGCGCCGGTCGGTTGGTCGAGACGATCACGGAAACAGTCGGAGAGTACAGCGGGATGTGCTCGACTCCGGCGGCCTCCAGTACCTGCTCTGCGCGGTGACTGTAAGTGTGGTTCGCCCAGATTCGCCGCTGTGCCTTGTGGACCATACGGTCGCGGAGCTGGGGTGAATTCACCAGCGCCCGCAGCATCCACTCCGCCTCCTGCTGCGTGGAGGCGGCGGGTACCTCGTCAGCCGGGAAAAACTCGCGGACTGCGGCACTGGGGGTGCTGACAACGGGAGTGCCGCTGGCCGTGATCTCGAAGATCCTCCGGGCACACATGCTCGGACTATCGACGACCGAGTTGACGTTCAGGAAGACCTTGAAGTCGCGGTAGGCGGTCAGCATCTTCTGATAGGGCAGTGAGCCGACCACGTGACTGTCGAAGGGCTCGGGGAACTGGTACTTTTCGTCCCCGCCGACGAACCGGGAGAAGATCGTCAGCCCGTGTTCCATCCTCGGGGAAACGGCCGAGGCGGCTGAGAGCAGCAGGTCCATCTGTTCCCGGCGTTCCGGGAATTTGTGCGCGAAGTACATGCCCGCGAATGCGATGTCTCCCCGCTGATGGATTCCCGGCGTGCGGACAGGGTTATGAATCGCGGGCTGTGCCGCGAAACTCATGACGTGTACCCGGTCGTGGCCCAGTTCCTTCCGGTACTCGGCCACCTTGTTCACGTCGGTGGTGAAGACCACGTCGAATAACCGGGCCGTGTCGAGGAAATCCTCGAAGTGCGGTGGGTCCTCCTTGTTCCAGAAGACAGTGGGGATGCCCCTCGCGCGGCAATGCTCGACGAACTCCTGCAACGTATTACTCGGCGCTGAGGTACCGGTCAGCTGGTACTGCCAGGCTCCGCTGTTGCCATTCCAGGCTGACTCCACCAGCAGCAGGTCAACGTCGTCGCTTATCTGCTGAGGCCAGCTATCCGGCATGACAGCAATGGTGGTGAACTCGTAGCTCCACGCCTCCATAGAGAAGTCATCGAGAATGACCGCGACTTTCACATCCCCGTAGGATTTCGGCCGAGGCAAAGGCGAATAGTCCTCGACCTCGATCGGATCCCAGGCTCGGCCTTCACTGGAGTTGGGCATCTCCTGCTGGAAATGCCGTCGGGATAGCCACTTCCGGAACTGAGGAATTCCGCCCTGGCGAAGATGCCAGAAGCCTTTTCGGGCCTCCAGGGCCGATTTCCTGATGTTCACGGGTAGTCCGCGCCTTTCTGAATAGAGAATTCGAGATGGTTACTACGCTGCCAGGGATCACCCTGTGATCCCGGACCATGCGCCGAGCTGGCGGTAAATGCTGCGCTTGAGCCGATCTTTCAATGGAAGCGAAAGCATGGCGTGAATGAGACGGCGCGAGTTGAGGGGCAGCACAACGGTAGGGCCGAAGTCCGCCTCGGAGTAGCCATAGGCTGCCCAACTGGACATTCGGTGTTCCCAGTAGAAGAGATCGAAGAGATCGTATCCGGCGGAGTTTTCTTCGGTGAGTTGGGTGTAGTCCATGTACTCGGCCATTGTCTCGACGAGCCGTGGATCCTTCCGGAAATCCGATTGTGTGAATTTGCTGGCCAGCACCTCGGGTGTCACCTGATCGTATTCGCGGTCCCTGTAGAAGACGGTGCCGATTTCTCCACCAATTCCGATGATGAGCGATTCATCTGCTCCGAGTTCCTCGTAATAAGTCCGGGAAAGCGAGGGAAACCTGGCCCAGGTGGGAAAAGTCTTGTGGTACATCTTCGCGAATGATGACGTCGCATCCCAGCCCGACGCGTCAAGCACGCGGTGGGTGAGGTTGCTGAGATGAGCGAGCCGATTAGCGCCGAGCAGATCCTTCCGAGAATGATCCGCATTGCGGGCGAAAAAATGATAGGTCATCGCCGAGGTGCCGGCATCGTGTAACAGGTCGAGCGTGCCAGTGAGCATCGCCCGGGAGTCGGAGCCGGCTGTCAGCGCCAGGACTGATCGAGGCTGGGCATTCAAAGCCGCGTCCATCTGGAAGCGCAATTCCGCCAGGTAGCGTTCAGTGGCTTCGGTGACGCTCAGTTTCTCCGGCGGAGTGAAGAAGAACCTGTTGTGCCTGGCTTCAGTGTTGTCGATCGTCAATGCGCAATTGGCGATGACCAGTTTTGCCACATCGTGTGGGGTGACCATCCCGGGCAGGTACTTTCCGGCCGGATTGTCGTAGTCGGGATGGGAGAGCACCCATTTACAACCCGTCGCTGCGGCATCCCCGAGTGTGTCGGCGATCAGAGCCGAGTGCGAAGCCAGGACGACGTCACCGTCTTTCGAGCCCCAGTAGCAAGAACGTGAGGCCATTGCGTCCACGTGCACACGCATTGCGGAAGCTCGACGAGCGATGGCTACGAAACGTCCACCCAGCCAGGTGACGGCCTCGTCGAACTGTTCCCAACCTTGGGAGCCTGTAACCGATCTCAGTAACTCAGGGGCGGTTTTCTCAGAAGAGTGAAGTCTCTTATGGGAGTCGGCGGCGTGGCCGATCAGGAGTACTTCGCCGGGCTCCAGCGAGGAGGCGCAATGGTGTACTTCAAGATCCGGATCATGCCGGAACTCCCAGTCCCCGAATGCAAGGCATTGCCAATGCTCCGGGGATGGGAGAGTTCTAGCGCTATTCTTCCTAGTCAGAATCCATCCCTGCGCGAAAGGATTCCGGTAACGCCGGATGTCCACGGCAGAATGCATTTCTTTCTCGCGCTGTGAGAAGGTATCCCAGACACCAGTAAGGGAAGGATAATGACGTGACAACCCAGCTTGTGGAAGAACACTGCGTTTCTTAATACCCGGGGTATCTGCGAGACGGTTGTAGTTCCACCGTCTCAGCTGTTGCGGGCCGCCTTTTCTCAGATGCCATATCGCTTTTCGGAGATCGTCGAATTGTTCTTTCATTCTGCTCGACGTTCCCTGACGAATTCATCGATGCGGTTTCGGAACATTTCGTAAGCATCGGGAGTGTAGTGGAATGGAGCACGACCCCAGCGGTGATTCAGGTCTGAGACAAGTCCCCCAAAGCGAGCGACCGTCAGTCCGAGGGCCTCAAGATGATTGATGTAGGGGGCGAAAGCCTCTGTGGCATCCTGAGGGTGGAGCGTTCCGACTTTTCGCGTGGGTTCACCGTCTGTGTCCGTCAGCGCCCACTCCGGAGCCAGGACCAGGGTGTGCGCCTTGAGACCGAAAACATGGAGGGCATCCACGAATAGACTCGCCGCGCCCTGCCAGCGCAGGAGGTGTTCTTCGCTTCCGAAATCGATCTTGCGCGCGTTGCTTAATGCCTGCTTGAGCTCTGGTACCCGGCGGAGATCAGGACTGTTGGTGACGATCGTGCCGTCAGGAAACTGCCAGCAGCCCGACCGCTCAACGTTGAGGTCCCAGAGTAAGACATCTACCGCGCCGAGTTCGGAGACGTCTTTTATCAATGCACCCCTGATATCGAACTCAATTATCCGCTGCTGGAACTTGCTGGACACCTCGAACTCCGGGAAGTTCAGCGAAGCGTCTGTGCCAGCGGAAAGGAGCGAGTGACGAGCGATGTACCGGGAAAGCGGGTACTCTTTATCGCCGGCAAACGCCAAAGTGTCCCGACTGACGCATCCACCGAAAATAGCGGTGTTCGTCGGGGGTGTGGGATCGTCTGCGTCCACGGACACATCCTCTCTACTTCAGTTTAACGGTATTAAGGCAGTACAGTTAAGTCGGTAATCCTGTGAGCTTACTTTACCGAGGGGAGGTGGCTAATGAGTCAGGCCAGTCGTTATCGAGGTAACGCTGAGGCAGGAGACATATCATTGGTGGTGGATGATCCCAATCTGGAGCTGGTCAACGATGATCATCTCCTGAGGCTCAATGTGCGCCCCAAATTCTTCAAGTATCTTCGACAACTCTGGGGGCGGAGGTACTTCATTGCTGCGGAGGCTAATGGGAAATCCTTCGATTCCCAGCGAGATATGTTCCTCGGACGCGCGTGGGTTATCCTGTCACCGCTTCTCGATGCGGCCTTGTACGGAGTTCTCTTTGGCCTCTTGCTGAGAACTTCCCGCGGTATTGAGAATTTCATCGGCTACCTAATCATCGGCATCATCTTCTTCGGCTATATGCAGATGGGGCTTATTGGTGGGACTACTCTGATCAAAAGTTCCCAGAATATGATTGCCGCTTTCACGTTTCCGCGTGCGGCTCTGGTGTTTTCGCAGACAGTCCGAAACTTCATCGCGGGTTTGGCTCCCGCCCTAGTCGCCATCGTAGGGGCCTTAGCTTTCCAATGGGGAAATCCGCCTACCTGGCGTATATTTCTCATTATTCCGCTGTATATCCTGATTCATGTTTTTGCGACCGGTACCATGTTCATCGTGGCTCGCCTGTGCGCATTTGTGCCCGATCTACGAACACTGGTCCGAGTAGCCGGGCGCGCCTGGTTCTTTACCTCGGGAGTATTCTTCTCGATCGAGAGGTACGCCACCGTTCCGATCATCCAGGAGATTATGGTCGCCAACCCTGCGTACCAATTCCTTCAGGCGGTACGAGGAGTGGTTATGTATGCCGATGTTCCTGGTCTTCAAACCTGGGTGTATCTCACCGCCTGGGCTTTCGGTACTTTTGGGGTTGGGCTGATCTTTTTCTGGAGAGCTGAGGAGAGATATGGCACCCTCCACTGAGCATCCGACTGTGGTCGTCCGCGATTTATATAAGGATTACCGAATTACAGGAGAAAGGCGTAGGCAGAAGGTCCGCGCCTTGAACGGAATTTCATTCGTGACCTATTCGGGTGAATCCATCGGCGTGCTGGGTCGGAATGGCTCCGGAAAATCTACCCTTCTCAGGTTAATTGCCGGCGGAGAGGCTCCATCTTCTGGAGAGATACGGGTAGCCTCGCAGCCAACCCTGCTCGGCGTGTCCGCTGCGCTTCAACCGAGGTTAACGGGAACTCAAAACATCAGGTTGGGCTTGCTCGCAATGGGCCTCAGTCCCGAGGAAGTTGAAGAGAAGGTCGATGACGTGCGTGAATTCGCGGACATCGGTGACGCGATCAACCGGCCAATGAACACCTATTCTTCTGGAATGGGGGCGCGTCTGAAGTTCGCTATTTCAACCAGTGTTCATCCGGAAATTCTGCTCGTGGACGAAGCTCTCTCTACGGGCGACGCCTCATTCACGAATCGAGCGCGCGAACGTATGAGTCGTATGCTTGAATCCTCTGGTACGGTTTTCCTCGTTTCTCACGGAGCCGCCACTATCCAGGAGAACTGCACTCGAGCGATTTGGTTACACAATGGTCGGATCATCGCGGATGGGCAGGCGGAGAGCGTAACCAAGTCCTACCGCGTATGGGGAAACCGGAAAGCCACCGGTAAAGACGATGAAGCCGAGGAAATCATCAAGAAGATGGAGGGGTACTATACTCCGCCTATTATTACCTTGAAAAGCGAGCGGCCAGAATTGTTCAGCAGCGAGAAGCAAATGAGCGGAAGTACGAGCACTGCTTCTGCACGGAGGAGCTAAAGAATATGTCCTACTCCACACGTTGGCTGATGTGCGGGTTTCTCGTTGTTGGTGGCATTCTGGCAATAGTTGCGGGCTTTTTTACGCTACCATCCGATGCCCGCATCGGAGTGGGGGCAATCTTGGTCGGTATTGGATTACTAGCTCCCGCTGCCTGGTGGCTTCGCCACGCGAGTAGGGGCAAGCGTGTTCCGCGTACCCGATCTATCTCTTCTATTGGAGTGTTGGCTGTGGCAACAGGGCTGGTACTTTTCCCGTGGAGCAATTTGTCTCTGGCTGATAACGGTGAAACCGATCCGAAACTCCAGCAAGCTGGGGAGAGGACACGTACCTCCGTGCCACGTGAATCTCGAGGATTTCACTCTTCTACCTCAAGCAGTGCAACTTCCGAGGAATCGGCCACGCTAGTCCCTTCGACACCGCGTCACACCTCGCCGTTGACTGGGCAGGAACCCTTACCAATGGAGCCCGAGGTCCCGATAGTCCCTGAATCGGATGTTGCCCCTTCGCCAGCTAATTTTCCTACTCCTGTACCGCCTCAACCCCTCCCGCAATTAACTGCGCAGACTTCCGAGCAACGGTTGCCGCAGCTCGTTGTGCCTTCGCCATCCCAGCCTGCGACATCATCTCCATCCGAATCCGTCTCCCCTTCGCCATCCGAATCTCCGCAGACATTGATGGATGAGTCAAGCCCGAGCGAAAGCACAGAAGCAGATCAAAGCACCCCCGCTTCTACAGAGTCCGAACAACCGAATGACGTCAACGAGCAACGAGCGGAAGAGTCAGAGGAAAATGGGGGGCCTGTTGAAGGAGGCGACTGGCGGTTCGATCCGCCGCATTTGATTCCCTGGCTTCCGTAAAATCACTTGGGATTAGGAGCAGAGGGCTGTAGGAACAGGCACGAATGTAAAAAGTGTCAAACCCAAGGTTTGTGAGATTAGTTGGTCTGTATTGGTGATTTCGGTTTAGGTTACAGAGGCAGTGGTGGTTGTGAGATTGTCCGATACCACCCGACTTGGCTCAATTTAGTACGGTCTTGCGGCGGATAGTCGGGTGATCAGTTCGGTGACATCGTCGGGCAGGGGTGAAGCGGTATGGATGGTTTGGCCGGGGACCTCTAGCTCGAAGGTGCGGTACTTCTTCAAGGTGCGGACCAGTCGCTTCAGTGACAGGCCAGAGCGTTCCTCGAGGAGGTGGCCGACGGCCATCGCGGCCATCACCACGGTCAGGTGGGCATCGATGGACTCGCGTGTGCGGTGGTAGATCGGGCGGGCTTTGAGATCGGATTTCGACATTCGGAAGGCCTTCTCGATTTTCAACAATCGGCCGTAGGCGCCGATGACCTCCTCAGGTTCCAGGTCGGTGCGGGAGGTCTCAAAGCCTTTGATGCCGGCCAGGGATTTGTTCTTGTTCACCAACGCCCAGTTGACCTGCTTGTTCGGGGCCTTCAGGTCCACAAAGCGGTTGCGTTTGACCGCGATCTTGCCGGCGATGGCTTTCTCTGCCTTGGCGACCTGTTCGTCAATGCCCTTCAGGGTGCGCCTGGCCCGGTCCCAGGAGTACCGGTAGTAGGTCACCCGGTGTGGGGTGCCCTCGGGTCCGCGTCCGGTGCGATCAGCCTCGACCCAAATTTGTTTGTCCTCGTAGTCCTGGTCCGGGTGGTCGCGGCGCCACTGGGCGATGACGTAGGGAAGGTCCTTGAACTTCGTGCCGATGATGTAGTGCAGTCCGGCATCCACGATGGCCTTCTTGTTGCCTGAAGAAAACATGCCCGCGTCCGCGACGACGGTGATGTCATCGACATCGAACGATTCCTGGAATCTTCGGATCATCGGCAGCATCGTCCTCGTTTCGGCCATGTTGCCTTCGAACGCACCCACCGACAACGGGAAGCCGTGGGCGTCGGACAGCAGCCCGACGGTGATCTGCGGCTCCAGCCGGCGCTCCTTGGAAAAGCCGGGCTTATGGAAGTCGTCGGCTTCCTCCGTCTCGAAGTACAAGGTGGTCACGTCGTACAGGACCAGGACCCCGGGCCCGGTGCCGGCATGCCTCGCGCATGCCTGGGTGATCTGGTCTCGGAAGTCTGTGGTGGCGTAGGCCGGCAGGCGGCGTTTGATCGTGGCGTAGCTGGCGGACCGCACGCCGACCTCGGCCAACGTTTCGACCGAGTCTAGTTTCGATCCGGGCTGGACGATCCGGGCCATCACCAGGTGTTCAAATACCTGGTCGTGATCGGTGGCCTCCTTAAGCCCCAGCAACCGAAAAGCGCCGGTAATCGCGTCGATCAGGTGGCTGGCCCGCTCACCGGTCACCGGTACCGGGGCATCCACGCTCCCGGTGCCAGCCGGGGTGGTGTCCACGCCCAGATCCAGGCTCATCTGCTCGCCGTCGATCAGGCGTTGGGCCTTCGCCTTCAACACGGCGAGGTCTTCCGGGGTGTGGGCGGAACCGAGGTGCTGAAGATCGGGTTTTCCCTGCTTCCACCCCCAGATCACCTGTACAGCGGTGGCGCCGGAACCGGTCCGGACGGTGCGGATGCTGGGAGACACACATCAAAATCTACCCACCACCCCCGCCTGCCACCCTCTTAGTACGGTATTTCCGACCCTTGCTCACCATCGTCCCTAATCAGCACGTCAATATGAAATACACCACATACAAATGAGTCAAGTCGGGTTACAGAGGCAGCGGTGGTTGTGAGATTGTCCGATACCGACCCTCGGAATTCTTGGGTGTTCTTTCTGCTTAACTGTTTACTGTACTTAGACAGGGGGAGACTACGCATTAAGCGACCCGCCCGCCAAGGCGCATTACTGTAATCTATTGATACTTCCACGTAGCAGCTCTATCAGGAGACGTAGTTGAAAGCATACTGGTACCAGAATAAAAAATATCCCAACCTTGGAGATGAATTTACGGGTCTCCTTCTGAAGCGAAAGTACGGCATCAATGCAGAATGGTCAGAGTTCGCACAATCGGAACTTGCTGCTACAGGAAGCATTCTAGGTTCACCTTGGGCAGGTCTCGACAAAGGTAGGAAGCAAACCCTCCATGTGGTGGGGTCCGGTCTAATGACGCCCGCGACACGCATTATTCCCAAAGAGAACCTTCGGATTCATTCAGTGAGAGGTTTTCTTTCCAAGGAAAAGCTAGGTGTGTTAGATGATGAAGGTATAGACGTCGGAGATCCAGGTCTGCTGGTACCGGAAGTTGCTATTGCAAAAGAAGTGTCGCGACGCAGTGAGATCGGAGTGATTCTTCACCACACGAGCGTTGGCAACGATGCACTGAAGAAGAAGTTTGCCCATCTTCCAGTGACGTTCCTCGATATCCGAACGCTAGATATCGATTCATTTGTAGCTCAGATGCGAGAATGCGACGTGATTTTAAGTCAGTCGCTCCACGGCCTGATTTTCGCGGACGCTTTGGGGATTCCAAATGCATGGTTAGTCCTGAACAGGATTCATACCGGAGGTCATTTCAAGTTCTACGATTACTTCTCTTCAGTGGGCCGAAACTTTTACCAGCGTGTGACCGGTGTTCCGCGCACCAAGAAGGCTATTAATGAGGCTGTCGTTTTTCCTGATTCCGATAGGATTTCGGAGGTAGCCGAGGGGATTAATTCGTCTTTCTTGCAAGCATTCGATGAAATCGAAAAGGGAAGGAAACCGATTGAGGAACTTTCAATGGGCGATCCATCTACCCCATCCGAGATATCACTCAATGTAAACAGCGAGAGCAGAAATATACGTTTTGATTTCTCTGCTGAATTGGACGATAGAATCAAATTCCGTGACGTGTTAATTTCTTTGGATTTGGTAGACCGAGACGGAAATGAAGTGAAGGGTGCCCGCAAGATTGAGGGTTTGACTTGGTCAAATTCCGCTCGAGTGAATCACTACCGATATATCCGAGTGGTTCCCGGTTCGTGGACTTACTCGGAGGAATTTCATTTACCGAGCGACGTGAGGTGCACGAGAGCGAAAGTACTGATCTGGGCTAATCCGGACCGGTCGGCAGTGTTTAAGAATTTAGTGTTGAGAAACGTAAGTGTCTGATGGGCTATCGCTCTGGATAATTAATCAAACTGAAAACCGCAGTTTTGACGTAGCTACGTTAGTATGACAGGCGTCGAAGCAGCGAGTGCATTCTTGTTAGATCCATTTGCCCCTTCAATTTTTCTAATTCTCGGCAGGAGATCGCTATGCCAGAAACCGTAGCCCTAATCAGGTGCACAGAACCTACCCCGAGAGTTGAGGAGCTTTCTATGCAGCTTCTCGACCAAGGAATAACAGTGGTCGCCGTGCCAGATCTGATGAATGTTTCAGAGTCTGAACATGAAAGAGTGCTCGCTGGCTTTTCTATGGAGACCGAACCGCTCACTGAAAAGTTTGTCGAAGAAAGCGGGCTGACATTTTGGAATGATCGACGACGTACTGGTTGGGCATGTGGAGACTATGTTTTCTACCGAGCCCTTGGTCGTGCCTGGGATTATGCTTGGATTATTGAGCCCGACGTATATTTCCTCAATGGAACGCCTTCGCTCCTGCCTTCCCTTGCAGAACTTGACACTGATCTGATTACGACAAATTTCTGGCAAGCATCGGAGAACTGGTACTGGCGAAAGCCTCTAGCAGACATACTTCCGAGTACCGATGTGCATGCTATGGCTTTTCCACTGGCTCGGGTTTCTCGTCGTCTTGCGGAGAGCGCTTTCGAACTGCGGAAGCGTCTCGTTAGCGAAGCTAAGCCCGGCAGTCGGATTCCCAACGACGAATCGGTGCTTGCTACTGCAGCTCACATGAGCGATTTTACAGCTCTCGATTTGAAGAAAAAGTTTCCGTCGGAATTTAGATATTGGTCGACAGTACTCAAATATCCGATCAACGATCTTCGTGCGCATGAGAACCAACCTTTGGTGATCCACTCGGGCTTGGAAGACGAAGACTTCATGTCCTATGCAATGGCCTTGTGGGAGTCTCTTAAGGGAGGAAGCGTTCGGGAGCGTGATCGTCTGCTGAAAGTTCTGAATGTCACTTCCGTGGATAGTATGAGAAGAATATTCGCTCAGATAAGCGCTCAGCAGGTCCATAAAGATGCGAGTTCGGGAGAGTAATCTACTCATGGCGAATAGGGCTTGATGGTACTGGTGTTCCGGGTAGGTGGTACCGCGATTCTGGGGTGTGAAGTATCAGCACCGCGGATCACCATCGACCTGCACGCCGAGGACATCTTCGTGAACAAGAAGACGGTGGCCAAGGCGATGCGCCGGCTCGGGATCGAAGGCATCAGCCCACGGTCCTGGGTGCCTGTGACCACCATCCCCGGCAGACCCACGCATTCGATCCCTGACCGGGTCAAACGGCTCTTTGACACCGGCGAACTCAACCGCGTGTGGATGTCGGACATCACCTACCTGCGTACCGGGGAGGGCTGGTTATACCTGTGCGCGGTCTGCGACGGCTGCTCACGCCGTGTGCTCGGCTGGGCGATGGATTCCACTCAGACCACGGACCTGGTGGAGCGTGCCCTGCGGATGGCTCACATGCTGCGCGGTGAGGTGCCCGACGGCCTGGTGTTCCACGCTGATTATGCCGAGGTTTGTGTTAAGCCGAGGAATTGTGTTCTGGCCTGTGCTGGCACGGATCGGTGAGGGATTCCTCGGCTTAACGTTTCGGTCGTCGTAGTGTTCGCCGTATCCATCCGTCTATGGAAAGGAAACGGTCATGGATACGACCGTCACCCAGCTCGGCGTGGTCGTCACCGCAGCGTTGCGGGCAGCCGGGTACAAGGAATCAACGATCGGCCAGTACCTGAAGACCATCAGGCTCCTCGAAGACTTCATCGACGCCCGTGGCGGGATCTATACATCCGCGTTGGGTGCCGAGTTCGCGGCGCTGACGACAAGCCCGCGCACCGGCAGGTTCAGCGCCCAGAGGCGGTTCGCCTACAGCCGGGCTGTCAATGTGTGCGACTCTTACCTGCGCACCGGCGAAGTGGATTTATCCCCGCGTCAGCGCGGTGGGGGTGGCCGGCAGCCGGAAGCAGACGCCTTCACCATGCTCAACGCCATGTGGGAAGCCGACATGTCCGGTCGTGGGCTGGCGCCCGCGACCCGGGAAGCCTATGGACGAATCACCCGCAGCTATCTCGGGTATCTCGAAGACTGCGGGATTTCCTGTCTTGACGACGCGACCCCGGCTACCGTTCCCGGGTTCTTCGCATCCCTGCTCGATCACGGGTGGGCTCCGTCGTCCTTGTTCTGGCAGGTGGCGAACTTCCGCCCCTTCGTGAAGTTCACCGGCCGTGGGGACCTCGTCGACGCGATCGGTCTCGTCGGCGCCCGCCGCTCACACACGATTATTCCCGTCCTGTCCGATGACGATGCACAACGGCTTGTCACCGCATGCGCGTCTGCGGACACGGTCAGCCGCCGGGATGCGGCGATCACGCTGCTGGCGCTGATGACCGGGCTGCGGGCCTGCGACATCATCAACCTGCGCTTGACCGATATTGATTGGCGGGCCCAGACCATCTCGCTCGTTCAGCAGAAGACGAGCAACCCTGTGACTCTGCCGTTGCCGGGACTGCTGGTTAACCCGCTGGCCGACTACCTACTGACGCAGCGGCCCGACTCGAATGATGATCACGTGTTCCTGCGCAGTCTGGCCCCACACACCCAGCTCGCCGATCATGCATCCGTCTACAGAATCACCGCCGAAACGTTCCGGAAGGCCGGAATCACCGATGTGAAAGCCGGAACACGGTTTCTGCGGCACAACGCCGCCTCACGACTGCTGCGGGCGTCGGTCCCGCTGCCGACGATCGCCGCCGTGCTCGGCCACGCCAGCCAGGAATCGACGAACGTGTACATGAGTGTTGATCAGCAGCGTCTCCTCGACTGCGTGCTGCCAGTTCCGGCAGGAGCCCGGCCATGACCGCCGAACACGAGTTCACCAGCGCCTTCGCCGCCGATCTCGACGGGTACCTGGCATTCAAGGAGAAGATGGGATTCTACGGAGCCTCCCGGATCGTGTACCTGCGGCGGTTCGACGCCTACTGCACCCGGCTGGGCCGGACCGTTTTCGACCGTGCCACCGTCGAAGGATGGGTCATCGACGAGCTGCAACGCTCCAGCACGTACCGGTCGTGGATGTCCTATATCCGCGACTTCGGACGGTGGCTGCACACCCACACCCAACCGGGTGCCTACATCTTGTCCGATCAGTGGAAATCCTCGTTCACCCGTGCCCATCCCTACCTGCTCACGCAGGATGAGATCGACCGGTTCTTCATCGCCGCGGCCCGTCTCGAAGCCGCCTCGCCCTGGGCGTGGCAGGCAGCCGCGTTCTTCACGCTCATGCACTCGGCCGGACTCCGGACGATCGAAGCCCGCCACCTGCTGACCGACCAGGTCGACCTGGCCGGCGGTCACATCGACATCATCGGATCCAAGGGCCACCGCAGCCGCCGACTGCCCCTGACCGCCGACGTCATCGACGTCCTGACCGCCTGCGATACGACCTCGCGGGCCCACCTCGGCCCACGAACCCCGTTCTTCGTCTCGTCGACCGGTAAATCGGTCACCCCAGCAACCGTAGGGGTGATATTCAACCGGATCTGGGACCACGCCGGACTGGCCAGGCCCACCGACGGCAGACAGCCCCGGCCCTACGACTTTCGCCACCACTTCGCCTACGCCAACCTCGAACGCTGGATGACCAACGGCACCGACATCACCGCGATGCTGCCGTACCTGGCCCGCTACATGGGACACGCGACCTTCGATTCGACCTACTACTACGTCCACACCTCCCCGGACTTCATGAACGCTTACGCCGACATCACGGCCAGCCAGAGTCAGTCACTGCTGCCGGAGGTCGGTTTCGAATGAAACGCGACCCCGCCACCGATCAGGCGAACGTGTGGGTCTTCGCCCGGGACTTCCTTCACGCCTATCTGCCCAACGTCCGAGGGCTGTCGGTGAAGACGATCGAAGCCTACCGGATCAGCCTCGAGTGCTTCCTCGTCTTCCTGACCGACCACGAACATGTTGAACGCGCCCACGTCACCTTCGACCACTTCGATCGATCACACCTGAAAGCCTGGCTGACCTGGATGAACACCGATCGTGGCTACGCTCCACGCACGATCACGCTCCGCCTATCCGCGATCAAGGCGTTCTTGTCCTACGCCGCGGCCGAGGACCTCACCCTCATCGCCGTTCACCAGGCCGCGCAGACGCTGAAGACCCCACCCACCGCCAAGGCACCGATCGAGTACCTCACCGACGACGAAACACGAGCAGTTCTTGCCGCGCACACCGGGAAAACCAGCAAATCTCGCCGGAACCGGATGCTGCTCATCCTCCTCTACGACACCGCCGCCCGCGTCGGAGAAATCACCGCCCTGACCCTGCAGAATCTGTCCCTGACCACCCCCGGACACGTCACACTGACCGGCAAACGCAACAAGACCCGCGTGGTGCCCCTGAGCGAGAAAACGATCGAGCACCTGCACGTCTATCTCGCCGAGTTCCACCCGAACCCGGCACAGCTGCCAGCAACCAGACCCCTCTTCTACAGCCTGCACCACGGGCAGCCGACCCGCCTATCGACAGACACCGTATCCGCCGTCCTGAAGAAGGCCGCCGAATCCGCACGCGACCACTGCCCCTCCGTGCCAACGAACATCCACTGCCACATGCTGCGCAAGACCAAGGCCATGGACCTCTACCAACAGGGCATTCCCCTGCCGATCATCATGCGTCTGCTCGGACACGAGAACGCCTCGACCACCCAAGCGTTCTACGCATTCGCGACCCTGGACATGATGCGCGACGCCATCACCGCCGCCACACCCACCACCGATGCCCCGGCCCGCCTCACCGAGGACACGCTCACAGCCCTCTACAGCCTCCGATAACCCGGCAACGTTAAGCCGAGGAATCCCTCACCGATCCGTGCCAGCACAGGCCAGAACACAATTCCTCGGCTTAACACAAACCTCGGCATAATCCGCGTTAAGCCGAATTCGGCTTAACTCCGACCGGGGAACCCAGTTCACCAGTGACCAGCTCTACCAGGTGTGTCAGGAACTGGGGATCGATCAGTCGATGGGGCGCACGGGCGTGTGCTTCGACAATGCGATGGCCGAATCCTTCTGGTCGACGTTGAAGACCGAGTTCTACGACCGCAGGAAATGGAAGACCCGGGATGAAGCCCGCCAGGCCGTCGCCCGGTGGATCGAGGTCTTCTACAACCGCCGGCGCCGGCACTCCTCGATCGGCAACCAACCCCCAGTCGACTTCGAGAACGTCTACCACCAGGCAGCAACCGCTGCCGATGAGAATGCAGCTTAACTAACTGTCCACGATTTGCGGCAACCCCAACACCCAGTCCGAGGTACTGGGTGGTAGCGGGTCGGGCAGATGGCACAGTGTCAACCGGCCCGGAACCGATTCAGGCGGGCAATGTCGTGTCGGGGTGGCGCTGAAAGGTCCGGATGGTTGATAATCATGGTGCGGTCGCCGTTTCATCTGCTTTCTTGTGTAGTAACAAAAAGCAACGACGGCCGCTTTTCTATGCTTGACACGCCGGACCAGCGAAAATCGAGAACAAACCGTAACCCCAAAGGTTAAACGACAAGCTAAGCCTCTTCCTCAAACGGGGAGCGACAGGTCTGAGAAAAATTTGGGTTGACTCCCCCTTTACTCCAGGCGTGGCATGGGCTTCCGGTCGGCTTCGATCTCCTGTGCCGTGCCGAGAGCCGAATCAAAGGACTGCACGACTTCTTGCAAAGTATTCAAGATCGCCGCAGAATTCGCCACCGGTGATTTGAAGTCAAGCGGTTGCTTCGACAAAGGGGAGCCCTCATCAACCAGGCCCCAAATTTTCGCTCCCGAGCCCCGATAATCTGAGATCTTTGACGGGAGGAAGGGGTTGAGATCTTGTTCAACACCTTTCGCCACATCGTTGACGAGCAAAACATCAAACTTCGTAGAAGCGTTAAGAAACTCCATATAAGGCAAATAGGGGTTGATCTTGATCACGTCTTGGAGTCCCCATTGCAGAACTTGCTTGCGTGCTTCCTCAACGGTGTTGCAAAAAATGTGGAGCGTAATCCTTCTTCGATCCTCTAGCTTCATATTCATGATGCTTGTGAAAACATCGCCTAATCCTCGGTTGACGTAGAAGGACCCAAAGTAACCAATGTTAACCCGCTCAGGGTTAACGCAGTAGTTAGTAGGGACAGCAGTATAGGCGGCGGAGCTAGGAACAGGGTGGGGACGCACAATGGCCTTGTTTTCGACAAGAGTCCGGAAGTCGTTTCGATAGGCCGACAGCATATAAGTCATTTGGTTCTGGTTAGTGAAGATCACTTCATCGGCAAGAACCATTGTGGCAGCTTCAACTAGGTCGAACAAGGACTTGATCTCCAAGTCTTGAAATCCGCGGTTGGAAATGATGCGGCGTAATGTCTTAGCGACTTCGTTATCGACGAGATCGCCCTGCCGGGGCTCACCCTCTACGCCAAACCTAAGAGGATCGGAGAATTCCGCCGTCCAAAAAGTTTCCGGGTGTCGGTTCTTAAAGAGCGCGCCAGCGACATGAGAGCCGACCCACAGGGCTCGCGAGTACATAGTGTCATACCCGCCTTTTTGCTCTGCTTGAGCCTCGGCTGCACGCAGTGCTTCCTCCGCAAAGTCAGAAATAGGTTCCCAGCCAGCAAAAGAAGGAGGGGTGTCGATCAAAATTCGTTTATCAACCCACCTAGACGAAAGGAAAGACAGAGATTCGTCCGTATGGCGGACTTTCGACATATTGTTAGAGATTACGTCTACGGTTCTACGACGCTCAGCAATGGCTTTTTCCGCCACGACAGCAGAAGTGTCGGAAAAGGGAGAAAAGCAATAAGAAATAGCTAGATCTTTCGCTTTTCCCGCCGTCAATATATTCCACGGGAAGGATATAAAACCGGTTCTGCCAACGTAACTTTCCAGGTGGTCAATCTCCTCAGGGTGAGATTCGAGATACCTCCTGATGAAACCTAGTTGTGCATTCTCTAAAAAGGTGCGAGCGCCAAGTTGTTCTTCGCCTACGCTAATCTCGCGCAGCGCGAGGATGCAGTCGACTCGCTGCTTTACGTTAAAGTCGAAAGATTCCTTCTGACGAGAAACTGAATCGTCACGAAGATTCCGCAGGTATGCAGCATCAGTCTGATTATTAGGGAATACCACACGCAATCCCGAAATCCTCAGAAGATTTGAAAAGAACACGAGGTCTTCGCCGCTGCGGAGTTCTGAGTTGTACTCAACCTGTGTCAAATGCCGAGCCGCTACCATTTTACAGGCGTTGAAACCTAGCATCCATGGAACCTCTTCGAGAGGTACCGTGGTTCCTGCGGCGTTGATAATACGTTGGTTGAGTGTATTCTCTTCATCGCGAGAATTGTCGGCCGAACAATTGACAATAGGGCTAGCTACGATTTTGTCTTCCGCCGCATGAATAAAAGCGTTCTCCAGATACCGCGGCTCAATTTGATCATCCGCATCGACAAAAGAGACATATTCATTTCGTACAAGCGACAGCCCTAGATTGCGGGCAGCACCTGCATTTGCGACGTCTGAGTGAAAAGTGCGCAAATTGAGCTCCGGAAACTCATTTCGCACTTCATGTAGGACAGCCTCGGTCCCATCGTCTTCTCCATTACAAACCACTAGCACTTCAAAACTCGAGGTAGGCATTGTTTGTTTTGCGAGAGATTGAATCGTGTCCCGGATAGTGTCCACTGCTTTATGCGCGGGGATGATAACCGAAACTCCGGGGTCAAAATGACGGTTAATATTCGGTTCGATCCAGTCTCGGTTCTGTAATTTCTTTATCCATTCGCGCTCAGCATCGCGAGCACGTTGGTCGTGGAGAAGGTCGAAAGCTCGAACGTCGGTCTGCATATTTGCCATTGGAGCTACTTTCTGCGTCTTTCCCAATACTTGAGTGTTAAAGAACCGAGTTTGGAACTGGAGAGAGCGTCATATTGATTTTGCAGGGAGGACAGCGAACGCTTCAGATCTAGAACCTCTTGGAGTAGGTTCGCATTTTTCGTCTCCAGCTCCTTGCTCACTGCCTTTTCTGACTCGAATTTAGCTGTTGCAGTTTTAGCCGCGTCGTTTGCGGTCCGCGCTTGAGACAATTGCTGAGTAAGGCCGTCAATTTTATTAGAGAGGCTGCTGATTTGCTCTAGGAGGTAGGCGTGGCGCCACAGTAATTGCTTCAGAACTTCAGGCGGAACGGAAGCATTTTCATTTACAGTTTCTTCGAGCAGGGTGATTACGTCGGGAGTGAGGTCGGTTGGTGGGAGTGTCGAAGCAAGTTGAGTGTTGCTCGAAAGTACTAAATGTGCAGTTGAATTTATCTTTCGGAAGTTAGAATAGGGTGAGTCCTTGGCAAGCTTAAGTAATGCGTAAGCAAAGTCAGGATCTTTTCTATAATTCCAGAGGATTTCGACAGTTGTTTGTTGGTTCTGTAACCACGCAGTTGTCACCTCCGCTACGAGTTGAGAGTTGCCAGAAGCAATCACAAGTCGGCAAGGCATGGGAATGCTGTCAGGTTTTGGAACGTCAGTGACGAACCGTGTCCCAGAGGGGAGGAAGCTTAAATCGACTTGCCTCTTGATGAGCGGATCGATGTGGGCAAGTACTTGTGCTTTCTGAAGTGATCCGCCTGAGAGATCTCCGGAGGACATAGCTATCCCGTCCATTTCTGTATTTTGAACGGTCACTGCCAGAGCCCCTTGGTGTCGATTACTTCTTTACCCTTAAGGCTCGCCGCAGGCACATTCTTGAATTCGTCATGATCGACAAGAAGTATGATTACGCCTGCTTGTTCAATTGCCTCTCGTTCGCTGCATAGGGTTACATTCGAGAAACCCTGAAGGCTTTGAGGGAGGTTTTCCACATTCGGTTCAACTGTCAAAATCTCGAGGTTCGGGAACTTCTTGGCAATTTCCTCGGTAATTTCTAGCGCGGGTGATTCGCGTAGATCATCAATATTTGCTTTGAAAGACAGCCCCAAAGCGGCGATCGATGTTGCTTGTGCCCGCTTTACTGCCTCTTCTACTTGGTTGGCAACCCATTCCGGTTTGGCGTCATTGACTTCGCGGGCTGTCCGGAGCAGCCGTGAGTTCTCGGGATCAGCTGAGATGATGAACCACGGATCGACTGCGATGCAATGGCCACCCACGCCAGGTCCAGGCTGGAGAATGTTAACGCGAGGATGGTGGTTTGCCAGGTTGATTAGCTCCCAAACGTTAATGCCAAGCTTGCCACAGATCACAGAAAGTTCATTGGCGAAAGCGATATTGACGTCCCGGAACGAGTTCTCGGTCAGTTTCGCCATTTCAGCTGTCACGGCTTTCGTCGGCAGAAGTTCGCCCTGGCAGAAGGATCGGTAAATTTCGGTCGCTCGTCGAGTAGCTTCATCGGTCTCGCCACCAATGATTCGGTCATTGCTGACCAACTCTTCCAGTGCATTGCCCGGCAGAATTCGTTCGGGGCAGTGGGCGAAATAGACAACAGGCTTCTCATCTGGGTTTTCTTCGCCGTCAGCGATTAGATCGGGGCGGAGTTCAAGGATTCGCTCAGCCATTTTGTGGGTAGTCATAGGTGGCGACGTTGACTCGAGGACAACAAGTTCACCGCCTTCCAAAAGGGGTGCAATCGACTCCGCAACGGAGTAGATGTACTTCATATCGATGCTGTATTCGGCAGTAAAAGGGGTGGGCACGGCCACAATGTAGGCATTCGCATGCACCATGTCGGTTGTTGCTCGGAAATTTCCAGATTGAAGGGCGGATTTCAGGGCTTCTTCTAGCCCTGGTTCCACTATTGTGATCTCACCTTGGTTAATACGCTTAACGTTCTCTGTTTTGACGTCAATACCTACGACGTTCAGACCGCTGTTAGCCATGATCACGGCGGTAGGCAAGCCGATATAACCTAGTCCTACAAAAGCTACGGTCTGTTGCGTCATCTAAAGTCCTGACTTTCTTCGGGTCGTACGAATTGAAGCACAGCGCACTGCGGATCTTAGGGGGCTACGACTAAGGTCCTATGGAGGCCGGTCAATCTTATCATCGAGATCGGTGATTTGCTGTGAGAGCGATTGTGGAAGGTGGCAATCGAACTTTGCTGGCCGGAAAGTAGACGTTAAATCCTCGGAAGGGGCTTTTCCTCATCACGCCTCCCAAAGGGGCGTCTTTAGGGAAGTTTTTCTTTTGAGATCGAAAAAAGGAAGACGTTTATTTACAGGGGTGGCAGGTAGGGTACGTTGCATGAACATGTCGAGTGACGAGACGCCCTCCGGGGTGAAGACGGTTGTTGTTCCCGCTGCCGGTATGGGGACGAGGTTTCTGCCCGCGACCAAGACGGTGCCGAAGGAACTGCTGCCGGTGGTCGACACCCCGGGTATCGAGCTGATCGCGGAGGAGGCCTCCGTGCTGGGTGCCTCGCGGCTGGCGATCATCACCGCGCCGAACAAGCCGGAGCTGCTGCGTCATTTCGGACAGTTCCCCAATCTGGTGGACACCCTGACCGAGCGCGGCAAGGACGAGCAGGTCGCGAAGGTCCGCCGGGCCGGGGATCTGATCGAGCCGGTGGCCGTGGAGCAGGCCAAGCCGTTGGGGCTGGGGCATGCGGTGGGGTTGGCGGAGTCGGTGCTGGATGCCGATGAGGATGCCTTTGCGGTCATGCTGCCGGATGATCTGGTGCTGCCGATGGGGGTGATGGAGAAGATGGCGAAGGTGCGTGCCGAGCTGGGTGGTTCGGTGCTGTGTGCCTTCGAGGTCGATCCGGAGGAGGTCTACAACTACGGGGTCTTCGATGTCGTGGAGATCGAGGAGGGGGCGGATCTGCCGGCCGATCAGGTCAAGCGGGTCAAGGGCATGGTGGAGAAGCCGGATCCGGCGGATGCCCCGTCGAATTTCGTGGCTGCGGGCCGTTACCTGCTGGATCGGGCGGTGTTCGACGCGCTGGGCCGGATTGAGCCGGGCAAGGGCGGGGAGCTGCAGCTGACGGATGCGATTGAACTGATGATCAAGGAGGGGCATCCGGTCCACGTCGTGGTTCACGACGGTAAGCGTCATGATCTGGGTAATCCAGCCGGTTATATCCCGGCGTGCGTGGATTTCGGTCTGTCGCACCCGAAGTACGGCCCGGGTCTGAAGAAGGCGATCACCGCCATCCTCGCCGAGCACGAGGCCGCCGAGTCCGCCGAGGCCGTAACCGTTTTCGCCTGACGGTCATCATCAGCCTTTCACCCGCCTGCGTAATCCGGGTGCGTAATCCGGGTACGGTGATTCCACCCTCTTCAATGCTGCTGTCGGTCGATAGGATTGACTCCATGACGGACGGGCGGCAGGAGACTCTCGAGCGGTTGCACCGGCGCGTCGAGCAGCTCGGGCGGGAGCTGGCCGAGGTGCGCCGGGAACTGGCGGAGCTGCAGTCCGCGGGCGGTGGGGACGACGCGGGCGTCGCGAAGGGGGAGGCGTCGGCAAGCGAGGTCTCGGCGCTGTCGGATCCGCGGGCGAAGATCGAGCTGTTCCTCAAGCGGTTCGTCGGGCGGCGGGACGTCTACGCCCAGCGGTGGACGAGCAGGAAGACAGGCAAGAGCGGCTGGTCGCCTGGGGTGCGCGGAGGGTTTTACTCGAAGGACACGCCATCGCGTGATCACCTGCCGCTGACCCCCGAGGTGATCGACGCCCACTTGCGGATGGGCGGTCCTCATGCCGGTCTGTACGTGATGCTGCCAGGCGATATGTGCCAGGTGCTGGTCTGCGATTTCGACGACGGCTCTTGGCGCGAGGACGCCGCGGCGTATGCGGCCGCGTGCCGCGAGCACCGGGTGGATGCCCTCGCCGAGATCTCGCGGTCGGGCGAGGGTGCGCACGTGTGGATCTTCTTCGATACCCCGGTTCCGGCGGCCACGGCGCGGGCCATGGGCTTTCGCCTGCTTCGGGAGGCGATGAGCCGGCGTCCGGCGATGGGCCTGGAGTCCTACGACCGCTTCTTCCCTGCGCAGGACACGCTGTCCACCGGGGCGCGGGGCCAGGCGCGGTTGGGCAACCTCATCGCGCTGCCGCTGAACGGGGACTGTCGGAAGCAGGGGACCACCGTGTTCGCCGATGTGGACACGTGGGAGCCGTTGGACGACCAGTTCGCGGCGCTGGCGGGCGTCGAACTGGTGAGTAGGGAGAAGGTGGAGGCGCTGGCCGAGGCACCTGGGCGGGGGTTCGGGCCACGACCGGAACGCATCCGGCGTCCCACCCGGGCCGAGGTGAAGAGCCACCGGGCGGCTGCGAAGGGCAGGACAGTGACGCTGAGCGTGGACAATATGGTCCACCTGCCGGTGGCGGGGCTGCCGGGTGTGGTGATCTCCGAACTCAAGCACCGGGCCTCGCTGCCCAACCCGGAGTTCTACCGTCGGCAGGCCCAGCGGTTCTCCACCTTCGGGGTGCCCCGGGTGGTGATCCGCTTCGAACACGACGAGTCGGAATTGCGGCTCCCGCGTGGGCTGCTGGATGAGGCGCAGGACGTGCTCGAGGACGCCGGCTACACGGTGGAGGTGTCGTGGCTGCCCCGTGCGGCGTCGGATATTGCGGTGGCGTTCCGGGGTGAGCTGCGGGCCTCGCAGTCGTCCGTGGTGGAGGCGGCCGTCAGTCACCGCACCGGGGTGATCGTCGCCCCGCCGGGGACCGGCAAGACTGTGATGGCGTGCGCACTCATCGCGGAGCGGAAGACACCCACGGCCGTGATCGTCAACCGCGCCGAGCTGGCCATCCAGTGGCGGGAGCGGCTGACGACGTTCCTCGATGTGGGTGACGATGAGATCGGGCAGTTGGGATCGGGACGCCGGAAACTGACCGGGAAGATCGACGTGATCATGCTGCAGTCGATCAGCCGGAAGGACTCGGATCCGCTGATCCTGGAGGACTACGGGCAGATCATCGTCGACGAGTGCCACAATATCGCCGCCCCGGCGGCCGAGGGAGCGCTCAACCAGGTGGCCGCTCCATACTGGCTCGGGTTGACCGCCACGCCCTTCCGCTCGGACAAGATGGACGAGATCATCACCATGCAGTGCGGACCCATTCGTCACCGCATGGACGTGGACGTGGCGGCCGAGCAGCGGTACGTGAAGATTCACCACACGGAGTTCGTCAGTGAGGCGGATACCGGGGACCGCGGGGCGATCCAGGACGTCTACAACGAACTGGCGGAGGACTCGGCACGGAACCGGTTGATCGTGGAGCAGGTGCGCTGGCCGTGGGGGAGGGGCGGCGCTGTCTGGTGCTGGTCAACCGGCTGACGGCGATGGATGCGTTGGTGGAGTTGCTCCGGGAGGCCGTTGAGGTGCCGATCCTGAAGATGCACGGCGGACAGAAGCGCGGGGGAGCGGTCGTTGCTGCGGGGTGGACTGGAGGAACTGGAGCAGGAGGACAAGTCGTACGTGCTCGTGGCCATGGGACGCGTGGCCGGCGAGGGCTTCGACATGCCGGGCCTGAACACGTTGTTCCTCGCGGCGCCGATTTCCTTCAAGGGCGTGGTGATCCAGCAGACCGGGCGGATCACGCGTCATGCGGGTGGAGAGCTCGATGGGGAGGAAGCGGTGGTGCCGGCCATGGTCCACGACTTCGTGGACGACCGGGTGCCGGTGCTCGCGCGGATGCACGGGCGCCGGTTGAGGCAGATGAAGAAGGAGGGGTTTGAGGTGGTGGGGTAGGGGTGGCGCGTTGATAAACTGCGGTCTTCTTTTGCGTTCGCTGGCTTGGGTAATGGGGCAAGGAGGAACGTGAATACCAGGAGCGAGTTCACCGCTTCAGAGCCGATCAAGAAGACGATGGTTGTCCGGCTCGAGTCGACGGGGAGCAAACCGGTTCAGCTGTCGTGAGCGTGGGTATCACGAGGATGTGCCTGCAGGTTGAGTGTTCCATCAGTGCGGGGCAAAGGAGAGCGTGCCGCGGCGGACGATATCCGGCTCTTCTTGGGCGGGGTGGGGGTGGGATGGGGGCCCAAGGGGAGGGGAGAAAATTTCACGAGGTCGGCAATGAATAAAAGCTGCCATACCTCTCACGATTGTCTACGTGTTAGCCGTGAGGGCTGAGTTCGTCCTCTGTCTTGCGGGGCGACTGCAGAGCTTCCGCATACGCCTGTGGTTTATGTCATATGATTACCCCGGCAATATTCCAAGTCACCTATCCGCTGAAGGGCACAGGTAGTATGACCGTGAACGTAGAAGCGCAGAAAACTGCAGGCGGAGAGGACGCTGCCCCGCAGAGAGTCCGCTGGACGCTTGTGGGACCGGGACTGGTGGCTGCCGCAACCGCCGTGGGAGCCGGCGACATGGTGGCCACGATGATCGCGGGACAGCGATACGGATACGCACTGCTGTGGGCCTGTATCGCAGGCACAATCATGAAGATCGTCCTCGTGGAGGGGGCCGGCCGTTACACCCTCGCCACGGGCAACACGATCTTCCACGGGTGGAGCAAGCTGGGCCGCTGGACCTCCTGGTACTTTGCCCCCTACATCGTGATCTGGGGCGTCGTCTACGGTGCTGCCGGTATGTCCGGCGCCGGACTCGCCATGCAGGCTCTCTTCCCGGGCACCAGCCTGACCATGTGGGCGATCCTGACGGGTCTCCTCTGCTTCGGGCTCATGTGGCTCGGCAAATACCGGATGTTCGAGAAGATCATCGCAGTTCTCGTTGGTGTTATGTTCGTGACCGTCGTGGGCATCGCCACGCTGTCTCTGCGGAATTTGCCGGAGATCCTGACAGGTCTCGTCCCCACCGTCCCGGACGGATCTTTTGTCTATGTCCTCTCGCTCGCCGGTGGTGTCGGCGGCACGATCACCTTGGCCGCCTACGGGTACTGGCTGCGTGAGAAGGGCTGGTACACGCCGAAGTGGATGAAGGTCATGCGACTGGACAACGCCGTCGCCTACATCATCACCGGTGTCTTCGTCATGGCCATGCTGATCCTGGGCGCGGACATGCTCTACAGCGCGAATCTGACGGTCGCGGATAACGACCAAGGGCTTGTCGACCTGTCCAACGTGTTGGCGGACCGTTACGGCGAGACCATGTCCGTCATTTTCCTGATCGGCTTCCTGGCAGCGGCAGTTTCCTCCGTCCTCGGCGTGTGGAACGGTGTGTCCCTGATGTTCGCGGATTACGTCGGGCACCTGAAGAAGCTGCCGGCTGATCATCCCCACATCCAGGCTGGCGGTCGTTATTACCGTATTTACCTGGCATGGCTGACGTTCCCTCCGATGCTGCTCCTGCTCCTCGGGCAGCCGACCGCGCTGATCATCGCCTATGGCGTCCTGGGCGCGCTCTTCATGCCGTTCCTCGGACTGACCCTGCTGATCCTGCTCAACACGAAACTGACGCCGAAGAACTGGCGCAACGGCTGGCTCACCAACACGTTGATGGCCATTATCTCCGTCGCTTTCGTGTATCTGTGCGCCACGCAGCTCGTCGGGCTGTTCAACTAGCACGGCCGGCGGACCGGCACCACAAGACAGCGGACCTCGTTCGCATCGACCAGTATCGGGCCGATGGGGACGAGGTCGAACTTCCCCCACTCACTCAAGGAATTTAGGCCGAGCCCGTGCTGTATCTCGCCTTGTTGTTCTTAATCCTCATCATCGGCTCGTGCCTTCAACGGGTCTCCGGGATGGGGCTAGGCCTCGTCGCCGGACCGTTCCTGGCCGTGTTTTTCGGGCCGGTGGAGGGGATCCTCGTCATCAACGTGTTGGCGTTCATCAACGCCGCGATGACGACGTTAACGGTCCGGAAGTACGTGGACTGGTGCAAAGTGGCGCTGATTTCATCCGTCCTCATCTTCGGCTCGGTGCCTGCCGCTCTGCTTATCCGGGTAGTTTCTCCGGGCGTGCTGCAGGTGCTGGTCGGTGGCCTGCTCCTGGTCGCGTTGGCCGTGGTGACATTTGGCCAGTCCCGAATTCCCAGGGCTAGCGGCAGGATCCCGGCAGTAACCGCGGGGGTGGTCGGCGGCTTCATGAACACCCTCGCGGGTATCGCGGGCCCGGCGATTACCGTTTATGCGCAGATGGCACGGTGGGATCAGCGCACTTATGCGGCCACACTGCAACCGATTTTCATGGTGGCCGGCGCTATCTCGTTCATCATCAAGCTGCTGATGGCGGCAGCGACATTGCACGTGGACTGGCGAATTTGGCCTGTCGGTGTAGCGGCGATGCTCATCGGCATCGGATCCGGAATCATCGTGAGCAAATACGTGGCCAAGAAGCAGGCCCGCCGCATCGCACTGGCGCTGGCGGCAGGCGGCGGGCTTATCGCCGTGGTCCGTGGAGCGATGAGTCTGGTATAGCAGCATCTGGCGTGCCGCGGGGAGAGGAACTGCCTCGTTCGCGGCTCCCGCAGTCTGCGCCCGGCACTTCTCGAGGGGTTCCGAGCCCGTTGGAGGGATCAGCCTTCGTGAATATAACCGCGTCACTCATCGCGCGTCCCAAGGGAGACCGTGATGTGTTGGCACTCGCGAAGTTGCAGCAGGAAGACTCGCTGAGCGAACTGCATCGTGGACGCCGAGCAGTGGACCGACTGCAGGCGTTGACATCGCGGGTTCCGTCCATGCAGATGAGCGGTTCCCCGACAAGATCGGCTGCATGATCGTCGCCAATGCGTAACTGATCAGTGGGCCGGGCCGGGGGACGTCTCGTGAAGAAGAGTGACAGGATAGTGTCTCCCTGGCATACTGCGCCCATGTTGCTTCAGCGCTTGCGCCGATCACGGCTACGCGCCACGCCATTCCTGAGTGTTCCAGCTCTTGGGTTTTTCCGGCTGAATGCCCATCAACGCATCCTGTTGCGCGATCTGCTCACGGTGGCGTCGATCGGTGTCGGGCTCGTAGCCATCAATATCACCGCGCACTTCACCACCGCCGCCTCCTGGTTCCTCACCATGCCGGCCGGTGTGCTGGTTCTCGTCGGCATCGCGAAGGTGTTGGGCCTGTCGTGGCATGATCTCGGGCTCTCCCAGCGGACGCTGCGCAAGGGCCTAATCTACGGCGGTGCGGCGGCCGCGAGCGTCGCCACGCTGGTCGGCCTCGGCCTGGTGCTGCCGACCACCCGCGAGTTCTTCCTCAATGACGCCTACAGCTCCATGCGGACCGCGCTGCTCGCAGCGTTTATCCTCATTCCCTTGCAGACTGTGATTCCAGAGGAGTTGGCCTTCCGTGGAGCGCTGCATGGATCGCTGGCCCGTCTTGGTGGCGCTCGTGCTGTCTTCATCGGCGGTTCGGTGCTGTTCGGCCTGTGGCATGTGGCCAGCTCGCTGAACCTGACGGCCTCCAATTCCGGGCTGACCGCCTTGCTGGGGTCCGGGACGGTCGCACAGTGGGCGGGCGTGGGCCTGGCGGTGGTCGCGACGTCGGTAGCCGGTGCCGGCTTCACCTGGCTGCGGCACCACACGGGCAGCGTCATCGCACCCATAGCCCTGCACTGGGCGTTGAACGCGGTGGGCGCGCTCGCCGCCGCGGCCGCCTGGCAGTTCGCGTAGGCGTCGCGGCGTCGGTAAGCGACGGGGAGACTGCGGTGCCGGGCCATGCCGGGCACCACCGCTCCGGTCGTCGAGGGGTTGGAGTTGGCGGTCAGCAGCACGTTCAGCGCCGTCAGCAGCACCAAGCCGCCGCCGAAAATGCAGCTCAACCAACTGTCCACGGTCTGTGGGCAACCCCGCTCTCGTGGGGAGCTGGATCTCGGTACACTCCGTGCCCATGGACCTTCTGGATGTGGGACGGATCATTGGCGGACTGGTGCTGTTGATCCTGGGCGGGGAGTTCCTGGTGCGGGGTGCTTCAGCGCTGGCCCGTCGCGTGGGAATCTCCTCGCTGGTGGTCGGACTTACCGTGGTTTCAGCGGCCACGTCCGCACCGGAACTGGCGATCACCATCGGTGCCGTACTGAGTGACGAGCCCGGACTGGCCGTCGGAAACGTGGTCGGCAGTAACATCGTCAACATCCTGTTCATCCTCGGGATCTCCGCCCTGGTCCTCCCCTTGGCCGTCACGCGCGGACTGGTGCGGTTCGATGTGCCCCTGATGGTCGCCATGTCGGTGGGACTGCTCCTCATGTCTCTCGACGGAGTGGTCAGCGCGGTCGACGGGTTGATCCTGTTCTGCGTGGTGGTCGCGCACACGGTGCTGACGATCGTCATCAGCCGGCGCAGCGCACGATCATCCGTCGGCGTCGGGGGGTCCGCCGGTGATTCGTCTGACGCAGACGTCGCTGGGGAGGACGAAAAACCACCTGTCGCGTCGGCCGGCAAGTCCCTCCTGCTCGTGGTATTCGGGATCGCCCTCCTGGTGGGCGGGGCCAACCTGCTCGTCGAAGGGGCAGTCAACATCGCCACCACGCTGGGCATCAGTAGCCTCGTGGTCGGATTGACCGTCGTCGCCATCGGCACGTCCCTGCCCGAACTGGTGACCTCCATCACCGCGGTGCGCCGCGGCGAACGCGACATCGCCGTGGGCAACATCGTGGGCAGCAACATCTTCAACATCGGAGTGGTGCTCGGGCTGCCCGCCCTGATTTCCCTCGAGGGCATCCCGGTCTCCGGTGCCGCAGTGGCCCTCGACATTCCGGTGATGCTGGCCACCTCGATCGCCCTGCTGCCCATCGCCTTCACAGGCTTTGTGATAGCGCGCTGGGAGGGTGCCATCTTCCTCGGCCTCTACCTCGCGTATACCGGTTATCTCATCCTCGCTGCCACCGAGCATGACGCGCTGGAGGGGTTCACGGCCGTCATGGCATGGTTTGTCCTCCCACTGGTGGCCGTCACCCTGATCGCCTTCACCTCCTACGAAATCGGGTTGAGGAAGGGGCAAAGAAACCTCACCAGTACGAACTGACGGGTTCGATGTCTCCCGGGAGGGGGTCCACTACTCGGGGGACACCCCCGTCGACAGCGGCCCCTTCCCAAGCGCTTGTGGCAGCAGGAGAGCCTGCCGGCACGACGCCAATATGCACCCTCTCGAAGACGTGCAATTTCCGCGTATCGGGGGAAGGCCCTCGCCCTTGCCCGACAGGGGTGGGGTACACGACGTCCATGTTGTCGAGGGTGGGTCTGCAGGCGCAGCGAGAACGGATAAGGGGTGAGAACATGCTCATCAAGTGGTGGATGTCCGCGGGGGCTGCTCCCGCGCCGGGTGCGGTGGCGGTGCGGTAGTCGCGGCGTCGATAAGCGCCCACGCCTACACTCTCTTCCATGCCAGACGTCGATCCCGAGATCCTCGCGCTCTACCGGATATTCGACCTGATCGGGGTGGTCCTCAACGGGATCATCGGCGGCACGATCGCCCGCCAGCGCAACTACGACATCATCGGTTTCCTGTTCCTCGCGCTGTTCTCCGCGCTGGGCGGCGGCATGGTGCGCGACACCCTGATGCAGCAGGGAACCGTCGCCGCACTCGCCGAGCCGACGTACCTGCCGCTGGCCTTCGGCGGTGCGCTGGTGGCGCTGCTGGTCAACTTCCGGGGTAAGGGCTGGGAGCTGTTCAAGGTGCACGCCGATGCGGTGATCCTGGGCGTGTGGGCCGTGACCGGCTGCGTCAAGGCACTCAGCTACGACATGCCGCTGCTCTCTGCGGTGTTTCTGGGGGTGGTCACCGCGGTCGGTGGCGGCATGATCCGGGACGTGTTCAGCGGTGGGGTGCCCAGTGTCTTCGGCGGGGTGCCGCTCTACGCCATCCCGGCGGTGCTGTCGGCGGTGTCGATGGTGGTGTTCGACAGCCTCGGACACGATGCCCTCGGCATGATCATCTCGCCGCTGCTCGGCATCGGCCTGGCGGTGCTGAGCTACTGGCGGGGGTGGGTGCTGCCGCGCAACACCGAGTGGGCGCCGGTGAACATGACCGCAGCCCAGCTGGTCCAGGCGCTCAAACGGTCCGAGGCCAAGGTGAAGGAGCTGGAGGGTCGGGTGGGGCGGCGGCGCACCAGGAATGCGGAGCCGCGCCGGCGCGACGACATCGGGGATGAGGAGGGCAGTGCCGGAGACGCAGGGTGATGGGGGCGGACCCGGCTGCCGGCTCTCGTCCCGCTCAGCGCGGGGCGTCCTCGCGCTCGAGGACGAAGATGAAGGGGGAGTCCAGGCTGCGCAGATCCATGGCCCCGAGCACCGTGTCCCGATCGATCCGGCGGAAGTGGTCGTGGATGGGCAGGGCGTCGTAGACCATCGTCGCGGTGGGGACACCCCGGTACTCGATGGTCCGCAGCCGTGCCGCCGGCTTCTTCGTGGCGAATAGGGGCAGGAGGACGCGCGCCAACCGGCCGAGCGCGGGATTCTTGAGCAGTCGGTGGAGGCGCACGACGGTGTTGATGGGGACCATCGCCGGGTTGAGGGAGAACGTGCCCCGGCGCCCGTCCATCACCAGGGGGTGGGCGTCCTCGGGGTCGTCGAAGCTCTTGCCGTGCCAACCGTAGAGTCCGAGCAGGCCGTCCAGCGGGTTGCCGGTGGGTAGCTCGCGGCCCTTCCAGGTGCCGCGCAGCTCATGGGTGGCGGCCGGCGGGAGGGAGTCGAAGAACTCGAGGACCTCATTGAGGCGGGCGGGGCGCTGCGCCAGGAGGTCGCGGAGCCTGGAATTCGCGTCCTCGGCCGGGATAGGAGGGGTGGTCATCGGGGGCATCGTCCTCGAGGTGGAGACGTCGCAGTGGGAAGTGTGCGGCTGACGCTATCAGGGGTACAGGGGAGTCGGGTGGGGGGCTTCGTCGGCGGAAGTCGCCCTCGGGTGCTGTAGGGGGAGGCACCAGGGCCGCCGGCCCCTGTTTCGCACCAGGGACAATTTCTTCTCTGAATTTAATCCCCTGAAACCGGCACGTGGAACACATTTCATGGTTTATGGTGAACCACATCTCTAATATCCACAAACCTGTTAAGGGTCACGTTTCGCTGTTTGCAAACGCACTGACCCGGTCAAACCATGGAAAGGCGCATCAGGGTGAGGCACAAAGAAGGAGGCGGGGCGGTGACCGCCCCTCCGCAGAAACGCGGACGGCAGGCTGTCATCGCGGTGGTGGCCGTCGTAGTGACGGTGTTGGCGTCATTTTTCTCTGTGCAGGCGGCATCGGGCGGCGACGACATCCGCTCCAATCTGACGCTTGTCGCTCCTGCTGCGGCCGGCGGCGGTTGGGACACGTTCCAGCGCGAGCAGCAGCAGGCCATGCGGGCGAACAGCCTGGTCAATAACGTCCAGGTGGTCAACATTCCCGGTGCCGGCGGCACCATCGGGCTGGGAAAGCTCTCCACCATGACGGCACCCAACACGCTGATGGTGGGCGGCACCGGGCATATCGCCGCCCAGATCCAGTTCGACACTCCGGCGAAGATCTCTCATGTCACTCCCATCGCCCGCGTGGTGGAGGAGTACGACATCATCACCGTCCCCACGGATTCCCCCTATGAGACGCTCGACGATCTCGTGGAGGCATGGCGGGCCAATCCCCAGGGAATCGCCTGGACCGGCGGCGGTTCCTTCGACCAGCTGGTGATGACCGAACTGGCGCTGGCCGCAGACATCGCTCCCAGCGATACCACCTACATCCCTTCCGACGGTGGCGGTGAGGCAATCCAGGCCCTGCTGAATGGAACCGCCCAGGCCTCCAGCGGTGGATTCGCCGACATGTACCCCCAGGTCGAATCCGGTCGCCTACGGGTCCTGGGCATCGCCGCACCCGAACGACTCCCCGGCATCGAGGTCCCCACGCTGACGGAACAGGGCTACGACGTGACGCTCACGAATTGGCGGGCAATGTTCGCTCCTCCCGGCCTCTCCGAGGAGGAGGTGTCCACGCTGCGGGAACTCGTGGCGGAAACGGTGGAGACACCGGAATGGCAGGCCGCGGTCGAACGCAACTACTGGCAGAGCGTGCCTCTGGACGGCCCCGAACTGCAGCAGTTCGTGGACGACGAAACCGAACGAATCGATCAACTATTCAAGGAGATGGGTCAGTGACGATAGTAGAGCGCCCCACGACCGTCAGGGGTGAAGCGGATATCAGCCAGGAGATGATGCCTCCGCCACCTGGCCCACGGCTGGTCGGCCAGGGCACCTTCTGGGAGGGCCGCTCGGCTCTCGTGATGCCGGGAGTGATCGCCGCCTTCAGCCTCTACCTGCTGGTCGGGGTAGTGACCATGGACGCCGGCGACGCAGAATTCCCCGGCCCAGGTTTCTTCCCCCTCCTCCTGGCCATCGCTGGACTCACCCTCTCGGCGCTCCTGGCCCTGCAGGTACTTCGAACCCCGGAAAAGGTGGAGGACAATTCAGAGCGCAGCTGGCGGTTCCACTCGGATTTCTCCTCCCTCGGCTGGTGTTTCGGCGGCTTTCTCGCTTTCGCGGTCCTGCTGCCCTGGCTCGGCTGGATCCTGGCCGGAGCACTGCTGTTCTGGGCCATGACCCGAGCCTTCGGTTCTCCCCGACCGAAGTTCGACATCCTGGTCGCACTGCTCATGAGTTCCGTCGCCTACCTGGCCTTCGACGTTGGCCTCGGCCTTAATCTGCCGTCGGGCATCCTGGGAGGTGGCTTCTGATGGAAGCACTGTCCATGCTGGCAGAGGGCTTCGCGGGAGCCCTCACCCCCATGAACCTGCTGTGGGTGGTGCTCGGCTGTCTGCTGGGTACCGCCGTCGGCGTCCTGCCCGGCCTGGGTTCCTCCATGGCCGTCGCCCTGCTCCTGCCCATGACCTTTGCACTGGAGCCCACCGCTGCCTTCATCATGTTTGCCGGCGTCTACTTCGGCGGCTTGTTCGGCGACTCGACCATGGCAATCCTCATGAACACCCCGGGGCAGGCCTCCGCCATCGCCTCCACTTTCGAGGGGCACAAGATGGCGGTGAACGGCCGGGCGCCCCAGGCGCTCGCGACAGCCGCCATCGGCGCCTTCATCGGCGGTATCGTGGCCTCCACTTTCGTGGTCTTCCTGGCCCCCACACTCGCCGAGCTGTCCACGGTCTTCGGACCGGCCGAGTACTTCGCTCTGGCTCTGTTCGCCTTCATCGCCACCTCCTCGGTCGTCGCTGATTCCGTGCTCAAGGGCCTGGCCTCCCTGGTGCTGGGACTGGGTATCGCCGTCGTCGGCATCGACGCTGTGACGGGCACCGAGCGTTTCACCTTGGGTGCGCCCCAGCTGTTCGACGGCATCTCCCTGGTCACCGTGACCGTCGCTGTCCTGGCACTCGGCGAGGTCTTCTACGTCGCCTCCCGGGTGCGGCGGGATCCGACGAACCTGAAGACCCGGGCAGCGGGCCGTCCTTGGCTGAGCCGGAAGGAGCTCAAGGAGGCTGCGCCCGCCTGGGCCCGCGGTACCGCCATCGGGTTGCCGTTCGGCGTGATCCCGGCTGGCGGCTCCGAGGTCCCCACCTTCCTCGCCTACGACGTGGAGCGGCGCCTGGACCGCCGGCGGAAGAACCCTTTCTTCGGCAAGGGGGCCATCCGCGGCCTGGCCGCCCCGGAAGCCGCCGGCAACTCCACGACCGGTATGTCCATGGGGGCGCTACTGGCCCTCGGCCTTCCGATCTCGGCCACCGCGGCGATCATGTTGGCGGCGTTCCGCCAGTATGGTCTGCAGCCCGGACCACTGCTCTTCGACCGGAACCCCGACCTGGTGTGGGCGCTGCTGGCCAGCTTCTTCATCGCCATGGTCGTGCTTCTGGCGATCAACCTGCCCTTCGCCCAGCTGTGGGCCAAACTGCTGCTGATCCCCAAGCACTATCTGTACGCGGGCATCACCCTGTTCTGTGGACTGGGTATCTTCGCCACCTCCGGCGCCGTCTTCGACCTGCTGCTGCTCCTGGGCATCGGCGCCATTGCCTTCCTGATGCGCCGTTACGGCTATCCGGTGGCCCCGTTGATGATCGGAATGGTGCTCGGCCCCCTGGCCGAAACCTCCCTGCGGGACGCCCTGTTGTCCTCGGTGGGTGACTTCTCCATCCTGGTCTCGAGCCCGATCACCTGGGCCATCTACGGCCTGCTGTTCGTGGTCATCGCCTTCGCCATCCGAAAGGCGATCATCAGCCGCAAGATCAAGGATGTGCAGGAAGAGCCCACGCTGGAGCCTGCCACATAGTGGAAGAATACGGAGCGGGCCTTCACGGTCCCGCCCCCAACCCTCTCAGCCCTCTCAGCGACGGCAGGTCCCGTAAGTCACCTGCGGGGCCTGGGATATGAGCTCACCCCGAGGTCCGGGGTGGGTTCCCTGACTGAGGGGGTATTCCTCAATGCGCAGGCACTTACCGTGTATTCGGGGAGCTCCTCATCCCGAATCAGGCTACGACTTCTGTCCGGGTGCACGGCATCAGTGAGGGCATCCGGGTAGCCCTGACTGAGATCTTTCCGCTCAGGGGGAGCGGCGAGGCTCTCAGTCCCGCTTCCTCGGCCACCAGCGCCATCTCCGCCGCGGGCGGTTGGGGCGCGCCGGGCTGTCCGCACGATCGACCGGCACCAGGCCGGTGCGCTCGGCCCGGACCAGCTGCCCGGTGTAGTACGCGCGTTCCCAGCCCAGTGCCGGCAGCGGCCGGTATGCCTCGGCGTCCCTGGCCGGGTCAAGGTGGCGGTCCAGGCCCAGCCCGGCGAGGACCACTTCACCGGTCTCACCCCACCGCACCGGCTTCCCCTGCGGGTCGATCACGCAGAGCTGCGAGCCCGGAATCGGGCGGCCGGCGCTCAGCGGGGGCGGGGGCACGGACGCTCCGCCCGCGATGCGCAGGACGGTTCCGGTGGCGCGGTAACCGGTCCAGATCTCCAGATCCAGGTGGCGAAGTTGCTCGATCAGCCCCCGCGGGGTGTCCTCGCCCGCGAGGATCAGCAGCCGTACGTTGTGCAGGGTCTGTTGCGGCCAGGCCTCGACCAGGCTGGGGAGGGTCGCCAGCACGGTGATCCGGCGGTCGACGATCCATTCCCGTAAGGCCTCGCTCGAGTCCAGGACAGCGCAGGGCGTCGGCACCAGGGTCGCTGCCTGGCACCACGACAGCCACATCTCCTTGGTCGAGGGGATCGAGGCGATCGATTGGCGGGTCATGACCCGGTCTCCGGGGCGGAGCGGGGCGTCCGCCAGGTACGCCATCGCCTGAGCGTCCGCCACGCCAGCCGCAGAGCGGTGGGTGGTGACCACGCCCGCCAGCTTGTCCGCCGGCCCCGAGAAGAAGAGCCAGGCGTCATCCTCCGGGCCGGGTGCGGAGGCGTCCGGCGCCCCGGTCTTCTGGCGGAGGACCGTCAGCTCGAGATCCGCGCCGTAGACGACGTCGACCTCGCCGGCCTTCCAGATGGCCTCGGCCCGGTCCTCGGTGTCCCCCCAGTCCACGGGCACGTAGGCGGCACCGGCGAACAGCGTGGCCAGCACCGCCACATACGACTGCATGGTGCCCGGCGGAACGCGGATGCCCACGCGGTCGCCGCGGCCGATGCCGTGGTCGTGCAGGCGTTTGACCTGCTCCTCGAGGATGACGGAGAACTCCCCGTAGGTCAGTCGGTCCCCGTCACAGTCGATGGCCACCGCATCGGGGAAACGATCCATCGTCGTGCGGGCGATGTCGATCAACGTACGCGGGCGAGGCCCGCCGTCCAGTCCGAAGATGGCCAACTCCGGGTGGTCGGTCGAGGGCGGGACCAGCCGGTTTTCGGGATACATATTAAAAGCTGTCCTAGAAAGTGTGTGGTGGGGTCGGGTCAAGGGCAGCCGGGATCCCCGGGCTCGGGTAGGCCGGACAAGCTGGCAGATTCGACGTCCGTCGACAGCTGTCCTCCGGGGAAGTAAGCCGGCGGTTCCGCATTTCTGCCGGGGTCTTCGACATGTCTCTCTCCGTCAGTGCTATCCGAAGGTGGATGTGTGGGCGCAGCGGCGACGGTCGAATCCTGAACGGTGCAACTATATCCGCCGTGATCGAATTTTGCGCGCTATACGCAAAATTATTTTTCACAGCATCCGCTCACTGGCTCTTCACCGGCCGGCGGCAGGCAGACGACGGGTGGCTTGGGACAGAAGCGCTCTGCGCTTTACGCTCGTATGGCCTGATATCACGTGCTCAAATAAGGGGTGTTCCCGCCCGTGGTGGCAGGCTGGGCATGCGGCCAGCCAGTGCCTGCCGCCGATAATGTGCCCGGCGCCCCCCCGGCTGCGACCATGGGGATGACACCGCAGTCAGCGGCGTGACGATCAGAAACAGGAGCATGGACATGACAACCGCCGTACCCGGAACCGATTTCCTGCTACCTGCCCAGCGGTACCCGCGATGACCACCGGTGGAAACCACGGGGGCCGACGCAGCCCCCTACGATTGCTGGTGGGCCTTGTCCTGCTCGCGATGCTCGTGGGATCGCTGGTGATCTTCGGGCCCGGCCTGCTCCGCACCCTGCAGGAAGGGGGCAACCCGCTGCGCTGGGGCCCGGAGTGCACGGTCGAGACCGCGGACGGGGAGATCGGGCTCGACCGTGACGAGGCGAAGCTGGCCACCACGGCGGTGGCGCTGACGGCCCGCGGGGCGCCGGCACCGGACACCTCCGGCATCGACGACGCGGCGCTGCAGCGGCTGGCCGAGGGGCCACCCGGGGATGCCGGCCCGAGTCTGACCTGCCGGGGTTCGGCCGCCGGTGAGCTGCCGGAACAGCAGATGACCGACACCGGCCTGACACCACGCGCCGAGCAGCTCCGCGCGGCGATGACCGAGGTATTCGGCGACCGGCCCGTGGGCGGGTTCGCGCCGGGCGGCATCGACCAGGGGCACGGAGAGGATTCGACGCACTATGACGGCCGCGCCATCGACATCTTCTTCCGTCCGGTGACCGAGGAGAACCGGCGTGAGGGGTGGCTGCTGGCCCACTGGCTGATCGCCCACGCCGAGGACCTGCACATCCAGTACGTCATCTTCGATGACCGGATCTGGAGCGCACAGCTCACGAGGGCAGTGGCGGGACTATGACGCACCGGACCCCGCCAACGAGATCCTGCGCCACCTCGACCATGTGCACGTGGACGTGCTGCGCGGGGACCCGGCCTGAGGGCCCCGGTTACCGGAAGGGTGGGGCCGTCGTCAGATGATCGGATGCCTGCGCGCAGGTGCGGGCGCCACAGCCTGGCTACCATGGCGGGCATGAGTGCTCTGGAGAAGGTAACGAAGTGGCCGGTGGACAACGCGGCGGCGGCGCTGATCGCCGACGGTGAGGTGAGCACGGTCGGGGACGCGGACCGCGTGTACGAGCTGGCCAGCGTGACCAAGCTGCTGGCCGCCTACGGGGTGCTGCTCGCGGTCGAGGAGGGTGTGTTCGAGCTGGATTCTGCTCTGGGCCCGGAGGGATCGACGGTCCGGCACCTGCTCGCGCACGCCTCCGGGATGGCCTTCGACAGCCGCGAGTCGCAGAAGGACGTGGGGGAGCGGCGAATCTACTCCTCCGCGGGATTCGAGTGGCTGGCCGAGACCGTGGCGGAGGAGACCGGGATACCCTTCGCCGAGTACCTCGCCCAAGGTGTGTTCGCCCCACTGGGGATGGAGAGCACGGAGCTGTACGGATCCGCCGGGCACGAGGCCCGTTCGACCGTGGCCGACATGACGGCCTTCGCGAAGGAGCTGTTGGATCCCACGCTGCTGCACGAGACGACCGTGGCGGAGGCGTTCACGGTACAGTTCCCGGAGCTGGAGGGCGTGGTGCCCGGCTTCGGCCCGCAGAAACCCAACGAGTGGGGCCTGGGCTTCGAGATCCGGGGCACGAAGGATCCGCACTGGACCGGGCAGTCCATGCCCGCCGAGCTCGTCGGCCACTTCGGGGTGGCCGGCACCTACCTGTGGGCGGTGCCCGGGACTGGGCGGGCCATGGTTGCGCTGACCGACCGGGACTTCGGGAACTGGGCGAAGCCGCTGTGGGCGGAGACGAACGACGAGATCTGGCAGGAGCTGGAGGGGTAGCTCCCACGCCCGGCAGGGGCGGGCGTCGATAAGCAATGATTGCCTGCGGTCGCTGCGGGTAGCGGCCTGTACAGACACGACGGCGCCGCCGGGAAGTCTCCCGGCGGCGCCGTCGCTGTCAGTGAGGGTGAAGCACTGCGCTTTTTAGAGGGCGCCGTTCTGCCACGGGCCGGTGATGGCGTAGGTGATGCCCGGGGTCTGGACGTTGAAGAACAGGATCTTGCCGTCCGGGCTGAAGGTGGCACCGGCGAACTCGCTAGTGTTGTCGGAGTTCAGCTCCGCCAGGTCGAAGATCCGGCCGTCGGTGGTCACGCCGCGCAGCAGGTCCTTGCCGCTGCCGTCCTCGCACAGCACCAGGCCGCCGGTGTTCGGGGAGACGCAGAGGTTGTCCGGGCTCTCCAGGACCTCCGGGTCGGTGGACTCGTAGACCAGCTCGAGCTTGCCGCCGGCGTCCTGACGGGCGTTGGACGACCTGGACGAGGACATCGAGGACAGCGAGGACTTGCCGTTACCGTTGTTGCCGCCCGGGGTGTAGCGCCAGACCTGGCCCAGACCGGCGTCGCCACCGCTGGTGGAGTTGATGTAGACGGAGCCGTCGCCGTACCAGGCGCCCTCGAGGCGGTCGAAGAGGGCGCCGCCCTGCTCGTGGCCCTGCTTGAACACGGCCAGGGTGTCGGTGCTGTCCGGATCCGGATCGTTGATGTCGACCCACTCAACCGGCAGCGGCTGGCCGGCCTGCTGGCTGAAGCGGGTGTCGTACTTCGGCTGGCCCTTGATGGCCATCATCTGCAGGCGGCCGCCGGCGGTGAGGTTGTCGCGGTCGTTCGGGATGAAGCGGTAGAAGCCGGAGGTTCCGCGGTCCTCGGTCTGGTAGACGATGCCGGTGGCCGGGTCGACGGCGACGGCCTCGTGGGTGAACCGGCCCATCTCCTTGATCGGGACGGCGTCGACCGGGGAGGTGGCGTCGGCGGGGACCTCGAAGACGTAGCCGTGCGGGGTGTCGGTGTCCAGGCCGGAGAAGGTCTCCTCGCAGGTCAGCCAGGTGCCGTTGGGGGTCGGTCCGCCGGCGCAGTTGCGGATGGTGCCGGTCAGCGACGGGTAGGCGGCCACCAGCTCCATCTTGTTCGGATCGAAGACCAGGTTGGTGGTGCCACCGGCCGCGTTCGGGTCATAGGGGTTCTCGCCGAAGGCCGCACCCTGGGAGTTCTCGTGGTTGCGGACCAGGTTGATCATGCCGTTCGCACCGGCGAACGCGGCCATGCCGTCGTGCATGGCCGGGGTCGGGGTGCCGTCGCTCAGCGGGGTGCCGGTCTGGCCGAAGGCCACGTAGGAGAAGCCGGCGGGCAGGAGCAGCTCGCCGCCCGGGGCCGGCTGCAGCGGACCATAGCCACCGTTGTTCGGCGCCTGCATGGTGTCCACACCGTTGCGGCGGCCCTCGGCGGCCATGGCGGTCTGGCCCATGAGCGCGGAGAGTGCGGCGGCAGCACCGGCCACGCCGGTGGCCTTCAGGAAACCGCGGCGCCCGAAGGCGGTGTTCATCTTGGGCTGGGATGACGTCATCTCGTTTTTCCTCACTGGTTCGCGCCGGGAGTGGTCTGGACACCCGGCGTGTTTCTACTGGTTGCTCAATAGTTATCGGGCGATCGGATGTACAGGTCTTTCGACGAATCTCCCGACGTTTGCCCATGATTGCCACGCACCTCGGGCCCGTTAGGACGCTCCCATCCGGGCGGGCGGTGTGGGCGCAGAAGGGAACACTAATGCAGGTTCGCGAAGTTCGCAGTGCGAGCTAAATTTCTGCTCAGAGTTGCGGGATCGGTGCAGGGGGAGATGAGTGGCGTCAGGGAGGGCTGGTGCTCTTGGGTGGCCCGCTGGAGAGAGGGCGACTGGTTAGCATGGCGGGCATGAGTGCTCTGGACTGGTTGGCCGACGGGCAGGTGGATGGTGGCGGGTGACGTGAGCCGGAGGGGCGGGACCGTGCGCAGGGTGCCGCTGGCCGTGACCACGGGATGGAACGGGCCCTCGTTTCGCGCGGGGACGGTGCGGTACTTGACGGGTGGCTACGGTGCCTCGGTGCGGCGCTGGCGCTTGCACGTGGCGAACCGGCACCCGCGGTACGGCTATTCCGATGGACCGTTCGAGCTGGAGTCAGTGTCTGTGGGCCCTGGGGAAGATGGGGCCTGGCGCGCCGGGGAATTTTCCGGGGAACCGGTGCGGTTGGTGGATTCGTCGGTTTCGGTCGGGGACGGCGGCGAGTGGGTCTCCGAGTGGTTGATGCTCGATCTGCGTGCGCCGCTGCTGGTTCAGGTGGAGTTCGCGGCGGAGGAGACCTCCGCGATGCTGGCGCCGTGCTGGGTCTGGGACAGGGGCGGACGGTGGCGAGTTTCCGATTCCGGGCCGCTGTGGATCTGGCTCGAGGCGGAGGTTTCGGATTCGGTGCCGGTGGTCGCGGTGCTGGGGGACTCCACCGGTGCCGGCCAGGGTGCGGACCTGCCCTTATTCGAATCTTCGCTTGCGGTTGCAGGGCGGCGACTGGGATTCCTGCCGGTGTTCTACGCGCACAGCGGTGACACCCTGGGAGAGAACATGCGGGTGGACGCCTTCAACTACCGGCGGTGGGCGGACTTCTCGCGCGCGGATGCCGCGCTGGTCCAGGCGGGATCGAATGACCTGCACTCAGGGGCTTCGTTGGAGTCGCTGCAGAAGAGGTTCGCCGGCGTGGTGGAGGCGGTGCGTTCGCGGGTCTCGGGTCGGGTGCTGGCCTGCACGATCAAGCCGCGATTCCCGGACTCGGATGTGTTTGAGGGCGTCCGGGCGGCCTACAACGAGTGGCTTCTCGGCCTGCCCCACGGGATTGAGGGGGTGGTGGATACCGCGGCGCGGATCGGGGACTCGAAGACGCCGGTGGAGTTCGCGGCGGATGCGGGGCATCTGACTACGGCGGGGCATGCGGCGATGGCGGGGGCGTTTGTGGAGGCAGGGGAGCTGAGGAGCGTGCTCAGGAGAGATGAAAACCGCCGGCGCTGAGGTGCGCCGGCGGTTTCCGTGGATCGGGTACGGCTAACGGGGGTCGTTCTCGCAGCCCACGCCGTCGCTGTTGCCGTCAAGACGCCGCGGACCGTGGGTGTACCCCGGCTCACCTGCATAGATAGGACGGCCGAGCTTGTTCCACACGTCGGTGCAGTTCTTGTACGTCGGCTGCATCGTCCGTACCGGGGCCGGTGCCGGTGCCGGTGCCGGAGCGGGCGCGGGGGCAGGAGCCGGAGCGGGCGCGGGGGCAGGAGCCGGCGCAGGAGCAGGGGTAGGAGCGGGAGCAGGAGCCGGGCCGGGAATGATGCCGGGCAGCGGGTTCGGGATGAGGCGGGTCTGGATTGCCCAGTTCACCCCGGCGGCGATGGCGCCCCCGACAGCGAGAACCGCGATCAGGACGCCGACCTCACTGTCGGAGGAACCGGAGTTGGTGGCCTCTTCGCCCGCGCCCGGCTCCAGGGCGGCATTCGACTCCTCGGAGGACAGTTCACTGCTGGTGGAGGAGAGGGCGCTGCTGGCCGAGTCGGCATCCTCAGTGGAGTCCGGGTTTGCGGCCACTTCGCTGCTTGTTGCCGAGGACAGATCGACAGCGCTGCTCAGGAGGGCGGATTGGGCGGAGACGGGTTGCGCCACGCCGATGACCAGAGCAGCGGCGGTGGCGAGACTGACGATGGTTTTACGCATCTGCCGATTATGTATTCAGGCTGTGCATGAACTGAAATTACCCTGTCAGAGATTACCCCCGCCGGCATCCGGCACTCATCGCTCGCAGGCGACTCCGTCGCCGTCGCGATCCAGCTTCGTGCTGTAGCCGGGCTGGCCAGCGTAGATCGGTGCCGCACCGGCGGCGCGGACGGCCGAGCAGTTGGCGTATGAGGTGGCCACAGGTGCTGCAGGCGCTGCGGGCTCCGGAGCCCGTGCGGGAGAAACCGGCGGGGGAGCCACGGCGCCCATTCGCTGCCGGTTATCCACGTCCGCTCCGGCACCTGCGCCCGCCCCCGCCCCGACACCGGCTGCGTCAGTCTCGGTCTCCGTGGGCTCAGAGGGCTGAGGCTCCGCTTCGGCTTCCTCGGTGACGGTGGTGGTGACCGTCGTCGTGTCGCGCTCGGCTTCCTCGGTGACCGTCACGGTCGTGGTTGGGCCGGGAACCTCGACCTCGGTGGGCTCGGAGGTGCAGGAGCCGATCAGGCCGATCACGGCCAGGAAGGCGAAGATGATCGCGCCCCACTTCAGGCAACCACTGCCTGTGGAGCGCTGCGGCTCGCCAGGCGATGACGTGGAGGTGTCGAAAGGGGAGGTGTTGTAGTCGCCGGAATTTCCGCCGGTGTTGAAGGAGCCCATATTGAAGGGTCCGTTGGAAGAAGGCATGGCCAAGTCCAATCTATGAAATTCTCAAAGGCACTCGCGGCGAGCGCCGTCCTTGTGGGCATCGCGGCGTGTAGGTGGGACGTTTCGCAAGGCATGAATGGGGGTGGTCACCAACTACCCCCTGTCAGAGTGCTCACGCTGATCGCGACGCGACGTCGCCAATCAATTAGTTCCCTGCAAGTCATAACCTTTGTTTGATGCCACCTCCCTACGGGGAGGGGCCGGAAAAGCCGCGCGTCATATCCTTCTGTGGAATGTCGGCAAGCGGATCAAGAAAATCAGTTCAACGAGGGGACAGCTCCACTGGGGATATTGCCCTGCGGGGGCGGGGGTGTGGCGGATATGGTGCCGAGGATTGGTTTGGTGCCGCCGGTAGGGCTCGCTGCGGGCGCCAGGGGCCCGACCACCGGGGGCGTCCGGCGATGGTGGGGGGCGTTTGAGGAGGTGGAGGTGAGATATGGGGCAACGAGCGGAGAGGGCTGGGCAGGGGGGTGTAGGTCCGGGCGTAAGAATTGCGGCAGGTCAGAGACGTCTTCTGCTGTTGCGGATTTTTCGAATTAGGGGGATGGTGTGGGCATGAGCACGAAGGTAAGGGATTTCAAACATCGCACGACGGTGCTGCCGCCCGACAATCTTGACGACATGTTGGATCTCTCGCGGTTCCTCGATCAGCACGACGCTCCCGCCGCGCTGCTGGGACCCGACGGCGAGCAGATTCAGCTCCCACTCGAGGTGCATGAGCTCCTGACCCGGATTGTCGCTGCGATGGCCAGGAAACGGGCCATCACGATTTCTCCGGTGGACAGGAAGCTGACCACCCAGGAGGCGGCTGATCATCTCGGCATCAGCCGACCTACACTGATCAAGCTGATCGATAAGGGGGAGATCGCCTGTGAAAAGCCGACGGGCAGCCGTCACCGCCGCATTCTGTTGGCTGATGTGCTTGATTACCAGAAGTCGCTCAATGAGAAGCGGGACCAGGTCTTTGAGGAGATGGTGAATGACGCTGAGGATGACGGACTGTATGACGTCGACGAGTCCACCTTCTACTCCGCGGTGAAAGAGGCACGTTCGCAGCCGGAGGGGCGAGAATAGTGGCGGGGTTTCGGGCATTGCACCCTCGTTCCGATCGTCAAAGCGGATCTGCTGCTGGAGCTCGCGCGTCGTGATGCCTTCGTTCCTCTCTGGAGCGGGCGGATCCTCGACGAGGTGTCGCGGGCGATAGTCAAAGTCACGGACACTCCATTGGAACGGGCGAGGGTGCGGGGACAGCGGATGGATGAGGCTTTTCCTGATGCCCGCGTCGAGAACTGGGAGAGCCTCGTCGACTCGATCAGGGGAGTCCCCGACTCCGATGACAGACACGTCATCGCCGCAGCCATTGAGGGAAATGCCTCTGTCATCGTCACCGATAACCTCCGGGACTTTCCTGATTCGGCTCTCGAGCAGCATAGTCTGCATGCGGTGAGCTCGGATGAGTTCCTCTTGGATGTGCTCGATCTCAATCAGGTGCGGGTGGTGAAGGCCCTGGAGGCCATGGTGGAGAAGCGGCGGCGACCGCCGGTGACCATGGATGAACTGCTGTACCGGTTGGAGCGGTCGATGGCACCGCGGTTCGCCGACGAAATGCGCGGGATCGTGGACGAACTGTAGAGCTCTCGCTTCCGCCAGGCCTCCGCGCGGCGTCGATAAGCAATCGTTTCCCCGCAGGTCATAACCTTTGTTTGGCCCCACCTCGCACGGGGGAGGACAATGAGGGCACCTTTATTGCTTCGGCCGACGGGGCCTGCGACAACGTGGACAGGACTCGAGGCCCCGTCCCACTGAGGTGGTCCTGCATGTCCCATGTCGTAGAAGCCCGTCGCGCCCCCATGTCGGAGGTGATCCCTCTTGTCCTGGCGCTGCTGGTCGCGGTCTTCGCCTTCCAGCTCAACGCCTCCATGCTCTCCCCGGCCCTGGCCACGATGGAGCGGGAGCTGGGCGCCACCGCGGCCCAGATCGGCCTGACCCAGACCGCGTTCTTCACCGCGGCCGCGCTGTTCTCCCTGTTCCTGCCGCGCTGGGGTGATCTGGTGGGGCGTCGCAAGATTCTCGTCGGCATGATGGCGCTCACGGCGATCGGCTGCGTCGTCTCCGCGCTCGCGCCCAACGTCACCGTGCTGTTCATCGGCCGCGTCATCCAGGGTGTGGCCGGCCCGACCGTGCCGCTGTGCCTGATCATGCTGCGCCAGCAGGTCCCCAACGAGCGGCAGTACGCCCTGCTGCTGGGCATCCTCACCTCCGTCAACGGCGGTATCGCGGGCGTCGATGCACTGGCCGGTGGCTGGCTGGCCGGCACCTTCGGCTTCCGCTCCATCTTCTGGGTCATGGCCGTGGTATGTGTCCTCGCCGTTGTCGGTGTGCGCCTGTTCGCCCGCGAGTCCACCGCCGAGGTCACCCCGCCGATGGACTGGAAGGGCGTGGTGCCGCTGGCCATCGCCATCGGCGCGCTGCTGACCGCCTTCAATGAGGCGGGCAAGCTGGCCGGCGCGAATTGGCTGCTGTTCGCCGTGCTCGTGGTCGTCGGCGCCGCGGGGATCATCGCCTTCTGGAATATCGAGAAGCGCCAGGAGCACCCGCTGGTGACCGTCGAGTACCTGAAGCAGCGCCGCACCTGGGCCCTGCTGCTGACCACCCTGCTGACCATGACCGGCGTGTTCGCGGTGATGAACGGCCTGATCCCGAACCTCGGACAGGACGCCGAGAACGGCGCCGGCATGGCCGCCGAGACGGTCTCCTGGTGGACCCTGACCCCGTACGCGCTGGCTGGCCTGGTGATGGGTCCGATCGCCGGTGCCCTGGCCTCCCGCTTCGGCTACAAGCTCGTCATGCAGGTCGGCCTGATCGGCACCCTCGTGGGCCTGGTGGCCGCGATCTTCATCACCGCGGCCCCCGCCGGCTGGATGCTGCTGATCATCTCCCTGTTCATCGGCGTGACCTACGCGGGCATCGCCAACATCATGCTCAACGGCCTGGGCGTGGTGCTCAGCCCCGCCGACAACCAGGGCTACCTGCCGGGCATGAACGCCGGCGCCTTCAACCTCGGCGCGGGCGTCAGCTTCGCCATCCTCTTCGCCGTGTCCACGATGTTCGCTGACAACGGTGGCGGGTACGCGGCGGGCATCACGGCCGGTGCGGTTATCGTGGGGCTGGCGTTTGTGACCTCGTTCCTGATTCCCAACCCGGAGACCATCACCGACACCCTGGCGGCCAAGGAGAAGGCCGACGCCGCCGCCGCTGACGTCGCTTCCACCGCCTCTATCAAGGAGTAATCCCCACATGGCACGAAAGATCATCCTCGACTGCGATCCCGGCCACGACGACGCCGTCGCCATCCTGCTCGCCGCCGGCAACCCCGGGATCGAGCTGCTCGGCATCACGACCATCGGCGGCAACCAGACCCTGGAAAAGGTCACCTACAACGCCCGCCAGGTGTGCACCGTTGCCGGGCTGACCGACGTGCCAATGTACGCCGGCTGCACCCGCCCGCTGGTGCGGCCGGTGGAGGTCGCCGAGGACATCCACGGCGACACCGGCATGGAGATCCACGGCTATGAGCTGCCCGAGCCGACCGTGGAGCTGGCCGAGGGACACGCGGTGGACTTCATCATCGACACCGTGATGAACTCCGAGCCCGGCACCGTGACGCTGGTGCCGACCGGCCCGCTGACCAATATCGCCCTGGCCGCCCGCAAGGAGCCGCGCATCGTCGAGCGCGTGGCCGAGGTCGTGCTCATGGGCGGCGGCTACCACGTGGGCAACTGGTCCGCCGTGGCCGAGTTCAACATCAAGGTCGACCCCGAGGCCGCCCACATCGTGTTCAACGAGCCGTGGCCGCTGACCATGGTCGGCCTCGACCTGACCCACCAGGCCCTCGCCACCGACGAGGTCGAGGCCGAGATCAAGGCACTGGGCACCGACGTGGCCGACTTCGTCGTCGGGCTTTTCGACGCCTTCCGGAAGAACTACCAGGACGCCCAGGGCTTCGAGCACCCGCCGGTCCACGACCCGTGCGCCGTGGCCTACCTGATCGACCCCTCCGTGGTCTCCGTGGTGAAGGTGCCGCTGGACGTGGAGATCGACGGCAGGCTGACCACCGGCATGACCGTCGCCGACTTCCGTGCGCCGGCACCCGAGGACTGCACCACGCAGGCGGCCGTGGACCTCGACCACGAGAAGTTCTGGGGCCTCGTGGTGGACGCGATCAAGGCCGTGTCCAAGTAGTCCCAGTAATCCAAGTAGTAGTGCCGTGAGCCGGTGAGGGCCGGGCGGGCGTCGATGAGCGTCCGCCCGGCCTTTTGCGCTCATCCGAGGCCAGGATCGTGCCCCGACACATGTTGTGAGGCGCGCATATACTCGGCTCGGTTGTGTCCACAGCAACAGGATTCGAACCCGATGCAGAGTAAGGAACGAGGTGCCGCATGACTGTCACCGTCCGTCCCCGACAGGCGGATCCGCAGGAACTCGCGGATCTGTACACGACCACCCGGGCGCTGACCGATCGGCTGGTGTCGCGGCTGAGCCCGGAGGACCAGGTGCCCCAGTCGATGACCTCGGCCAGCCCGGTAGCCTGGCACCGGGCCCACACCACCTGGTTCTTCGAGGAGATGGTGCTCGGGCGGGTCGAGAATCCCGGGCACCGGTTTTTGTTCAACTCCTATTACGAGGCCATCGGCGACCGCCAGCCCCGCCCGCAGCGCGGGATGATCACCCGGCCGTCGGTGGCGGAGATCGCCGGGTACCGCGCGGACGTCGACAAGCGGGTGACGGCGGCGCTTGAGGGCGGCGACCTCGACGGGCGCGCCCTCGAGCTGCTCGAGATGGGCTGCCACCACGAGCAGCAGCACCAGGAACTGCTGCTGATGGACTTCAAGCACCTGCTCTCGCTCAACCCCACGGATCCCGTCTACCTGGAGCGGCCGGCGGATACGCTTGTCGACGTCCCGGAGTGCGGCTGGGTGCCCGTCGCCGAGGGTGTCGCCGAGCTCGGTGCCGAGGACTCGTGGGGCTTCTCCTACGACAACGAACGCCCGCGCCACAGGACCTATCTGCCGGAGGGGGCCATCGCCGACCGGCAGGTCACCGTGGGGGAGTGGAAGGAGTTCATGGCCGACGGCGGCTACCGGCGCCCTGAGCTGTGGCTGTCCGACGGTTGGGCGTCGGTCAAGCAGAACGGCTGGGAGGCACCCGGTTACTGGCGCCGGGAGGAGGACAGCACCTGGACCACGTTCACCCTGTCCGGTCGCCGACCGGTGGTGGACTCGGAGCCGGTCGTCCACATCTCCTTCTACGAGGCCCACGCCTTCGCCACCTGGGCCGGACACCGCCTGCCCACCGAGGCGGAGTGGGAGTCCGTCGCCGGGGACTGGGACTTCGGCGACGAGCTCGACCCGCAGCGCTGCCACCCCGGTAATGTGCGCCGCAACTCCATCGGCGGGGTGTGGGAGTGGACGCAGAGCGCCTACCTGCCCTACCCCGGCTTCCAGCCCGAGGAGGGGGTGGCCAGCGAGTACAACGGCAAGTTCATGTCCGACCAGTACGTGCTGCGCGGGGCCTCGGCGCTGACCCCGGCCGGGCACTCGCGGAAGACCTACCGCAATTTCTTCCCCGCCGAATCCCGCTGGGTGTGCGCGGGCCTGCGCCTGGCGACGGGGCCGATCCGGTGAGCGAGCAACACGTCCTCGAGGAGGACCTGCGCAAGGGGCTCTGGGAGGAACCGGCGACGCTCCCGCCGCGCTGGTTCTACGACGAGCGGGGAAGCCGGCTCTTCGACGAGATCACCCGGTTGCCCGAGTACTACCAGACCCGCGCCGAGGCGGCGATCCTCGGCGAGTGCGCCGCCGAGCTGATCGCGGCCTGCCGTCCCGTGACGGTACTGGAACTCGGGTCCGGGACCTCCACCAAGACACGGATCCTCCTCGACGCCTGGCTGGCCGGAGGTGCTGCCGGTGACGCGGGTGGCAGGGAGTTCATCCCGATCGACGTCAGCGCCGAGATCACGGAGGAGGCCGCCGGGCAGCTCACGCAGGCCTACCCGGGCCTGCGGGTCAACCCGGTCATCGCGGACTTCCACCACCTGCCCGACCCGCTACCCGGGGTGGCCGGCCGCCGCCTGCTGCTGTTCCTCGGCGGGACCATCGGCAACTTCACCGAGGAGGAGCGCGCCCGGTTCCTGTCGAAGGTCCGGGCCCGGCTGGCACCGGGCGACCACCTGATCATCGGCCACGACCTGGTGAAGGACCCGGCCCGGCTGGAGACCGCCTACGACGACGCCGCCGGCGTGACCGCGGAATTCAACCTCAATGTCCTCGACGTGATCGCCCGGACGGTGCCCACGGCAGGCCTCGACCGGGGCGACTTCCGGCACGAGGCGCGCTGGAACGACCGGCAGCGGCGGATCGAGATGCACCTGGTCGCCGAGAAACCGGTGGACATCGCATTCCCCAGCCTGGGGAGGCGGCGCCGGTTCACGGAAGGCGAGTCCATCCTGACGGAGATCTCCCGGAAATTCGCCCCCGGCGAGCTGGCCGGGGACGCCGCCCGGGCCGGGTTCACGCGGGAGCGGACCTGCACCGACAGCCGGGGCGACTTCGCGCTCGACCTGTACCGGGTCTGAGGACCGGGGCGCGGCCACCGGGAACGGCCGGTGCCACGGGGTTTCCGCGACGGTGACGGAAGCTTCCCTTATAGGCTGAACCGGTGACCAACACCAGTGCTCTCAGTGTCAGCGACGGCAACTTCCGCCTCGTCGTCGGAAATGATCTGGACGTCTCCGCGGAGGAGATCTCGGCGGCCGGACGCACCGTCCGGTTCGGCCCGCGCGAGCTCGTGGCACTGGCCCGGCTCGTCGGGGAGGCCGGGATCGGGAAGGCCTCGACGCACGGCCTGCTGGTGATCTCCGATGACCTGAACCCGGAGGCCGGCGGTGGCGTCCACGTGAGCGCCGGGGGAGGGGAGCTCGGGGGTCTGCTGCGGGCGGCGAGCGAGGAGAAGCTCGCGGTGGTGCTCACGGAGGCCGTGGCCCGGGGCTGGTTCCACACCCTGTCTCTGGCCGGTTCGGGCCCGCTGGCCTGGACGCGGGAGGACTCGGAGCACATCGGTCACCTGGGCATCCAGGGCCGCCCGCTGCTCAGCGAGTACCTGGCGGAGCGCCGCCGCGCGGTACGCGGCGGCGGCTACAGCGCCCAGGCGCCGGCGGCGATTCCGGCGGATGACGAGTCCGCCCGCGAGGTCCTGTGCAGCCTGCTGGAGGAGTCGGGCAGCCGGACGCAGTTCGGCGCCGCGGAACTGGCGGTGGCCGGCGACGGGGAGCTGCGGACGATCGTGCGGGCGGCGACCGCAGAAGGCGAGTGGCTGGACAACCTACGTCTGGCCTTGGCCGCGGAGGAGGCGCTGGCGGCGGATCTGCTCCTGGAGGTGCTGGCCGCCATGCGGCACAAGACCGGGCCCCTGGAACGGTGGACGCGGCTGCGGGCGGCGATCGCCGCCCGGGTGCTGGCCTGCCGGGGCCGGATCCCGATCTTCGAGGAGGTGCTCGACCGGCTGGAGCGCGCACCTGAGTCGGTGTGGGACCAGGTCTTCCGCCGCGGGAAGGTCAAGAGCACCCGCTACGTGGGCGAGGACGTCGCGGCCTACCTCAACACGTTCACCGAACCGGAGGGCGACGGGGCACCGGACGCGGCCGCCGCGAAGCGGCTGCTCGAGGAGCTGCGGGCCGCGGCGGGCGGCGACGGGCCCGGGGACGGCCAGGGGAAATCACTGGTCTGGGTGGACCCGGCGGACCTGGGAAGCGGGCAGACCGCCGGCTCCGACGACAGACCCACCCTGGAGGACCTGGCCAGGGCGCTGGGCGGACAGTTCGCCCGCCGCGTGCCGGCCGTCGAGGAGATGCTCCGCGGGCAGCGCGAGTTGTATCCGGACGAGGACGACGAGTCGCTGACCGCGCGCCTGCGCAGGGCGACGCTGGCGCAGTTGGATCTGGTCGATGTGACCGAGGAGGACAGCCGGGAGACGGTCAGCGAGATCGTCATGGACCATGTCCTGGCCCTGAGCATGCTGCGCGGGGTTCCGGTGGCGACGGAAACGGACCTGGAGAAGCTGGGCGCCCGGCTGCTGACGGCGGCGGGCTGGACGATCGCCATGCGCAGGAGCGCGGAGTCTGCCGGGGCGGCGGCGGGGGTGGTCGTGGAGTACGGGTTGCCCCTGGTCCAGGAGGTGGTGGTGGAGTTCCTCTTCCACCAGATGACGAAGGTCAAGCCGGCGAAACCCGGTACCTACCGCAACGCCTATAAATTCGCCCGCTCCAAACTCGGGCGGGCGCGCCGGGATCCCCGGGTCCGCGATGCCGCGGCGGGTGGTGCGATGGCGGGGATGCGGATGACGTTGGACCGGGTCCCGAACCGTCTGCTCCTGTGGAGCATCGACCGCGAGATCGGCAAGGCCGGGCGCTGAGGTGGGACCGCGGTGCGCGGCGGCGAATGCGTGCGATCCCCTGTGCGACTGGTGCGGGTGGATGTCGGGGCGTCGTCGTATCATCAGTCGACCCTGCGAAAGGACCTGATATGGCACACCACCCCTACGATCACGATCCCCGGTTTCCTCAGTCAGCTGCGGCGCGGGGCAACCCGTGGGAACTCGCCGAGGGCTGGATCGCCGACACCCGGCCCGCCGCCCAGCGGCGGGAGGCGGTCGACCGGATGGCGCGGTACCGGCCGAACGCCCTCAAGCGGATTCTGGCATGGGCCAGCGCCGGATTCGGTGGCCTGTGGATGGCGATGGGGCTTCTCCTGGGTGTCGTTGACGACCTGGGCGGCTGGGATGCCGTAGCGTTCGTGGGCATCGCCTCCCTGTTCGGGCTGCCCGGCCTGTACTGGCTGCTGCGCACCCGGGAGGACCGGCGGACCATCGCGCGGTGGACCGCCCGCGTACAGGAGCAGCAGCAGATGCGCCGGTTCCTCACCGGGCCGGACCTGGAGCTGCTCGGCGAGCCGGAGCCGGTGCCGCTGCTGCCGAAGCGGCGGTGGGCATGGGTGCTTGCGGGGCAGTTCGCGGCCTTCTGGGTGTTCGTGGTCGCGACGAACTTCGCCGTATAGCTCCTCTGTGCCGGGTGAAACGCCGACCCAGGAATAACTCTCAACCTCAGGTTTAACTTTAATAAACGGGGGTTGCAGTGGGGGTTCAGAGTTGCCCGGGGATGGTGAGCTGGCCGACAATCGCGGTTGTCACGTTGTGAAGCTGGTGCTTCATGAGGGACGCATGCGAGGCCGTTGGGGAAGACGACCCTCGTCTTGCACCATTGCTCTCGGGGGCGGTATTTCCATCTGCAGCCTTTGAGGGCATTGGTGTTCATGCTGCCGAAGGAACACCGACATGACGACCATTGCACCATCTCTCGCACGTTGGTTGAGCGCCGCCGATTCTTCGGCACGGCTCGATCCGTGGGAGAGCCCCGACGCGACCCCGCTCGACCTCGACCTCGACTTCGCTCTTGTTGCCGATGACCGCTCCGACGTCACCCGTACCGCCGTGCTGACGGTTTCCGGGATGCCGAAGACCCTGCGTCCGCGCATCGAGACCGCCATGGTGGTCTGCGTCCCCTCCGAGCCCGAGCTGTCGGCCCCCACGGAAGATCCGTTCACCGCGTCGTGGTTCACCTCCTGGTGGCGCGACCGGCCGGCCGAGCGTGCGCGGGAGGACGGCGTTCTCCTGGAATGCCGCCAGGTGCTGACCGGTTCCGCCGCGGAACTGGACCGTCTGCGGATCGTCGTCGAGGGGCTCGCGGACGAGTACTGCTTCTCGGGGGACCTGCGGATCGTGGACTGAGGCTCCCGTTCCGGCACGGGCTCTCGGGGAGGAGCCCGAGAAGATGAGGTGGAGGAGTCCTCCACCTCGGTTGAACGATGTCGGCCGGAAAGTGCCGCCGCCAGCCGGGGATACTAACGGGGGAGGGGGCTGAGTGCTCCGGGCAGGTCGCCTGGAAGCTCCGGGAGGAACGTGCGCGGTTCGGAGGGGAAACACTCTCGAACCGCGATGTTGTGCTGCCCGTTGTGAGGGCCAGGTGCTGTGTCCGAGGAGCCGTCTAATCTGCGATGTATGAAGACAGGTCCAGGGGAACACAGGGGAATTGCCCGCCTCCCGCGGTGGAGATACCGGGATCGGCAGGGAATTACGGGAGATCTCGCCGCCGAATCGATCAGCCTCTGGCACGAAGACGTTTATCAGCGGTGCGATCCCACTGCGTGCCGGGGGATTCTCAGGCAAGCGGACGCGAGGCATGCCGCGCGGGAGGGAACATGGAACTCGCCGATCTGATCATCCGGATCGTCACCCTCCTGGTGGCCATCGTCGGCGGTGGGGTCGGTATCGCGAGCCTGATCCAGAAGTGGAAGTCGGACCAGAGAAATGCCTGGTGGAATCGTTTTCAATGGTCGATGGACAAGATACTCAGCGCCTCGGAAGCTGATCAGGGTGTCGGATGGGCCACACTTCCCGCCATCGTTGATGCCGCACTCGAGTCCACCAATGATGAGCTGATGGCGCGGGCTGTCCTCGAGTTTCTCCAGGAGCAAAGCGAATATGGCGAGGTAGAGTTGAGGGAAGAAGGAGGCGATCGCGATGGCAAGCATCACTAGCGGGAAAGACGGTCGGACCATCAGCCCCAAAGTGCGCAGAATCGGACGAGTCAGCCGAGACCGCTCTCACTCGTCTCCGGACGAACAGTGGCACGCCCGGACCGAGGAGAACGCGCGTACCGGTCGGCGGGCCCCGGAATCCGAGTACCTCAGCCGGTTGCGCCGGGAGAGCATCCGCCGGACCAGGGAAGTGATCTACCGGCGGTACCCGGCGCTGAAGCCGACGCCCACCGCAGACCCACGCGGGCGTCGATAAGCGTCTACTCGCTCTCGAGGTAGTAGCCGTCGCCGAAGGGATCGAGGATGTTCTCCGCGACGTCGGCGATCGAATCGACGGTGCGGATGGGGCGGAAGGGGTACCTGGCGATCTCGGAGTCATCCGCGATGCCGGTGCGCACGAGAATGGTGCGCATGCCGGCCTCGAGGCCGGTCTTGATGTCGGTGTCCATGCGGTCGCCGATCATCACGGCGCGCTCGGAGTGGGCGCCGATGGTGTTCAGCGCCGAGCGCATCATCACCGGGTTGGGTTTGCCGATGAAATAGGGGGTCTTGCCCGTGGCCGCGGTGATCAGGGCGGCGACGGCGCCGGTGGCCGGCAGGATGCCCTGCGGGGCGGGGCCGGTGACGTCCGGGTTGGTGCAGATGAACCGTGCCCCGCGCGCGATGAGGTTGATCGCGGTGGTGATCGCCTCAAAGGAGTAGGTGCGGGTCTCGCCGAGCACCACGAACTCGGGATTCGTGTCGGTGAGGATCCAGCCGGCCGCGTGCAGCGCGGTGGTCAGGCCGGACTCGCCGACGACGTAGGCGGTGCCCTCCTTCTCCTGACGGGCCAGGAAGTGGGCGGTGGCGGTCGCCGAGGTCCAGATCCGGTCGGCCGGGATGTCGAGACCCGAGGAGGCCAGGCGGGCGGACAGGTCACGCGGGGTGTGGATCGAGTTGTTGGTCAGCACCATGAACTCGATGTCGTTCTCACGCAGTGCGTGGATGAAGCGGTCGGCCCCGGGGATCATCTCGCCCTCCTTGATGAGGACGCCGTCCATGTCGGTCAGGTACGAAATGCTCGCTGTCATGCCTGCCATTGTGCTCACTTATCCGCGGGCGCGCCCGCGGGCGGGGCGGGTTTCCGTTGTTTCCGGAACTTCGCGGGCCGTCCGGCGGTCAAACGGAGTATGACAGGTTTTCGGTTTGAGCTGAGTCGTGACAGCGCCGGTACCCAACAGCTATGTGGTGGCGACTTCAGTTCTTTGCGCAGATGCAAGTTCTCCCGTCTTCAGCTTCGAAAGGGTGAGACTTTAACGACATGCGGCCCCTCTGGGGCTTGGGGCATTGAAGGGACGGAAAGCGGATCTTCGGGCATGATCAAGCGCAATAATGGGGTAGAATTATTTGTCCATCGACATAGAGACTGCGTTAATCGGGAGGAAGGTGCATGAGCGATGAAGACGCCAGCTCGCGGAGCGAATCGCCGCGCCAGGATGAGGGGAGTCGATCTCATGGAGACCAATCCGCGTCCGCTCCGGACGAAACAGCGCATGCTCCAGAACAATCCGAGGGCAACCATTTACAAAGGTTGGACCGCGACTTTCAACGAGCTCGACAAGGCCATGAAGACGCTGAATCAGAAGTCCTAGACGCCGAGCCGGTGACCCGCGGCGAGCTGCGACATCTGTTCGCCGAGTTCTGGTCTGGCCCGACTCCGTCACCCCAGACCCTTGACGACTTCAAACAGGTGGATCCATCCTTTGCCGAACGAGCTTTCAGGATGTCTGAGGAGAGCGTCGCGGCATCCAACTATGAGAAGAGAAGGCTGGTTGACGGAGATGTCAGCGCGGTCCACCGCGGGCAGTGGATGAGCTTCGTGCTCACGGTTGTTTTCGTGGCAGCGGCATTAATTTCCTACCTGCTGAGCGAGAATGTGGCGCTGTCAGCGGCATTTCTCGCCCCACCCGCCTTCCAGTATCTCGGGAAGTTGATCCGCACCGTCCGCAACGAGGAGCGGGACCAGATCGAGTAGATGCCACGTCTGTCACCCTCTCAGCGGGCCGTCCCATGGGGCGAAGCGGATGTGTGCCTCGGCTGCCCGGCAATTGCTTCGATCGGCTCGGGAGCAGGTAGCCTCCGGGGATATCTACTACTGGAATGGCGTATCTACTTGTCCTCGTGGGTGACGATGTAGTCCAGCATCTCGCCGACGGTGGTGAAACCCAGCACGGTCGAGTCATCCAGGCGCACACCGAAGGTGTCCTCGGTGCGCACGGCGATCTCGATGAGCGAGAGCGAGTCGATGCCCAGTTCGCTGATCTTGGCCTCGGGCACAATCGCCTCGGACTCGATGCCGGAGGCCTCCTCGATGATCTGGGCCAGCTGGGGCAGGTGCTCGGCATGGGAGACGGGGGTACTCATGCCGGCCAGTTTAGCGGGGACGGGTGCCCGCGGCGGAGAGGAGCCCACGGGTACCGGGTGAACCGGGCTTCCCCGGTAATCTTGACCCATGCAGTTCGACGTCTCCTCTGTGCCGCGTGCCCTCCGCAGGTACTGGCTGGGGCTGGTCTCGCCCGCGCGGCGGAAACTCGCCCGCCAGCGCGGACAGTTCGGCCTCGATGGACGCGAACCAGGACTACGGAATCTGGATCGTGAGGGGATCGTCGAATCCGATGGGCTCCGTTTGAGGTACTACGAGGTCGGACCGCAGGACGCGGATCTGACGGTGGTGTTCGTCCACGGCTTCGGACTCGCCGCCAAATCCTTCTTCCAGCAGGTGGAGCACCTGCGGGAACGACATCCCGGGGTGCGCGGCGTGCTACTGGATTTCCGCGGCCACGGCCGCAGCGACACCGTCCCGCCGGAACGGTGCACGGTGACCGGGGTGGCGGACGATCTGCACGCGGTACTGGCCGAGCGGGTGCCGTCCGGCCGGCTCATCCTGGTGGGGCACTCCCTGGGCGGGCCGGTGATCTTCAACCTGCTGCGGCGGTGCCCGCCGAACCTGCACGAACGGATCGCGGGCCTGGTCATCGTGAGCTCGTCCTTCGATCCGTTCGCCGATCACGGCATCCCGCAGCTGCTCGGCACCTCCCTGGCCTCGCAGGCCCACGGGGTGGCCGAGGCAGCGCCGGACCTGGCCGAGCGGCTGCGCCGGGTAGTCACCCGGAACCTCGCGCCGGGCCTGGCCGTGGCCATCTACCGCCGGCCCACCGACTACGCGATCCTCGAGTTCCACGCGCAGATGTTCCACGAGACCCCGCTGGAGAGCTACCTGGGTTTCTTCGATGATCTGCGCGACCACGACGAGCTGGCGGCGGGGGAGAAGCTGGCGGGGATCCCTGGCTACGTGCTCCTCGGTGAGCTCGACGACGTGTCCCCGGAAAACCACTTCGAGCGGCTGAAGAAGGCGTGGCCTGAGGCCTGGCTGCAGGTCGGTGAGGCCGCCGGGCACATGCTGCCGCTGGAGGAACCGGAGATCGTCAACGCGGCGATCGACCGGTTGGTGGCCGCGGTTGGCGTCTGTAGAAGGTAGTCAGAACGCCAATTGCAGTAATAAGGGGTGAGGCGGGGGAAAGGCTACTTGGATCGCTTAGGTTCCCCGGCTTCGATGGGTGTTTACTAATACATTGCTGCGAAAATCCTGTATGCATTTTCGACGCTTTCTGTATTGGTTCGCCCCAGTTTCCGGGGCCTGTATTGAGGATCTGTATGTCTAAGTCGAAGTTTGTGGCCGGGCTGGCCTCGGCCGCGTTGTTGGGGACTGCCGTGGCGGTGGTTCCGACAGCCAGCGCAGTCGAACTTCACGTGGAGCAGCGCAATGGCCGGGATATTTGTGTTGCGACACTGAGTGATGCTGAAACGGAGTTTTCAAAGGAGTACTTTGCCACCCTGATTGAGAAGCACAAGGAGCTTGAGAACGAGCTCCGGGCTCAGTTTCCTGAGCTGAGCGATGAGTTCGCTGAGATCGACCAAATGTGGATTGAGAACCCGGATTGGGCTCGGGTTTATGGAACTCTGTCCATCCATGACGCTTTGGTTTCGAAGGGATTTTCACGGCTTGAGGCCGACTTCTTTGCCTTCACTAATTCCGATCTCGAGAACGAGTACCAGAGCTATGTCGACGACGGCTTCCCAGTGAACATCGAGATTCTCGCAGATTGGTCGAAGGCTGATATGGCCGACTACCCGTTCGGGACAGCACCGATCATCAACGTTGGTGCTGACTGGTCTTCGTCGGAGACTTCGTCCTCGATCCTCGACGCTTGGAGCGATGCGGAGTTTGTGAGCAGCAACCTCACGGGAGTTCCCTTCGGGTACAGCGATGCGCTGAAGCCGATTATCGCCCCGTACGGGTATCAGGTGCAGGAGGCGGAAGACCGCCTCACTGATTTCTACAGCCAAGCAGCGATTAGATCTGCAGTCGAAGACTGTGCGGCAGGGGTTTCGGAGGAGCTTACTCCGCCGGTCACTTCGCCGACCGTGACTGTTACAGCGTCTCCCGTCATCGTCACGGAGACACCGGAAGCGGTCACCACAACCGTGGCTCCCGAAACGATTGTGGTTGAGCCAACGCCGATCACTGAGACAGCCGAGCCGACCACGGTTACCGAGACTCCCGATCCGGTTACTGTTACCGCAGCTCCTACTACCGTGACCAAGCCTGGTGGAACCGTCACTGCGACTGCAGAGCCCATTACCGAGACTGCGACTCCCACAGTGACGGAGACTGCTGAGCCGTCGACGATCACGGAGACCCCGGAGCCGGTAACCGTCACCGCTGAGCCGTCGGTCATCACCGAGACTGCAGCCCCGACTACCGTGACCGAGCCCGGTGAAACGGTGACGGAAACGGCTGAGCCCACCATTGTCACGGTGACTCCGACGGTGACTGAGACAGCCGAGCCGACCAAGACGACCAAGCCTGCCGATGAAGAGAAGGAGGAGGGCTCCTCCGCTCTGCCGGTCTTCGGCATCTTCGCCGCGATTATCGCTGCCCTCGGCGGACTCCTGGCCTTCGCTGTCCCGCAGCTCGGTACGATCGCCTCGCTGCTGCCGTAGCAGGGGTTTAACCTCTCCGAACGTTGATAAGCCCGCTCCGTGAATCTGGAGCGGGCTTCGTGCATCCGCCCTACCGCACTCCACGCGGGCGTCGGTAAGCGCTACCAGCCCCCGCCCAAGAGTTTGCGCCAGACGGCGCCACGTTCGGTGAGCTGCTTCGTCTCCACCTTGATCTCCGAACCGCGGGCAGAGCCGGTGAGGATGACGCGCGGGGCACCGGGGGCGGGGGCGGTGACCTGGATGTCGGAGGACGACCAGGACTCCTTCATCCGGTTGTCCACGTGCACACCCGGCGGGACGATGACCTGGATGGTGGAGAAATTGGCGTTGATGTCGAAGGTGACCACCGGGGCGGCGGCGTGCGCCTGCCGCAGATCCAGGTGCAGGGAAGCGGCGTTGAGCTTGAACGTCGAGTGGGCGGGCACGGTCCACTCACCGCTGCGGCGGATGGCGCCCATATTCGAGGTCACCGGCTGATTGGGCGGTGCGACCGGCTGCGGGAAGTGCTGCGCTCCCGGCTGGGCCATCGGCTGGGGCTGGCCGTAGTGCGCCGGCGGCTGGGGCTGGCCGGGTTGCTGAGGATGACCCTGGTACGGCGGGTAACCCGGCTGCTGGTACTGGGCCGGCGGGTAACCCGGCTGCTGGGGCGGATACTGCGGGGCTTCCGGGCTCTGGTAGGTCAGGTAGCGGGCGCGGATGCGGTCGAGGACCGTCTTGTCATCGGTGGACCAGATGATGTCCATGAGCTCGTCGAACTCGGCGAACTGCAGCCGACCGGTGCCCACGAGGCGGGTCAGGTCGGCCTGGAGCTGCTCGCGGTCCTCGTCCCGGGGCTTGCCGGGGCGGTTGTCGTCGTTCACGGGGCGGGTCCTTACTCCTGCTTCTTCGCCGGGACGGTCATGGTCCACCCCTCGGACGCGTCCTCGCGGAGGCCGGATGGGTGGACCCTCGTTCTGTCATTGATGCCTCCGAGGGTACTCGCCGGCTGTGGCGCGGGGAACTGCGGCTCCGCGGGGTGGTGGGGCGGGGAGGAGGTGTATTTTCTCACGGGCGGGTTCGGAAAGATCCAGGCCAGAAATTAGTGACGTGTCAAGTATGGCAGGAAAATACACCTCTCCGGAAAACGCCCCTGCGCTCTCGGGCGCTGATCAGAGCCAGCGCCACCAGAAGGAGGGCTTGTCGTCCACTTCCTTGGTGGTGACCTTGACGTCACCCAGGATGCAGGTGCCGGTGAGCACCACCCGCGGCGCACCGGGCAGTGCTTCAGAGGTATCCACCTTGCTGTCCCCGAGGATGCTGTTGACCTGCACGTCCACGTACACCCCCGGCGGGACGACGATGCGGATGTCCCCGAGAAAGGTGTCCAGGTGGAGGGTGACCACCGGGCTGGCGGCGGTGGCCCGGCGCAGATCGAGGTAGGTGTCGCCGAGGATGGCGCGCACGCTCAGCCGCTCGGGCACGAGCCATTCGCCCTTGCGGGTCACATCGCCCAGGAAGGAGGACAGCTGCTGGCTGGCCTCGGGGACGACCGGATGCGGGGCGAAGGGGGTGGCGGCGGGCGTGCCGGCCAGGTGTTGCGTGGCCGGTGGCGGGGCCTGCGGGGTGGCCTCGGCGATGATGCGGTCGAGGGTGGTCTTGTCGTCGGTGGCCCAGACCACGCCCACCAGGTCGGTGAACTCACCGAGGTCGAGGCGGCCCTCGCCGACCGCCCTGGTCAAGGCCTCCTGGGCGCGCTCGCGGTCCTCGTTGAACTGCATCTGGCTCATGGCACCGAGGGTAGTGGGTCCGCGCCGGGCACGTGCGGTGTTGAGCCTGCCGCGGGCGTCGGCAAGCAACGTAAGAACCCCCTGCCGCGGGGCAGGGGGCTTCAGCGGGAACGGACAAACCTTAGGCCTTGGTCGGGTCGTCCAGGTTGTACTTCTCGGCGGCCTGCGCGGCGACCGACAGGTCGATCTTGTCCTCGCGGGCCAG